>JBJKQF010000299.1:0-17144 GCA_046705545.1 Terriglobia bacterium
GTTCACTTTAGACAATCATGAGGTGTAGGAACGCAAGGATCAGGCCAAGTTTGTGATCCTCGATGAAGCGGATTACCATTACGCACGTGAATTTTTGGCTCCGTAGTCGCTTGGCGACCGCGTGGACGAAATTGTTTTTTCCCCTGTCTTTGGACAGTTGCCGCCCCGCCAGCTCGCCGAGTGGATTCTTCGGGACGGCCTGGAAGTCCGGATGGGCTTGCAGCTTCACAAGTTTATTTGGGACCCCGAGATGCGCGGAGTTTAGCGCCGGGGGATGAAATGGCGGCAGTGCCTGTCGTGCGGTTTATCGAAAGCCGGGAAGGAATGGGATAGCAATCAGCGTGTGTGAAAGCATGAACACTGATGAAAAACCTCTGGCGGTTGTCTTGGCCAGTGGCGGCATGGATAGTTGCGTAACCATCGCCCTCGCAAACCTCAATTACCGCTTGGCGCTCCTGCACGTGGGTTACGGACAGAGGACCGAGGAAAGGGAACGAAAGGCCTTTGAGGCGGTGGCGGATTTCTACAAGGCTGAACAGCGCTTGATTTGCCATCTCAATCACTTGAAGCAAGTGGGCGGGTCGAGCCTGACGGATCTGTCGATTCCGGTCGAGTCCGCCGATTTAGCCCGCAAGGACATTCCCACGAGTTACGTTCCGTTCCGGAACGCTCATTTTCTCTCAATCGGCGTTTCTTGGGCAGAGGTGCTCGGCGCCCGCAAGATTTTCATTGGGGCTGTAGCGGAAGACAGCTCCGGCTACCCCGATTGCCGGCCTGAATATTACGCCGCCTTCAACCGATTGATCGCTTTGGGGACAAGGCCCGAAACCGAGCTTGAGATTCTGACCCCGGTGATCGGGATGCGCAAAAGCGAGATTGTGAGGAAGGGAGTGGATCTGGGCGCGCCCCTTCACCTCACATGGTCATGCTATAAAAATCAAGACTTGGCCTGCGGAGTATGCGATAGTTGTGCGTTGCGCCTGCGGGCTTTTGAGGAAGCGAACCTGGAAGACCCGATCGCTTATGCCGAACGTCCCCGATATGGGGCGAGGTCTCAGACCGTAGTCTGAGGCTGTGAAAAATCTTTAGCATATAGAACGAGAAGAGCTGCACGGCCCATGCGATGATGTTAGGAATGATTGCGGGCTGTCGGCGCCGAGGAGGAAGAAATGAGTGTGTCATCAGTGCGAAAACTAGCCGGCCTTTTTGTTTTGCTTTCGGCTGTGGGGATGGCAGTGCCGGGATTTGCCCAAAGTGGCGGCTTTAGCGGGACAGTGACTCAAGGTAAAGAGACGCCTTGTATTAAATGCGAAGTAACCATCTCGGAGGAGGGGGTCCACCAAGTTTACAAGGTTAAAACGAACAAGAAGGGCGAATATGTCTATATGGGCCTGCCTTTTGGCAAGTACACAATTACCATCTTCAGCCCTAACGGCGAGAAGCTTTATTCTGTTGACAAGCAAGAGACCAAAATAGATACCGTCACGGTGGATTTTGACCTCCCCAAACTGCTGGCGAAACAGAAGGAGGAGCAGCAGCAGTTGCAGCAGAAGAAGATGAAAGAAAATCCGGAATTTGCCAAACAGATTGAGGCTGAAAAGAAAGCGCAGCAAGAGGCGGAAGCAAAGCGGGCGAAAGAACTAAAGGATTTTACCGATTTGAAATCGTTGTTTGAGGAGGGCAAGAAGCTCTATCAACAGAAGGATTACAAGGGGGCTGTCGCAGCTTTCGAAAAAGCTCAACCTCTGGCGAAGACCCCAAAGAATCGCTTTTCAGTCCTGATGCTCCTTGCGAACGCCTATCAGAAAGCGAGGGAATTGCCGCAAGCTGAGGACGCCTATCAAAAAGCCATCCAAATGAATCCGAGCGACGCTTCTTTGCACAATAACCTTGGCAGTGTTTACGCTGACTCGAAGAAGTATAACGAGGCGGAAGCGGAATATGAAAAAGCGGCCCAGCTTGATCCGGCGGGCGCGTCGCGATATTACTTCAATATCGGTGCGATCATGTATAACGCAGGGGATATGGATAAGGCCCTCGCAGCGTTCAAGAAGGTGGTCCAGGCTGATCCGAAGAATGCGAATGGCTATTTCTGGGAAGGGCAGGCGCTTATCGGCAAAGCGACGACCGGTCCCAAGGGGAATGTGATCGCTCCTCCTGGAACCGCCGAGGCCTATGAAACATATCTGAAACTCGATCCGAATGGGCCTAATGCTGCTACCGCCAAGGCGATTCTCCAGACGCTGAAGGGCGGTGTTCAGACGCAGTTGAAGCAAAATAGGTAAATCCGCTTTACGATGCGGAGGCTCTGCCAGCGGATGAATGCGCCATCTTTTATGCGACCAGGAACTTGGATCCAGGGGTTGGTGTTGGCGTCCGCGCTCGTGGCAGGGCCGCTTCCCTTCAAGGCCGATACGATCTACCGAACCAATTCCCGGGGAAGGCCTGAAGTTGTTCAGCGCGATGCTATCCTGATAAGGGAAGATTCTTCAATTCTTGTCTACAAGCATTTTGATTTGCGGCAACGGCGGGTTGAAAAGGTTCAGTTGAGTCAGGGCAGCCTGCCGTACACCGTGGTGACCAGCACACCCCAGGACCGGCAACGGATTGTGGCTTTGTGGAAGCAATTTGGTTATACGGTAACGGTCACAGACACGGGCGGTAAAACCACCAAGGTTTATGATGCTTATATTGATTTCTTCCCGCCCGCCGGACAAGGTACTTTCTTTGAAGCAGTGCCTGCCGTGACCTCGTTTCCGCTCCAGCTCGACGGCGGAGGAGCGGACAGCGTGGGCTTTTCACAGGTTGCCGGGGCGCGGATTCAGAAAAACGAAATTACGCTGCGGCTCACGAACGGGCGCACCGAAAAAGGGAAGTTCCTCATCCCGACAACCCAGCCCGCCGAGGTTCGGTTCTTGGGGATTACGAGCGCCTATAATCCCTCGAGTCAGGACGTCTTTAATTTTTCTGAGTTGTTATCCCACCTAACAGACATTCGTTTCGAACCCTAGTGGCGATGGGGTTGTGCCGGGCAGGGTTCCTGGGAGAACCTCGTCTGGGTTGGTGCCGCTCTTGCGCCTTGGAGCCGCTCAAAAAAATCTCTTGTGTCCCCCTACACCGACGTGGTTGTATCTCGTATAGTTGCAGAGATTGCCGGGAGATGCCCCCGGCCGGACCGGTAGGTTGCTCCGTGGGATGGCGGTCCTTTCCCGGAAGCCGAGGAAAGCCCGTTGGCCCTGTCGGAGGGTCTGGCAAGGGTTTCCACCTCCCTATAAGGCCGAAAACTCATGGCAAACGACCCTTCCGGAATCACGCCGACGCGAGGTTCCTTTGTTGGAGCCAGCTACTGGCACACCGTCATTGCCTGTTTCCTTGGCTGGATGCTCGACGCATTTGACTTTTTTGTCGTCGTCTTTCTGGTGGATGTACTCGCGAATAGCTTCCAGGTTTCCAAGACCGCCATTGTATGGACATTGACGGTTACATTGGCCTCGCGGCCCGCAGGGGCGTTTCTCTTTGGACTTCTCGCGGACCGGTACGGACGCCGTGCGACGCTGATGGCCAATGTCGCTTTCTATTCAATCATCGAGTTGCTCTGTGGATTTGCTCCCTCCTTTACGGTATTTATTATCTTGCGCGGATTGTATGGCTTAGGCATGGGGGGTGAGTGGGGGATCGGCGCTTCCCTGACGATGGAGACGGTGCCGAGGCGCTGGCGCGGGATCCTCTCCGGGGTTCTTCAAAGCGGTTATCCCATCGGCTACCTCCTGGCGGCTGTGGCCGCGCGCTTCATCTTGCCCGCATGGGGCTGGCGCGCCATGTTCTGGGTTGGGGCCGCGCCCGCACTGCTGGTCTTGTATATCCGCGCAGGAGTCCCGGAGTCAGAAGCCTGGCTTAAGAACCGTGAGAAGGATATTCGCGGCATTCTTCGCGCCGTCGGCCGGAATTGGAGAAGCTTTCTCTACCTTGTGCTGTTGATGACCATGATGATGTTTCTTTCCCACGGCACGCAGGATCTGTATCCCGATTTCTTGAAGTCCGCGCACCACATTAAGCCCAGCACAGTTTCGGACATCGCGGTGCTCTATAGCCTGGGAGCGGTGCTGGGGTCAATATTTTTTGGTTTCCTTTCGGAACGCGTCGGACGCCGGCGCAGCATGCTTACAGCCTTAGGGGTTTCTCTCGTGGTAATTCCTTTTTGGGCTTTTGGGGGTTCCGTCGGAGTTCTGACGGCGGGGGCTTTCTTGATGCAAATGGGTGTTCAGGGAGCGTGGGGAATCATTCCAGCCCACCTGAGTGAACTATCCCCGGACTCCATTCGGGGCCTGCTGCCGGGCTTGGCATATCACCTGGGAATTTTGATTGCAGCGCCAACCAACACCATCGAGTATGCACTGCGGGACCTTGTGGGTTATGGCTGGGCGATGGCGGGCTTTGAGGTAGTGGTCATCGTTGTGGTGGGATTGGTACTCGCTTTGGGCCGCGAAAACCGCGGCAAGGACTTTCTGGCTGCTGCCCAACCTGTTCCCTCCACTATTTCAGGAAGTCCATGAGTGTGTTCGCACTGAACCGGAAGGAGTGAAGGCTGCACGAAGCAAGAGGGGAAGTTCCGGTGCTAGATTCCGCGCGTTAATTCGAAGACGGTGATTTCAGGCGGGGCATCGAAGCGGATGGGAACCCCGATGGTGCCGATTCCCCGGTTGACGTAAAGCTGTCCTCCCGGCTTTTTGAAGTAGCCTTCCACATACGGGGTCATCAAACGAGCCGGAGAAAGATCCGGGCTGATGAATTCCAGTGAGACCTGTCCTCCATGGGTGTGTCCAGAGATACTTAGATCAATGCCCAGTTCGGCGGCCCGGTCAAAAGTATTGGGGTTGTGACTGAGCAGGATGTTGGCCGTATCGGGGTCGATGAGCTGATCAACCCCTTCCAGATACCGGCGAACATATCCTTCGCCATGGTGGCCCATTCTCGAATGAGACTGGAAATCAACGCCAATTAGATTAAGTTGCTCCCCGCCAGCCTTGATCGTGGCCTGCTCCTGGCGCAGAATCTTGACTCCCTGAGCCGCAAATAGCCGCGTGATCGAAGCCTGGGTGTGCGTCCACTCTTCATGGTTGCCCAGGCATCCGTAGATCCCGTAAGGCGCTTTCAGCCCTGTGAGAGCTTCAACAACCACTCCTTGCGTTGAGGCGTCCCATGTCACAAAGTCCCCGGTCAGCACGATAAGGTCCGTTTTGAGCTCATTGGTCATTGCGACCACTTTGCGGATTTCCCGGGAGCCCATGAAAGGACCGATGTGGAAGTCCGAAAGCTGTGCGATGCGGAAGCCTTCAAACGACCGGGGCAGGCGCTCCAACTTTATGCGAATAAAAGTCTTCTCGAAATTTAGACGCCCAATCAGAAAGCCGTAAGCGCAGGCGGCGAAGGGCAGACTTCCCACGGCGCTTGCAGTGTTTGAGAAGAATTCTCGCCGGCTCAGTGCGTGGGCGCTGGGGGAAGCCGGCGGCTCCTTGAGGCGTAACCTTCGATAAAGAGCGCTTCCTGCGCCGTAGGCAAGTTTGAGGGCGCTGAAGAGCAGGACCACTCCAAGACCCAGCAGGGAACTGAAGAGCCACCACCGGAAGGGGGCTTGCAGAAGAGCAGCTTTCAGGGTTAGGGATGTTGAACTTGAGTGGCGCGGGGCCCACAGAAAATTGTATGCGAATAGGGAGACGTATAGAGCCGCTGCGGTCGCCGCTAGGGACGCTTGGACGCGCTTGCTGGGTATGAAACGGAAAGCGATTTTACCCAGGCAGTAGAACCAGAAAAGTTGGCTGGCCAAAAAAAAGCAGCAAAGCCCCAAAAGAATCAACAAATGCAACATAGCCCCACCCGAACCATAATTTTTAGAATCGTTGGGTTAGCCAGAAGTTGTCAAGAACGAATTCGCCGTCCCTTAAATGCGGCAAAGACCACGGTTTGACTATTGGGCTAAAAATTGCTATGATTAATCATAAGAAATGCCTGGTCCCTGCACGTAACCCAAAGGAAATAATATGCTTAAGCGAGCTGGCCGAAATAAAACCAATGGGACTCGAAACAGCAAAAGAACTGTCCAGAGGAGGCCGAAGAGTGCCTCCAAGGCCGCTTCCTTGCGGAAGCCAGCCTCCCGCGGGCGTGTTTCCGCAAAATCCCGGCCTGCACCCAAGGCTTTATCCTCTCGCCGAGCCTCACAGGCTGCCAGTGGTCGCGCCAGGACAGGGGAGAGCTATCAAGCCTCGCTAAAGAATTTTGAAGTTGCTCTTGGATACTTCCGGAAACGGCAATACGAAAAGGCGACCACGCTTTTTGAAAAGGTTGCAACCAGCTCGGTGCAAGAATTGGCCGAGCGGGCCCGCATGCACCTGCGTCTTTGTGAGCGGAAGACGCGGCAAGCGGCGGCTCCGAGAACGGCTGAGGAGCATTACCTGCGGGGCATTGCTGCCTTGAACAGCCGTGACACTGAGCTGGCAATTCAGCTTTTCAATAAATCCGACAAAATGGCGCCCAAGCAAGAGCACGTGCATTATGCCCTGGCTGCCGCCCATGGGCTCCAGGGTGACTTGGATGCCGCATTGACCCATCTACAGAAAGCCATCGAACTTCGGCCCGCGAATCGCGTTCAGGCGCGCCTGGATGAAGACTTCCAACCTCTGGCTGCCGATCCGCGTTTTGGAAGGCTTGTTGGCCTCTCTTCTTCGTAAGAGGGAGGAATACGCAATAGGGGGCTCTCCTCTTCCGGTGCGCTGCCCTTCAAGAGCGCAAAACTTCTCATTTCCTGACTGCCGATGCAAGCCTTGCCGGCGCTTGGGTGAGCAGCCATCAGTGAAATGTTGCATTGTGCCGATAGTCTCAATCTTGTAATTCTCCCCCAGGGGACAGAAACGGAAACGAGCCATGAAGGTTGTTGCCATCGGAGGCGGAACGGGGCTGGCGGTCCTGTTACGGGGCTTGAAACGCCACGTAGTGGTTGGGCCCGCGCGCGGATCAAAGCCTAGAATTTCCCAGCTTACAGCCATTGTGACCGTTACGGACGAAGGAGGCAGTTCTGGGCGCCTCCGCCGTGATTTTGGCGTGCTTCCACCGGGGGACATCCGGAATTGCCTGGTGGCCCTCGCTGAAGACGAGAAGATCATGACCCGGCTGTTTAGCTACAGGTTTGCTGCCGGACGGGGACTGCGAGGCCACAGCCTGGGGAACTTATTCCTGACGGCCTTGACCAACCTGACGGGCGACTTTTCGACTGCCGTCAAGCTGGCAAGTGAAGTGCTAGCGGTTTGCGGGGAGATATTCCCTTCCACGCTGGATGACGTGCACCTGCAAGCCATCCTTGCGAATGGACGGTGCGTGGAGGGAGAAGCGCGTATTCATGGGACGAGTGTTCCGATTCGCCGGCTGTCCATTGTTCCGGCCCGCTGCCGGCCGCTGCCGGAAACTCTCCGAGCCATTGAACAAGCGGACCTGATTACTCTCGGCCCTGGATCGCTCTATACTTCCTTGCTTCCCAATCTGCTGGTTTCCGGCATCCCGCAACGCATTGCGCGTTCAAAGGCCGCGAAGGTTTATATCGGAAATTTGATGACCCAGCCCGGCGAGACACGGGGATATAGCGTGGCTGACCATCTTCAAGCCATCGTAGAGCATGTCAACCGATCCGTCTTTGATTATGTGGTCCTCAACAACCGGGCGTTTCCGCCATCCATGCGAAAGCGCTACGCGGCTGAGCGTGCCGAACCCGTCGCTCGTGACCTGGAGCGGGTTCGGGCCTTGGGAACTTCTCCGATTTGTGCGCCTCTGCTTCTTGCGGAAGACGGCGTGGCGCGCCACGATTCCGACCGGCTGTCACGCCTATTGTTGAAACTCGCTGGGCAACCCTCGGGTCGCGCTCCTTCTCGCCGCGCGCGAAGAAAGTAGATTCGGCATTTTACGCATTGTTGCCGCCGGAATTACTCTCTTCTGCTCAGCTTGCCTGCGACGCCACATGAAATTCAGGAAAGATTTTAACCTCGGACACGATGGAGTTGGTGATCAGGCAGTTTTTATGGGCATCGTTCAACACCGTGCGCGCTTGCTCGACGGCCCCCTCGGATTTCAGCGTTAGACGCGGATGAAGCGCAATTTCCGTAAATCTGTATTTCCCGTCCGAATATTCCAGAAAACCTTCCGCTGAACATTCATACCCTGCCAGATCCAGGTTCTTGTGGCGCGCGTATGCCAGAAACGTCATCAACGTGCATACGTTTACCGAAGCCACGAACATGTCTTCTGGGGACCAAAGCCCGGGGGAGCCTTTGAATTCGGGAGGGCTGGAGATCGAGACTTCCGATTTGCCGGGGCTCGAGATGGTGCATTCGCGCGCCTGCGTCCAGTGAACCCCAGTTTCAAACTTGAATACCTTATGGCCCTTCTTGTTTTCCATGGGTGTGCCTCATTCTCTGTGCTTTCTCCAGCCAGCGACCAATATGGTGATCCTAACATAGTTGGAGCGTCAGGGAATGCCTGCCACTATTTTTAAGGCTGGCGGCGCACTTTAAACCTGGAAACCGCCCTCTCACCAGGCATCCTTCTCATTTTGGCCCGGGCGGGTTGATGAAGGGGAGGTTCTGCTATAATAATTCTGATGGCCGAAGCAGGCGTCCGCTAGCGAACGCCGAGCGAGAGCTTGGCGGCGATTCCAGCCAAGAGTTCTCACCTTTTGTTCCCAGGCCTCAGAAATTAAGCGAAAGGCAACACCGCCGCCAATGATGTTCCGACTTAAGTCGTGGAGAACAAGTCCGGGCCGGCGGCATCATAATAAACGTAACAACTTTCTTGAGGGTATTGATGGGAATTACTGATGTAGCCTTAAAGGAAACGCGTCCTCCTTCCTCGCAGGGAAAAGTCGTAAACGATTTAAGCATTCAAATTGCCACGGTCAATGGTTCGGGGAGCCAAAGCGCCAACTCGGTGCTGTTAAGGTCGATTTTTCAGATGGGCATTCCCGTTTCAGGCAAGAACCTGTTTCCGTCGAATATTGCCGGGTTGCCGACCTGGTACACGATTCGAGCCTCCAAGCAGGGATATATTGCCCGCCGTAAAGAGATTGATTTTCTCGTGGCCATGAACCCGGAAACCGCCGAAGAAGACGTCATGTCCCTCGGGGCCGGCGCCAGCGTAATCTATGACGGCAAGCTGAACCTCCAAAGGCTCCGCGACGATGTGATTTTTTATCCCGTGCCTTTTGATGAGCTCGTCGCGCCGGTTTGTCCAAATGCCAAGCTGCGAAAGCTCGTTCGGAACATGATCTACGATGGGGCGCTTGCCAAGCTGCTGGGCATCCCCATGGACGAAATTCGCGCGGCGCTCACCAAGCAGTTCAAGAAGAAACCCAGTGCCGTGGACCTGAACTTCAAAGCGGCGCAGGTGGGTTACGAGTACACGGAGAAGAACCTGCCGAAGCGCGGCCGCTTCTACCTGGAGCGGATGGACGAGACGCGCGGGAAAATCATCATCGATGGCAACTCAGCTGCCGCGCTGGGCGCAGTGTTCGCGGGGATTACGGTGTGCACGTGGTATCCGATTACTCCTTCTTCCTCGCTGGCCGAATCTCTCACGGAATATTTGAAGCGCTTTCGCATTGATCCGAAGACCGGCAAGGCGACCTTCGCGGTTGTGCAGGCGGAGGACGAACTGGCCGCCATCGGCATGGCCATCGGCGCAGGCTGGGCCGGGGCGCGCTCCATGACGGCGACCTCGGGGCCTGGCATTTCGCTTATGTCGGAATTCATGGGCCTGGGCTACTATACCGAGGTTCCCGCTGTGATCTTTGACGTCCAGCGCGCTGGCCCTTCCACCGGGCTCCCGACGCGCACCGCTCAGGGCGACATCATGAAGAACGCTTACCTTTCTCACGGAGATACGAAGCATTTGATGCTGATTCCTTCTTCTGTCGAAGAGTGCTTTACGATGGCGGGGGAAGCGTTCGATTTGGCGGAGGAATTCCAGACCCCTGTCTTTGTGATGAGCGATCTTGATTTGGGCATGAACAACTGGATGTCCGACCCTTTCCCGTATCCGGAAAAGCCCCTGAACCGCGGCAAGGTGCTTAGCGCTGAAGACCTGGACCGATTGGGCGGGTTTGAGCGTTACCGGGACGTGGATGGCGATGGCATTGGTTATCGTACCCTGCCGGGCACCAAGCACCCAAAGGCCGCGTACTTTGCGCGTGGAAGCGGCCACAACGAGAAGGCCAAGTACAGCGAGCGGCCGGAAGATTACGTCAATAATATGGACCGCCTGAGCCGCAAGTTTGACACGGCCCGCCAACGCGTGCCGGCCCCCGTGGTTGAGGACGCAGAGGGTGCGGAAATCGGGGTGATTGCTTACGGCACCACGCACTGGGCGATTGTGGAGTCGCTGGACCAGCTGAAGCAGGAACATCAAATCGCCGCAAGCTATTGCCGGATTCGCGCCTTTCCTTTTCCCCACGAGGTGATGGACTTTATCCGGCGCCACAAGCGCATTTACGTGGTGGAACAGAACCGCGACGCGCAAATGTTCCATCTGCTGCGCATGGAAGTGGCTGCTGAGGACGTGGAAAAGCTCCGCAGCGTTCTGCACTACCAGGGAATTCCGATCGACGCGCGGACTGTTACTGACGAGATCGTGTCTCAGGAGGAGAAGAAATAAGATGTCAACTACCGCTGCTCCATCGCCACCCAAAAAAGTGAACCGCATCGGGCTGGAGCCTGCCAGTTACAAAGGGGCGCGAAGCACGCTCTGCGCCGGCTGCGGCCACAACGCCATTTCCGAGCGCCTTATCGAAGCGTGTTTTGAAATGGGCGTCGAACCGCACCAGGTGGCCAAGCTGTCTGGGATCGGCTGCTCGTCGAAAAGCCCCGCTTATTTCCTAGGCAGTTCGCACGGGTTCAACTCTGTCCACGGGCGGCTGCCTGCCATTGCCACAGGCACAATGCTGGCAAACCGCACCCTGATTGCCATCGGGGTCAGCGGAGACGGAGACACGGCCTCGATTGGGATGGGACAGTTCGTCCACCTGATGCGGCGGAACCTTCCCATGATCTACATCATTGAGGACAATGGCTGCTACGGGCTGACCAAAGGGCAGTTTTCAGCCACCGCCGATTTGGGCTCGAAGCTTAAAACCGGCGTCGTCAACGACCTGCCGCCCATCGACACTTGCGCGCTGGCGATTATGCTGGGGGCAACGTATGTGGGGCGTTCGTTTTCAGGTGACAAGCGGCAGCTCTCGGCCCTGCTGAAAGGCGCCCTGGGCCATCGGGGAACCGTTATGCTTGACGTCATTTCACCGTGCGTCACTTTTAACGATCACGAGGGCTCGACTAAGAGCTACAGCTACGTCCGGGACCACGACGCGCCTTTGGGCGACGTCAGCTTTGTCCCCTTCTTCGAAGATATTGCGGTTGAGTACGATCCCGGCACAACCACCGAGATCACGCTCCACGACGGCTCGCACTTGCTTTTGAAAAAGCTGGGGACGGATTACGATCCCACCAGCAAACAAGATGCCTTGCGGCTTCTCACGGAGTCGCACGACAAGGGCGAGATCCTGACGGGGCTGTTCTACCTGGATACGGAGCGGCCGAGTTTCATCGAAATGCTCACCGTTGTTGAAGAGCCCCTGGCCACTCTTCCCGAATCTTTAGTTCGCCCCCCGAAGTCGGCGCTCGATGAGGTCATGAAAGGGCTTCAGTAAGCGCTGCACTTGCCAATGGCCCACGGGGCACGCAGCGGAGAGTGTATCAACTGGCGTGCCGGGTGGCGCTGATGGGTTAACAAGCTAAGAATGGTTTGCAGGTCCAACTGCGAGGAATGGGACGGTTTCTTGGGGCGTCCGGTTCTGCGGGGAGACGCCTCGGAGTTTGCGTCCGTCTGCGCGGGGAAGTCGGTACTGTTGACGGGCGCGGGCGGCTCTATCGGTTCCTTGCTGGCCAAGGCGGTGTTGCAAGCTGGTCCCCGGCTTGTCATCCTGCTCGACCTTTCTGACCACGACCTGCAACAGCTTCACGCCAAGCTGGCAGCTTCCACGGGGCTTGCGGAGTGCATCAGCGCTCCCGGGGATATCTGCGACCTGCCACTTCTGGACGGCCTCTTTGGCCGGTACCGCCCGGAGATCGTCTTTCACGCGGCGGCCCTAAAAGACGTTCCACTCCTTGAAAGCCGTCCTCTGGCTGCCGTTCGAACCAACACTCTTGGCACCTATCGCGTTGCAGAGGCGGCCGTTCGGCATCAGGCTGAGAGGATGGTTTTTGTCTCCACGGACAAAGCGGTCTCTCCCGCGAGCATCCTGGGAGCCTCCAAGCGCCTGGGGGAGATGATCGTGCTTTCCCTGAGCACGGCGAGGACCTGCATGAATTCCCTGCGGTTCGGCAACGTCCTGGGCAGCCGCGGAAGCGTCGTCCCCATTTTTGAGGAGCAGATTCGCCGCCACGGCCCAGTGACGGTGACGCATCCAGATGTAAACCGGTATTTTCTCACCGGCCAAGAAGCCGTGCTGCTCGCCTTGGCGACCGCAAGTCTTGAAGAGGGCGGAGGAATTTTCGTTCCCCGCTTGGGCGATCCCATCAAGGTTGTGGACCTTGCGAAGTACTTGATCCGGAAAGCTGGCTATGTTCCGGGAAATGATATCAAGATTGCCTTCACGGAACTTCGGCCCGGGGACAAGATGAGCGAGGATCTGGTTTCATCTTTTGAGAGCCGGGAACCGGTGATTGCCGGACTGCTCGACCGGGTCAGAACACCGACTGTCTCTAAGAAAGAGATGGCTTTGGGCATGGCCGGTTTGGAGTCATGCCTGAAATCGAATGACGCAGAGGGTCTGTTGATTCGCGTTTGCCGGATGGTTCGCGAGTACCGGCCGGGTCCGGAACTTCTGAAATCTATCAAAACCATCGAGACACGGGTGCATTCCTCATGAAACGCAAGGTCGCGGTCGTTACTTCATCCCGTGCTGACTACGGCCACCTTTACTGGGTGTTGCGCGACCTTGCGGAGCATCCGGAGGTTGACCTGAAGCTTTTGGTCCTCGGATCGCACCTTTCGCCGGAGTTCGGGCACACCGTTAGAGAAATTGAGAAAGACGGCTTTGAAATTGCGGCCCGCGTCGAATGCCTTCTAAGCTCAGACAGCGATATTGGCATGGCCAAAACCATCGGTGTCGCAACCCTCAGCCTTGCGGATGTTCTGGGACCCCTGCGGCCGGACCTGCTGCTGTTGATTGCCGACCGCTACGAGATGCTGGCGCCGGCCTCCGTCGCGCTGGCTTTGCGAATTCCCATCGCGCACATCGAAGGCGGGGAGATCAGCGAAGGAGCTATCGACAACGCCGTCCGCAACGCCCTGACTCAGATGAGCCATCTGCATTTCACTCCGACGGAAAGGGCGCGCCGCCGCGTGATTGCCATGGGCGAGGAAGAATGGCGAGTCCACTGCACGGGAGCGCTTTCCCTGGACAATTTGCGCCGCTCAAAACTGTTGGCGCAAAAAGAACTGGAATCGCGACTGCAAATTGACCTCGCGCGCCCTTCGGCGGTAGTGGCCTACCATCCTGTAACAATCCTGCGCGATACGGTGCAGGAAGCCGATGCGGTATTTGAAGCGCTGGGTTCGCTCCCAGTGCAACTGCTCTTTTGCTACCCAAACGCTGACGCCGGCAGCCGCGCGCTGATTGAGCGTATTAAATCCTTCCTGGACCGGCGCGGGAATGGAAAGGTGTTTACGAATTTGGACTTCCTCACCTATTGGAGCCTGTTGCAATACGTCCAGGTGGTCATTGGCAACTCCAGCAGCGGCATTATGGAGACGCCCTCCCTGGAACTGCCCACGGTGAACATCGGCATGCGGCAGCAGGGAAGAGAGCGAGCCCGCAACATTCTGGACTCGGCGCCTCGCGCGGACGAAGTCGTTGAAAAGGTGCGCACGGCCACAAGCGCTGAATTTCGCAAGTCGCTTGCAGGGATGTCGAACCCCTACGGGGACGGGCACGCCTCTGAGAGAATTGTGAAGGTGATGACAGAGGCGCCGCTGGGCGAGCCATTGCTTCTCAAGCGTTCCATGCCGCTGGGGGACTCTCCCCAAGAAACGTGAGTGTTGCTGCCCGAATGCAAATTCCACTTTCAGCGCCGGAAATCACCGAATCCGATATTGAAGCCGTAACACAGGTTCTGCGCAGCGGCACGCTGAGTCTAGGGCGGCGGCTGGAGGAGTTCGAGCGGAGCTTTGGGGAGTACGTCGGGACGCCGCATGCGGTGGCTGTTAATTCGGGGACCGGCGGATTACACCTCCTGATGCGCGCACTGGGAATCGGCGACGGCGATGAAGTGATCGTACCTTCCTTTGCCTTTGTGGCCGCTGCAAATGCCACATGCTATGAGCGGGCCGTACCCGTCTTCGCGGAAATCGAACCAGAAACACTCACTCTGGATCCTCAAAAGATCGAGGACGCGATCAGTCCCAAAACCCGGGCCGTTCTTCTGGTCCACACTTTCGGATATCCGGCGGATGTTCACGCCATCAAGGACATCGCCCGGCGGCACCGTCTCCTGTTAATCGAAGATGCCTGCGAGGCCTTAGGCACGGAAATTGGCGGCCGGAAGGCCGGTTCGCTCGGCGACGCGGGCGTGTTCGCATTCTATCCCAACAAGCAAATTACCACGGGCGAGGGAGGCGTCGTGGTGACCCATGACCTTGAAGTTGCCGCTTCCCTGCGGTCGCTCCGTAGCCAGGGGCGTCGCGGCGGGAGCGAGTGGCTTCAACACGCTGAGATCGGGTATAGCTATCGATTGACGGATCTGCAATGTGCGCTGGGAAACGAGCAGCTTAAGCGGATCGATTCCATCCTGCGGCGGCGGGAATCCGTCGCTCGGAGCTACCACCAGAAATTGAACGGCCACCCGGATTTGATCCTGCCCCCGGTGAGCGTGACGAAAGGCAAGATCAGTTGGTTTGCCTATGTGGTTCAACTTGCCGGGCGCTTCAGCCGCCAAGATCGCGACTGGATTTGGGAGCAGATGCAAGGGCGGGGAATTGGATGCGGAAGATACTTTGCTCCGATTCACCTTCAGCCGGCGTACCGGTCGGTGGCGTTTCCAAAGACTGATCTCGGCCTGACAGAGCGGATTGCAGAGCGCACGCTGGCGCTGCCGTTTTTTAATCGGCTTAACGACGAACAGATTGCGGAAGTTTGTGGGACTCTGACGGAACTCTTGGAGAAAGTGGCCTCACGTTGAGGCTGGCGCCAACTCGGGCTTCGTTGGCTTTCATTTGGCTGGCGGCAGGACCCGACCGCATTACATCTCTCGGCGGCCTTCCAGGGCGCGGAGCATCGTGACCTCATCCGCGAATTCGAGTTCTGAACCCACCGGAACCCCCGTGGCGATCCGGCTTACCGTTACACCCAGCGGCTTGACCAGCTTGGCCAGATAAACCGCGGTGGCCTCGCCTTCCACCGTCGGGCTGGTGGCGATAATCAGTTCATGGACCTTGCCGTCCTTCAGCCGTTCGATCAGGTTGCGAAGCTTGAGCTGCTCCGGGCCCACGCCTTGCAACGGTGATAGCGCACCATGCAAAACGTGATACTGTCCACGGAACTCATGGGTCTTTTCTACCGAGACGACGTTGTAAGGGGTTTCCACCACGCAGATGATCTCCGGGTCACGCCGGGGATCGGTGCAATATTCGCAGGGATCAAGCTCCGTGAGGTTGTTGCAGAGGCTGCACAACCGAATCTTGTCCTTGGCATCGAGAAGGGCGTCCGCCAGCCGCTGGACGTCCTCGCGAGGGGCACGCTCAAGGTAGAAAGCGATGCGTTGGGCCGACTTCTGGCCGATGCCGGGAAGATGTTTGAGCTCATCGACAAGACGGGCCAGGGGGGCCGTGTATTCCTTCATGTAAGGGAAATCCTTCGTCAGCCAGAGTATGCGGGAGGATCTAACCTACGTTGAAACCCGGCAAATTGAGTCCACCGGCCAGGCTGCCCATTTGGCTGGACAGGTGCTCGTCCACCATCCGGCTTGCCTCATTGACGGCCGCCAGCAGGAGGTCCTGGAGCATTTCAATGTCTCCGGATTTATACACTTCCGGATCGATGTGCACGGAAACCAGATGTTTTTGGCCGTTCATCTTGATCGAAACCATGCCGCCGCCCGCCGCGGCTTCGATCACCAAATCATCCAGCTGCCTCTGAAGCTGCTCCTGAAACTGCTGAACTTGCTTGAGCATTTGTTGCATTTGTTGCAGGTTTTTCATCGCTCACTCCCGGCTTAAATCGACCACGTCCACCAGGGTGCAGTTGAATTTCTTGACGATTGCTTCCACCCCTGCATCGCTCTCGGCGCGCTCGCGAGCGCTTCGGCGGGTCTTCTTATTATCAGTTCCTTCCAGATCATCGAGTGTAACACAAATCTTGACCGGCTGTCCCAGCGCCTCCGCGCACACCGCGCGGAGCTTTTCCTGCTGCTCTCGCACGTTCAGGAAATCAACCGCCCAGGAATTATTTTTCGTGAAAATGAACCGGACCTCGCCGTTTTCAAACCTCCAGCCCGATACGGGATCCAGGCAACTGCTCAGCAGTTTGGACTGCCCGAAGGCTAGGGATTTAATCTTGTTCAGGCGCGGATCTTCAGATTGCTGTGAGGCCGGAACCGCGGCGGGCGGCGGAACCGCAGGTGCCGCTGAGCTTGCCGCTGGGCGGGTGGCGGCCGGGCGGCTTGGGACCTGCGGTACGCTCGCAGGCCTAGGGCTTGTAAAGCGGGGGGGAGGCTGCGAGCTCCTTGTCTCGGACATTGGAGAAGGGTTTGCGAAACGGCCCGGCGGTTTCATCCCGCCCTTGGGGGATTCCGTCGGCCCGCTACCGCGCAAACCGGCCAGAAGACTTTCAAGTGGCATGAGCTTCCGGACGTGCACCATTTTGAGGAGGGCGAGCTCAAGCTGGAAGCGCGGCTGGAGGGCATAGCGCATCTCACCCTCCGCACGGATCAAGATCTGGAAGAAACGCGCCAAGTCTTGTTCGCTGAAATGTTCCGCGAGCTTTGACAGTGCGGTGCGCTCGCTTGCCGGGAGCTGCAGGAGACCGCTGTCGGACCCACAGCTCTTGGCGATCGCCA
>JBJKQF010000300.1:0-4044 GCA_046705545.1 Terriglobia bacterium
CGCCTCTTCGCTCAATCGCTTCGATGCACTGGATGTATCGCTTGCTGTCAAACTTGCGGGAAGTGCTTTGGTAAGACATGTAGCGAATCTTGCCGTAAACGGGGCGCTCCGGCCCCCAGGCGCGGTCGTGCTTGCCGCCGATCGCCCAGGCAATGCCCGCATAGCCGTTGGGGTCTCGACCGTCGAGCTCATAGCGATCGTTCAGGCGCACAGCGAGGCTGAAAGCCTCTCCGGGCGAGCGCGTCCATTCCAAAATCTTCTTTGCCCAGTACATTCGCAGGTAGCCGTGCATCCAGCCGCCCACAACCATCTGCCGCTGCGCAGCGTTCCAGAGTGGATCGTGGGTCTCGCCATTCTCCAATTGCCGCTCGGAATAGAAGTATTCACGCTCGTCTTTCCTGTGCTCCGCGAGCGTTCGCAAGGCCCAAGGCTCCGAGCTTTCCAGGCGGTCGTAGCGGGGATTGAAGCGGACAAAGTTCACCGCCAACTCGCGCCGCACAATCAGTTCTTCAAGAAATGACTCGCGGTCGGCGCGGGGCGCCTCGGCGTTTTTCACTCGCAAGGCCACGGTATGCGGGCCGAGATGACCGAAGTGGAGGTAGGGAGAAAGGCGGCTGGTTCCGTCCAGCTCCGGACGGTTGCGCTTCGTGGCGTAACCCTTGAGGCCATGCGCGATGAAGCGCTCGAGGGCGCGCAAAGCTTGTTCCGTGCCGCCGCGAAAAGTCGCGACGGGCCGCACGCTGCGGTCAATGGGAAACCCTTCGAGCAGATTGCCGTCCGGTGGAGAGGAGAGCAAGTTCCGGGGTGGCCGCCAGGGGATTTTCACTTTGGGATTGGCCAGCGGCTGGAGAAATTCGTCCAGGTGGGAGCGCAGGCGCGGGCGGATCGTGCGCGCGGCGTATTGCTCCTTCTCCAGCAATTTCGACGGAACAATCACGTCCGCATCGACAGTCCAAAAGGGCGCGCGCAGGCGGCGTGCGGCCTCCACCCTCCAACCTTCGGGTTCGCGCACGGGATTTTCATCGCCCACCACCAGCGCGGCGCGAACCTCTTCGCAGAATTCCACAAGTTGCGGAGATGGATGGCGGCGCAGCACCAAGCCTGCGCCGCGCCGCGCGAGCCCCTTGGCGATGCCGGGAAATCCTTCGGCCAGAAAAGCGTAGTGGCGCAGGTTGGCGTTGGGATAAAAAGGCACCAGGCCGATAAAGACCACCAGGGGTTTGTGCAGAGCATTGGCCGCCTCCACGGCCACATTGAGCGCGGGATTGTCCACGGCCCGCTGCGCCCGCTGCATCCAATAGACGACGCATTTCCCATCAGGGTCAGGCGGACCATGGCGCCGCACCGTCACGCGCGTATCCTTGGCAAGTTCCTCTAAGCGTTTCACGTCCACTACCGGCTCACCTCAATCAGCGCGAGAGCATGGGGCGCGAGCGTCAGGGCGAGCGAAGGATTGTGCCCCGCCACGGGTTCAATCGTGGAGCCGGGCATTTGGCCTGCTTGGCGCAAAGTTTGCTGCTGCTCGCGGCTGGGAAAATCCGGTTTCCCCATCGCTTCCCAGGTGGCGAGCGGCGAGCCGTGATGCTTGTCCTCAGTCCAAATGACCGCGCGATGAACGCCGCTCAAACCTTGAAAAGAAAGTTTGTAAGTCCTGGCGCTCCCCGTGTTCCCCGGCGGTGCGTAGTTCCACAGCGCGATGGCAAGCGTTCCATCAGCGCGCCGGGTCACGATGACCGGGCCAGCCTTTTCTTGGAGTCGCTCGCTGCCCAGGCGGTGCAAGAGCGCAAAGTCGTTGAATGCGGCCTTGGGGATTTGTCCCGCCGCGATCAACCCGTAGCCACCGTAAAACGGCTGCTTCACCACGCCCTGCTCCTCGAAGACATCGGAAAAATCCCAGTAGGAAAGCATATCCACCAGACCGTCGCAACGGCTGATGGTTTCCGCCAGCCACGGACCCATAAACGAGGAATCCGTGACATCCACGAGGTTCCTATAGGTGGCGTTGTATTCGCTGAAGATGATGGGAAGGTCGGGCAATGGCGAAGATTTCACTTCGCCGAGAACTTTCTTGACGGCCAGCACCACCATGTCCCGGCGAGATATCCGCTGGTGCGTGCCAAAAACGTTTTCAGCGCTGTCGTCGCCATAGACGTGCGTGGAAACAAAATCAACCGGGACCTTGTCTTGGTAGCAGTGGCGGATGAAGGCGCCCACCCAGGCGGCCTGCGCAGTGGCCGGACCTCCCACGCGCAGCCGCGGGCTGACGCTCTTGAGAGCGCGCGCCGCGACGTCGTAAAGATGGAAGTAAGTCGCCCGCTTGGGCTCGCCCGCCCAGAAACCGATATTCGGTTCGTTCCACACCTCAAAGTACCATTGGGACACTTCCTCAATGCCGTAGCGCGCCACCAGATGCTGCGCGAAGCGGCGGACCAAATCTCCCCAGCGGTTCCAATCCTTGGGAGGGGAAATATAGGGATGATAGAAAAACTCCTGCTGCGTCGCCGTGGAGGCGAGGGCCTTGGGCATAAAGCTCAGTTCCACATAGGGACGCACGCCCTCGGCCAACAACCCATCGTAGATTTGGTCCACGTAAGAGAAGTTGTAATCCGGCTGGCCTTGCCGATTCTGGCTGTACAATCCAACGTCATCATCCAAGATGCCGTGGAAGCGTATGTAGCGGAAATCCGTGGCATGCTTGACGGCCTTCAAGTCCTGCCGGTAGCTCTGACGCAGTGACAGAATGGCGTGGCCGGAGCCGAACATCTGCTCCCAGTAGTGCGGGAAAGGATGCGTGGGAGCCTGGGTATTGATCCGAATAGTTTCGCTCGCCACTGGCTCGCTCGCCTGGGCCAAAAGCCCGCGCGACGGCAACGCGCCGGCAAGGCAAAACAGAACAACAGTTAAAGTCCGGCTCAACCGCACGTGAAGAGTATCCATATTCTTAGCCCTTCCCTGTGGCGTTCCGCGCCATCGCCCTGTCATTCCGGGCCAAGCGAGGAATTCGCTTTTGATTCAAACCTTAAAAAGAGGTCCCCGGACTACATATGAGCCACGGTGCTCGAAACGGCACCGACCATGGTTTCAGTTTATCAACGGACCTAAGTCGCCCAACGCTAGCGCAACGTGGCAAGCGTGGCGCCCCAGCCTCCCGCTTCCGGCGGCGCGTCTCCGAACGACGTAACGAAAGACGTGCGGGCCAGAACGCCGCGCACGATCTCGCGCTGCACGCCGATGCCCCGCCCGTGAACGATCCGCACGGACTTCAGCCCCAGCCGGTGCGCTTCTTCAAGATATGCCTCGACTACGGCCTGCACTTCCCTGGGTGGCATGGAGTGCAGATCAAAAACGTCCGTAACGGGAATGCGTACGGGTTCATCCTCCGGCATAGCGCCTTCCAATCAGCCCCACAGAAATTTTATACTCTCATGCCCTGGCTGCTTAAACCCTTGTGCCCACCATCAGGTCCGTAAGGCCGGGCAGGCGGAGGCGGCGTACCTTTGCAAAACCCGCCTCCTGGAACCAAGCGGTGTATTCATCTTCGCTGTATGAGGATCCGCTCTCGGTTCCCACCAGCATGTTGAGCGCAAAGAGCGCGGCGAATTTGGGTGCGGTCTTATCGGCTTCCAGCACAAAATCCTGTACTACCAGCCGGCCCTGCGGCGCGAGCGCCTGGCAGCAGCGCTTGAGCAGATCCCGGTTTTCCAACGGGCTCAGCATGTGGCAGATGGCGGACATAAACACCAGGTCATAGCCCCCGCCGAATTGATCCTTGCGCAGATCTCCCGCGCGCGTCCGGATGCGCCCGGTCAAGCCCGCCTCCCCGATGTGCCGCTGGGCGATGGTGAGCACCGTTCCAAGGTCAACAATCTCACTGTGCAAAGTTTCGCTGGCCCGCGCAAAGGCGATGGAATAAGCGCCGGAACCTCCGCCCACGTGGAGCATGCGCTTGATCCCCTCGGCGCCCACCGCCTGGACCACCAGCGGGGCGCGTTCGGAAGCGTTGCGGTGCATAGCAGCGATAAAGGCTTCCGTCCACTCCTCGCC
>JBJKQF010000301.1:0-14711 GCA_046705545.1 Terriglobia bacterium
GTTCCGGCTCAGGCTGGGCGAAAGACTCGATCGTCATCCAACCGTCATAATTGATTTCCTTGAGGGCGGAAAGAATGCCAAGCCAGTCGGTGTGGCCGGTGCCGGGAGTCCCCCGGTCGTTTTCAGAAATGTGCACGTGGCCAAGGTCTTTAGCGATGGCCAGAAGGGATTCTGCGGGGTGCTGCTCTTCGATGTTGGCATGAAAAGTATCGAAGTGAATCTGCACGTTGGGCTCGCCGATAAAGCGCACCAGCCGGGCTGCGTCATTCTGGGTGTTCAGGAAGTAGGTCTCGAAACGGTTCAAAGGTTCGATGCACAAGGTGACCCCGAGCGCCTGGCCTCGCCGCGCGGCGACGCGCAGGGTATCCGCCGCCCAGCCCCACTCTTCCTGCGTCCTTCGCTTCCCGGTCAGCACTCCGAGTCCGGCGTAGAGCGGCCCGCAGATGACGCGCGCGTCCAGTTCCGCCGTGCGCTCGACGCAGCGCACCAGGAATTCCGTGCCGTGCGCGCGCACTTCGGGATCGGCGCTCACGGGATTGGCTTCCCGAGGCATCACGCAACAGGTGGTCCGCTCGAGATGAAGCTCGTCGAGCATCTTCTTGACGGCAGGAATATCCGCGGGCTCTTGCGGGGAAAGAAACAGCTCCGCGCCATCAAATCCCCAGCGCTTGATGCGGGTGAGCAGAGGCTTTTCTTCTACGCCCACGCGCGTGGTCCACACCATGGTGTTCACGCCGAATTTCATCGTTGCTCCTCCGTCACGGCTTTAAGCCAAGGTCTCTACCGCCGGTGAAAAAAGAGATTCATCTTAATCTTCATCTTCCTTGACGATGTTCGGCATGGTGCATCCCGGAAAACTTGCGAGATAAGTGTTGCCTTGATACTGCAAGTCCTGGTGGATGCCGATTGCGGAAGTGTAGTAGCCGTTCACCGTCATCCCTTTGAGTGTTTTGAAGAAGCGCTCAAGATCGCTTTGGGGATTGTCCTCATGCTTGGCGGACTTGGCCAGGGCCGCCTCGAGCGATGTGCGCGCCGCTTCCTCCTTCATGAGCCGCAAGCGGTTTCGCCACTCCTTTTTGGTGTCCTCGCTGCTTGTGGCCACCATCAGGTCGGCGAAAAGGCTCACTTTGGCGGCATGCGCGCCCGGAGAATGTTCGTCAGCGGGAATAATCATCTCCGTCAGTTTGTCGAGCAGGAGGTTCTCCTCCTTGGTGAAAAAGAGCAGTTTATAGCTTTCGGGCGTCCACGCCAGCGCTTGATCCTTGGCGACGGTTGCCCATTCCGCAGGCACGATGGCCCCCAGGCCGACAATCTTCAAAACCGTTCTTCGCTTCATTTTCCCTCTGCTCCCGGCGGCGTGCGGCCGCCAAACTGAATGGAATTCCTCTGCGCCTTGCGCCGCAAGGCGGGTCTTAAAGCTCCCCCATCTTCCGTTTCCTCTTGATGTGGTCCGCCGCGCGCATGGAAAGAGCCATGATGGTCAGCGTCGGATTCTTTTCGCTGCTGGTAGTAAAGCAACTCCCGTCCGTAACAAAAAGGTTCTTCACCTCGTGCGACTGGCAAAAGCCGTTCAGGACTGAAGTTTTGGGATCTTTCCCCATCCGGATGGTTCCGACTTCGTGGCTCCCAAAGCCGCCGGGTCCTCCTTTGAAATGGGGAAACACGGAGCCTTTAAGCCGCGAGCCGATCTCGAACATGCTCTGTTCCATGGCGCGGCCCATGGCGCGGTCGTTCTCCCCAAAACGAAAGTGAACCACCGGGATGGGAATTCCATAATCATCCACCCGGTTGCGGTCAACCGCGACGTAATTTTCCGGCCGGGCGACAATCTTGCCGAAGCTGCCGAAGAAGAGAAATCCGGGTTGCCTATTGCGCACTCGCTCCTTGAAAGACGGGCCGTAGCCGGGGAAGTCCAGCGCCGCGTGAGGAAACATGTAAGAGGCAAAATTCACTTGAATTCCCCAGCCGCCGATGTAACCGCTTTGCCTGAAAAGCTGATTGTAGCGCGGAATGTATACGCTGTCCGTGGCGCCATCCTGGTTGAAAGGTTTCACTCCTTCGAGTTCCGCCAAATAGACATTGAGCCCCACGCCCTGATGCCCGTTCAGGTAGCGGCCGACGACGCCGTTGGAGTTGCCGATTCCGGCGGGATGCTGCGGCGAGCGCGAGTTCAGGAGCAGCCGTGCAGACTCCACTGTGGCACAGCAAACCACAATGATCTTCGCTTTGACTTGCTCTTCCTGCCCGGTTTGCCGGTCGACGATGGAAACCGCGCGGGCTTTTCCTTCGCGGTCCACCAGAATCTCCCGCGCCACGGCGTTCTGGCGTAGCGTGAAGTTTCCGGTGGCCCGGGCCTTGGGCAGCATGCAGTCGGGCGAGGAGAAAATGGCCGCCACGTCGCAACCGTCCATGCAGTGGCCGCAATAGTGGCAGGGCGGGCGGCCGTCGTAAGGCCGGGTATTCAAGGCCTTTCGCACGGCGATTAAGGGAATGCCCATCTTCTTGGTGGTGCGGTGCAAAATGTGCTCGCTGCACCGCCAGGGGATGGGAGGCAAGTAGTGCTTCCCCGCAGGCAGAATTTCGAGGTGGTCGTCATTCCCGCAGACGCCGATGATCTGCTCGATGCGGTCGTAGTAAGGCGCCAGTTCCTCATAGCTCAGTGGCCAATCTTCTTCGATGCCGTAGAGCGAGCGCTGCCGGAAGTCCTCGGGCGCATAGCGCAGACAGACGGCGTTCCAGTGCATGGTGCGGCCGCCCAGGACCCTCACGCGGTCCACGAAAATACGTTTACTGCTGTTCTTATACAAGACAGCGGAAATATCGTCGGGATAAAAGGGAGCTTGCTTCTCACCCCGCAAACCACGGTAGGGCAGCTCGTAAGGCCACTTGTGGGAGAGCAACTGGGAGGGAAGAACTTCGACTCCGGCTTCCAGTAGAATGACCTTGGCGCCGCCCTCGCAGAGTTCCTTGGCCATGGTCCCGCCCGCGGCGCCGGACCCTACAATGCAGACGTCAAACTCCTCCATGATGAACTATCTCCTCCCCTTGTCGATTCGCAAAACCGCGTCTCGAGCGGTTTCACCTGCCGGGTTCAGACGGCCACGCCATTCGCGCCGGGCAGACCGGGAATCATTGGCAGGAAGCTCCGGAGAATCAAAGCCTGGAATAGCTCAGGATCAAGTCCGGCGGTTGTGCTGAACAGAAAGGATAAGAAGGCGAGTTGCGTGCGACTTCTGCAAGACGTGATTCGCAAGCTGTCCATGGACCCCAAAGATTCCTTCGGCACCAACGATGCCAACTCGGCAAGAGGGACCATTTTTACACAGACTGCGTGGCAATCAAAGGTTTTTTGGAGAGATGCAGAAGGCTCGTCCACTGCTGCGGAAACGCCTCAGTGCACGCGCCGCGGCTGTCCCGCCCAGTATTTCTCTCGCAAGGTCTTCTTGAGGATCTTGCCCGTCCCGCCTTTGGGCAGGCTTTCGACAAATTCCACGGACCTCGGAATTTTGAACTTGGCCAGATGATTTCGGCAGTGATCTAAGATTTCCGCTTGGGTGACTTTGTGGCCCGGCCTTGGGATGACCAGAGCTTTCGCGACCTCGCCCCACTGGCAATCGGGCACAGCGATGACCGCGCATTCAAGCACCGCCGGGTGCGCGTCGAGAACCCGCTCAATCTCCGCCGAGGCTATATTCTCGCCACCGGTGACAATCATGTCCTTGGCGCGATCCACGATCAGGACGTAGCCCTCCGGGTCGATGGTGGCCAGATCGCCTGTGTGCAGCCAGCCGTCGCGAAGGGCTTCTGCGGTGGCCTCCGGCTGGTTCCAGTAGCCTGCCGTCACCACATCCCCACGGACAACAACTTCTCCCACGTCCTCCCCATCCGGTTGGACATCGTCGCCATGAATGTCCACCACGCGGATTTCGGTTCCCGCCAGCGCAAACCCCGCCGTCGCCTTGCGCCGCAGTTGATCTGCTCCGGACTCGCCCAGCAGGTGATCTTTGAGGTGAGCGTGGGAAATGATCGGGGAAGTCTCGGTCAACCCATAACCACCGATCACCACGCAATTGGGCAATTTCTCTTCCACCTCGCGCGCCAGCGGAACGCTTGCCGGCGAGCCCCCGATCAGCATTTGCGTCACACTCGAAAGATCGTATCGCGAGAAGTCCGGATGGTTGAGAAGTCCGCGAACCATCGTGGGAACCATCTGGAGCTGCGTGACTCGCTCCTGTTGAATCAGCTTGAGCGCCTCCAAGGGGTCGAACTTTTTGAGAATAACGTGCCGCCCGCCCCTTAGCGTAAGGAGGTGCGGCGACCCCCAACTATTGACGTGATACAGCGGGATTGTGTAAAGGCCCACCATACTGTCATTGCCTTGCTCCGACTGTCCGCGATAAAAGGCGTGCAGGTAAAGATTGCGATGGGTCAGCATGACGCCCTTGGGATAGGCTGTGGTCCCGCTGGTATAGAAAAGCTCAGCGATGGAATTTTCATCGATGCCGCGATAATCGATCTCTTGCGGCTCAGCCTCCGCGAGAATTTCGTCGTAGAGCTTGGGGGATCCCCAAGCGGGCTTGCTGCCCTCCAGCGCAATCAGGTGTTCGACGGAGCGGAGGCTCGGGCGCAATGCTTCCAGTAGTGGAGTAAATTCCGGATCGAAGAAGAGCAGCCGGGGTGCTGCATCGTTCAGAATGTAAGCCAGCTCTTCCGAACTCAGGCGAATGTTCAACGGCAGGAGGATGGCGCCGATTTGAGGCACGCCGAAATAACCTTCCAGCAACCGGTGGCAGTTGAAACTCAAATAGGCGACGCGGTCTCCTTTGCGGATTCCCAGCTTTTCCAGGCCGTTGGAAAGGCGGTCGCAACGTTCATTGAATTCGTGATAGGTCAGGCGTAGCTGGCCGCAGACTACGCCCTCTTTGCGCCCGAAGATGCGGGCTGCGTGGCGTTTCAAACGGGCCGGGGTGAGGGGGAGAATCATGATCTAAGAATTATAGGCGGCCGGCGGGGAGGCTCAAGGTTTCAAGCTTGGCGGTGCGGCTTTAGCCATAGGAGTTTTCAGGTGGAAAATCGGAAGTTGCTAAGTCGCCAGGCTGCGCCGGCTAATTTTTCCCGATTCTTCAAGCAAAGGGAAACATGATCCAGCCCAGGAGCACGGCGATTCCCACAAAGGCGCAGAATACTTTGGCCCCATAGACAAGCTGGTCGCGCAAATTCTCTTTGCTGATGACGGCAAAGACTACAGAGACAATCAAGGAGAACAACACCAGAGCTGTAAAGTGAGAAATAACCATCTGTTACCTCATGCCCTGGCATTCTAGGGTTTTCTTCCCAGCGCAATGTCATAGGCGTCCAGGATTGTCAGGAGGTTCAGCATTCCGGCTCCGATCAAAAAAGCCGTCCCGTAATCGGAGCAGACAAAGAACGTGTCCCCGCCCTTGTAGCCGAAAAAGCTGGCTGCCCGCATCGTCACTCCCACCGAAAGCTCTGCAAAGTACCCGAGTGAATGAAGGTAGGAAGGCGAGCCCAGAGCAAAATATTGACCCTGCATGGCCACCCCCAGCAGAAACATTCCGACGATGCAAACGAATAAGATGAGAGCCCTCCACTTGCGCCCCAACAACAGGTGGCCCATGCCCGGAATCAGCCAGCCGGCCAGGCAGAGAGTGAACAAGTGGCCGGACGAGGGCTGCGGCTGGCCGGTTTTGCTTCCTCCGGAACCTGTTTTCTCGTGTTCGCCAGCGACTTTTTTGGTCATGGGCAGGGTTTGAAAGGTATTGACGCGTTCCGGTCACCCCAGGGCATGTGAAGCCCGCGCGTCTCCAGCCGATAAAGATAGCATAAGGCCTGCGCCTCCAGCAAGAAAGGCGCAGAACGACAAAACTTCTTGACCGGGAATGCCCTTTGGTCAAGAATGCTCTAGGGTGTTGGCTACATGGAAGTAAGGCTGCCGCCGCCTGACCCCGAAAAAGGACATAAGGTTGAGGTTGAATGGACTACCGTTACTTACCGGACCATTGCCTACTACACGCTTCTGGGGATTTTGGTTACAGGTTTAGTTTTTTATCTGATTGCTCCTAACTACTTTACCGAGAAGGCCAAAGGCGCCCTCAGCATCCTGACGGCCGGCATGGTTCAGGGCGGGAGCACGGCGGCTGGTCCCTCGAATAGGGAAGCCCATTTTGTCAATCTCGACGGCACGGTTCGCGTCAAGAAGGTGCAGTCGTCGCAATGGCGGAGAGCCGATTATAATACCAGCTTGGCCAGCGGGGACTTTGTCCAGACCGGCAGCGACGCCGTGGCCAGGATTATTTTTGCAGACGGAACGAATTACGTGTTGAAGCCAGACTCGCTGATTGTGGTGGAAGAAAGCGCCGAAGATCCCGTGACCAAGGCCACACGCGTGGCGGTCCAGGTGACCTCCGGAACCGTCGACTTGTCCACGGGGAGATTTGAGGTTCCGGGATCGACCTCCAAGGTGGCTTTTGAAGACGCGGTGGCCAGCTTGGGCGAAGAGAGCCGGGCCGTAGTCCGGAACGATCCCAAGAAGAATGTTCACCAATTGACCCTGGACAAAGGCGATGCGCGAGTTACCCGCGGGTCCACGACCGTGCGCTTGGGGCAATACGAAAGGGTCACTTTTTCAGCGGGCCAAGCCGGCATGATTCGAGAAAAAGTCATTGCTCCTCCGGCGCTGATTTCTCCCGCGAACATGGCCTTGACGGTTAGCAAGTCCCCCCGCTCGACTCCGGTCGAATTCAAATGGGCGGAGGTCCCCGGGGCAAGGGCTTATCATCTGGAGGTTTCTCCTTCCGGCATGTTCTCAAACCTCGTGGTGGATAAGAAGGTGAGAGGGACCTCGGTAGAACTAAAAGGCTTTGACGAAGGGATCTATTATTGGGAGGTCAGCTCAATTGATGAGCACGGAGGCGAGAGCCAACCCTCCGTGGCCAATCGGTTTGACCTGGTACATCAAGTTTCCCAAGACCACCAAGCTTTCCTCGAAATCACCGGCATTATTCTGCATGGCCGGGTTGCGGAAGTCGTGGGCCGGACGGAACCCGGCTCCACGGTGATCATTAACAACCAGCAGGTTTTCAACATCGCGCCGGATGGAACCTTCCGGCATTTCACCTCGTCCTTTACCAAGACGGGTTTGAATCAAATTACCATCACGGCGCAAGACCGCAAGGGAAGCACCAAGACCATCCGCCGGACGGTCGTGATTGAATAGGAAAGCGCAGCCTGATTTTCTTCGCAAGAGTTTAGGAAGGGACTTTTCAAAGGAATGAGTTTCCGTTCTTTATTCAGTGTTTTTTCATCGGATTTGGCGATTGATCTGGGTACGGCCAACACCCTGGTCTTCGCAAAGTCGAAAGGGGTTGTGGTCAACGAGCCTTCCATTGTGGCCATCAATAAGCTGACCGGTGAGATTGAGGCGGTGGGACGCGAGGCGAAGGAGATGCTGGGCCGTACCCCGGGAAACATTGTGGCCATCCGCCCCTTGAAGGACGGCGTCATTGCGGACTTTAAGGTCACGGAAAAGATGCTCAACTATTTCATCCAAAAGGCGCACAACCGCAAGATGTTCGTGCACCCCCGGATTGTGATTGGCGTGCCCTCCGAAATCACCCAGGTGGAAAAACGCGCCGTGCAAGACTCCGCATTTCGGGCTAAGGCCAGTGAAGTTTACTTGGTGGAGCAGGCGATGATGGCTGCCATCGGTTCTGGCTTGCCCATTACGGAACCTTCCGGCAGCATGATCGTGGACATTGGCGGCGGCACGACTGACATCGCGGTGATTTCGCTTTCCGGAATTGTCTATAGCCGTTCAGTCCGGGTGGCCGGCAATGAAATGGATGAGGCGATTACCGCCTTTTTGAAGCGCCGCTACAACCTTCTGGTCGGTGAGCGCACGGCGGAGCAGATCAAGATGGAAATCGGTTCAGCTTACGCCCTTGAGAAGCCCCAGACCATGGAGATCAAAGGCCGGCACTTGCTGGAGGGCGTACCTAAAACGATCACCATTGATGATTCGGAAATCCGCGACGCGCTTTCTGAGTGTGTGGCAACGATTATCAATGCCATCCGTGTGGCGCTTGAAAGGACACCCCCTGAACTTTCCGCCGATATTTCCGATCGCGGAATTGTTCTTACCGGCGGCGGAGCGCTGCTGAAAAATTTGGACAAGCGGATCCGCGAGGAAACGGGGCTGCCGGTTTCCATTGCTGAAGATCCTTTAGCATCAGTCGTTTTGGGCACAGGGCGCATGCTCACGGATTTCAATTTGCTGCGCCGCGTGGCAATCGAATGAAAGTGACTGTAGCTCAACGAGTTGCGCCAGAGTAGAGACGGGATATTTGGTTGATATTAATTTGTTTTGGAGGGGAACGATCGTGCCTTGCATAAGTTGTAAATGCTTGATATAAATGGTGTGCTTTGAACCTGTTGGCACGTTCACACCTCGGCGGTAGCCCTCGGATGCCCGCGGTCGTCGTCCGTCATCCCTCCCTTTTTACGCTCTTTGGGGTCCTGCTAGCTCAACTCCTGCTCCTTTCAGTCCAAATTACTCGAAATCAAAATGTTCGGCTGATTCATGTCTGGGCCACGACGGTCTTCAGTCCGTTTGAGCAGGGTTTCCACGGAGTCGTGGAAGGCACGGCTCAAACCTGGGATGCAATGCACGCATTGTGGGCCGATCAGAGCGAAAATCAAACGCTCGGTTCGCAATTGGTCGTGGCGCGAGCGCGCATCCAGGAACTTACTGAAAAAGCCGCGGAAGTTGACCGCCTCCGGGCCCTGCTGGATTTTAAGTCGCAACTGCCTTACCGGAGTCTGGCGGCCGAGGTTATTGCCTCCAGTCCGGGAGTGGACTCGACGGTTGTGTCCGTTAATCGCGGCCAGAGCTCAGGAGTTACCACCGATCTGCCAGTGGTCACCCCGGAAGGAGTTGTCGGCAAGGTTGTTGCGGTCTATCCTCATACCTCTCAAGTCTTGTTGATTACGGACCCTTCGTGTGGGGTAGGCTGTATGTTGGAGGCCAGCCGCACCCAGGGCGTCTTAAAAGGCGGGGGGCGCGACCAGTGCCATTTGGAGTACGTCATGGACGAGGAAAACGTTCCGAAAGGCGAACCCGTCTTAACCTCCGGCCTCGACCAGGTCTACCCGAAAGGCTTGCTGGTAGGTTACGTTGCCCGGGCGGAAGATGGCAACATTTATAAACACATCGTCGTGAGGCCTGCCGTCTCCTTAAGTCGTCTTGAAAATGTCCTGATCCTTCTTAAGTCCGGCGCCAGCGACCAGAGACAAGCAATGATTCTGAGGCATCGCTGAGGCTGCGTAACCTCTCTCCTGCATGACTCCAACACCGTGGTGTGATTTCAAGACATAGAAACAATATGCTATGGACATCTACCGGCACAAACCCAGGGAGGTCTTCCGCGTCCGTCTATTGACGTTGACGGTCATTGCCTTCATTGCCCTCCTGCTTCAGGTAACGCTTCCCCCAACCCTTCCGCTCGCCCACCTTTTCCAGTTTCCTTTGCTGGTGGTGGTCTATTTCTCCATGGTGAGGGAAAACCAGACCTTCGGCATTACTTTGGGAACCGGTATTGGGCTGCTGCAAGACGCACTCTCACACGGCTACCTGGGACAAATGGGCATGGCAAAAGCGCTGATCGGGTATTTGGCGGCCACGGCAGGACTCAAGTTTGAGTTCGACAACCTTTTAGTCCGGGGGCTTCTGATCGGAACTCTGGTCATGATCCACAATGGTTTCCTCTACGTCCTCACCCATGAACTGCTGGGCCTCCCTGCGCGATTTCAACTTTTTCATTTCCTGGCCAGCATTTTGGTCAACGTGGCGATCGGCCTGATTTTGTTTCCCCTCTTTGACCGCTTCAAGCTGCCGGCATGACGCAGCGAGCGCGGTTTCCGTTGGTTCTTTTCTTTGTCCCGCGTTATAGTGAACGTTTTCGAGACGGTCGTCGTCCCGCGAGGCGGTACGCAGGAAACGCACTCTCTGCGCACCTTGGCAGAAGCAACACCGGGAAGCACGTGGCGTTTAGAGCGGACTCGTTGAAGGTTCCCGAAAGTGGAGGTGAATTGCGTTGATTCAAATGAGTCGTGCCCTGGTTCGAACTAAAAAGGTCCGGGCTTCCTTTTCTTCGCTGAGGAATGTGAGTCGGGCGTCCCTTGGTTTAATTGCGAATTCGGTGGCTGGTCTTGCGGATGGCTCCGGCCGCCTTGTGCTGCTTGCCGCGCTCCTATTCGTGTTTCCAGCGGCAGCGCCGCTGCCTGCCGTCGCCGCCTCGGCGCACTCTAGCAGCCGCCATCCCTGGATGAACCGGTCTCTTTCGGCGGAACAGCGCGCTAACCTGCTGATTCACGCCATGACGCTGAATGACAAGATCGCCTTGCTCCACGGCATCACCCCCTATCCGGTCAAGGGGTATGCCGGGTACGTTCCACCGAATCCGCGTTTGGGGATTCCTGCCCTGACGCAGGCCGACGGGCGAGCCGGAGTGGGCAACAGCGCCAAGGACGTGACCCTTCTGCCCGCTCCGATTGCAGCGGCGGCAAGCTGGGACCCTGCGCTGCTGAATGCCTACGGGCAGGTTCTTGGCGAAGAGGAATGGGGAAAAGGTGCGAACGTTGCGTTGTCTCCCACGATGGACGTGGCCCGAGTGCCTGAATGGGGACGGACCTTTGAAAGCTATGGAGAGGATCCCTATTTGAACGGACAGATGGCCGCAGCGGAGATCCGAGGGATCCAGAGCCAGGGGCCCATCGCCGACGCCAACATGTATCTGACGATGAACCAGGAAACCAACCGCGGCCACATTAATGCCGTGGTGGACGAACGAACCCTTCAGGAAATTTACCTCCAGCCCTTCCAGGCTGCCATTCAGGAAGGTCACGTTGGCACTGTGATGTGCGCGTACGTCAAGACCAACGGAGTTTACTCCTGCGAAAATCCTCACTTGCTGAATGGTTTTCTCAGAAAGGAATTTGGTTTTGATGGCTGGGTCCTGAGCGACTGGGGCGCAACCCATGCCACTGTTGCCTCCGCCCAAGCGGGCCTGGACCAGGAAATGCCCGGCGACCGCTACTACGGGAAGGCTCTGAAGACTGCTGTTGAAAGCGGCAAGGTAAGCATGCAGAACCTGGACGAGCACGTGCGCCACATTCTTGTAACGATGTTCCGCCAGGGACTCTTTGACCACCAACCTGCGGGAAACTGGCAATCGAACGTGCGCACCCCTCAACACGCCGCCTTCTCGCGCAAAGTGGCGGAGCAAGGCACCGTACTCCTGAAGAATGCTCAACACATCCTGCCGTTCCCGGGAGACGCCTCGGTTTCAATCGCGGTCATTGGCGCCGCGGGCGGCAGCAAGCCCATGGCCGAAGGCGGGGGCAGCTCTGGAGTGATTGCTCCCTACGTTGTCAGTCCGCTGGATGCTATCCGCAAGCGCGCCGACGAGGGCAGCCGCGTCGTCTACGCCGACGGCAGCGACCTGACTCAAGCGGTTGACGCCGCGCAATCGGCTCATATTGCGGTTGTGTTTGCGAGTTCCCTTGAGTACGAGGGCAAAGACCTGCCCAACCTTGAATTGCCCGGCGATCAGAACCTGCTTATTTACACTGTCGCCGAGGCCAATCCCAACACGATCGTCGTGCTCAACAACGGCAGCCCGGTCCTCATGCCGTGGATCAACAAGGTGCGCGGGGTCATTGAAGCTTGGTATCCAGGGCAGGAAGATGGCAACGCGATTGCCGCCATTCTGTTTGGAGACGTCAATCCTGGTGGGAAGCTCACACTGACCTTTCCCCGCACTGCCGCAGGTATCCCGACCTCGACTCCGCAGCAGTGGCCTGGCGTTAATGGAGAGTCAATTTACAGCGAAAAACTCGACGTTGGTTACCGTTGGTATGATGCGACCGGGACCCAGCCTTTGTTTCCCTTTGGTTTTGGCCTGTCTTACACGACCTTCCACCTTAGCCATCTTACGGTCACGCCTGAAACGCTGAGTGGCAAGGAGGGTTCCAGCCAGAAAGTGGTCGCAAGCGTCGAGGTTCAGAATACCGGCAAGCGGGCCGGCGCCGAGGTCGTTCAGGCTTATGTCAAACAGCCCGTCGCGAACGGCGAGCCCCCCCGGCAGTTGCGGGCCTTTTCCAGAGTGTTCCTGAACCCCGGCGAGACGAAACGGGTGACGCTGACCCTTACCCAGCGGTCTTTTTCCATTTACGATACTTCAGCTCACCATTGGATTTCTCCAGCTGGCCGGTACCGAATCATGGTAGGCACATCCTCAAGGGATCTTCCGTTGCAAAGCGACGTGGTGGTAACCGCCCCTTGAAAAGCGCATAACGTGATTTCGGCATATTAGGCCCTACTAGGCCCTACAGAGAAAGAGCAGGTGCACCCTTCGCGCGGCCGCTCAAAATTGCCTTGCTGGCGTTGTGTTCACGGGTGTATACAGGCTGAGAACTCGGTCTATGGAGGCAACGGATGTCACGAACGCGTGTGGAGTCCGGAGTTACGAAGATTGGCCCGAAACAGAGCGGCAGGGTTGAAGATGGTAGCGCTTTTTCGCGGGGACTAAAGGAAAGCGCTATGCGCCAAGTCGGAGATTTTTTTCGACACCGCAAATCATTTCTGCTGATCTTGCTGGCTTCATTCTGTTTGGCCGCCTGCGCACATCAGCCGTCCGTGCCACCCCATCAGCCACCCGGGTTTCTCCTGGGATTGTTTCAAGGGTTTACGATGCTCTTCAGCTTTGTTGGGAGTATCTTTTTTGATGTCCGGATCTATGCGTTCCCGAACGCAGGTTTCTATTATGACCTGGGATATGTGATTGGCGCCGGATGCTTCTTCGGAGGGCTGGGCAGAAGCAGATAAATCTGTTCGCGAACGTACCCGGCAGTGCCGAGGGAAACCTTCCTTTTAAGTAAACTCCACGGAGACCTTGCGCTCGATGAAGCAGGCGGTTTGGGATATCCCGCCCGCGGCGAAAAGCCTACTGAGGTTTCTTTGAGGTGATGGGTGTGTTGCTGGTCACAATGTCCTGGCTATCTTTCTCATGCTCACTGGGAGATTCGGTGTGAATCGAGGGCCCCGCGGCCGCTGAGAGGCTGGCGCCGGACCTGTTGTTAACAGTGGCTGTGACCACGCAGTCCGAGGCGTGAGAATACGCGTTGCTCACGCTTAAGGCAAATGTTTTCACGGCCATGACGGAGATCAGACAGATCATGGAGAGAAGCAAGGCGTATTCCGTCAGGTCCTGTCCATCTTCCTCGGTCCATAGCCTCTTTTGCAAACGCCGTATCACTCGATTTCACCTCGGGTGGCCAGAACTTTTGGCCTTCGGGGCTTGAACTGACCGAATCTTGTGCCCAGCAAAGCGCCCCGTTGCAGGCTTGGGTTAAGTGAACCTCAGGAGTCTTCTTCCGCGGTCCTAACCAGCCTGACACGATCATCATAAGGTGCAATGAGATACGCAACAATTCGGTGAAACCAGGAAATAAGCCCTGCAAATACCGCAATCCCAAATGGGGAAGTACCTGTACACTTGGTTACTATTGAGTCAGGAGTAAAAAGCGAGGGCAGAGGCGGCTTTGCAGTCCGCCAATGCTAGAGTTCAGCATTTCATGGCTTTCCTTCAATTCCCCAATATTCAAACCTCGCCCCGGCATCATCTCCCAACGTAATTTCTCTTTCCACCGCAACCCATGCCAGCCAATTGGGCAGGGTTTTCTACGCCGACTCTCATCTCGATGGAGAATCGGCTCAGCCACCATTTGGCGATTCCTTCAATCAGCCCAGACAAATGCCGCATTTCGGATCCGGGCAAGAACCTAAATTAGTGAGGTTTAATTAGTTCTGGGATTAGCTTGTTGGGTGCCGTTCAGAATGCTCAGAAGTCTTCGTGGGGTAGGAATTGCTGGCACAAAACCTTATCCTCGCGCGCTACTCTGCGCCGCGAATTGCCTCACGCTCTTCGGATTAGGTCACCCTCCCAATCCGGAAGGGCAAAATTACAACCAGCCACACCGGCGGCTGCGAAATTCAACCTGCGTACGACATCCAGCCTAACTCGATGCCACAGTGTTCGCTTGAGTGTTGGAGTATGGATGGCTGACGCCACCTCCGCTGCCCATGATTGCCACGATCGCAACCAGAGAAACCAGCGCGATGAGCAACGCATATTCGGAGAGGTCTCCACCCTCTTCTCCAAACCACAAGCGCTTAATTAATTCCTTCATGTTGGTTCCCCCCGCTCCAGGAGTGCAACACCCCTAAAAAGCCCCAGAAAGCTTACACCGCCGATGCCGGGCGCCCCTTTCGACCTCTAAACCAGCCAGCATTGACAATGTCCGCTGATAACTTTCGATCTTAAGGTGCCAATGGCATTCAATTCAATCAGGTGTTTCCCTGCATCGGCGTTCAAAAAGTCCTGATGGCACTGGTAGGTAATTGTATGAGAGAGGATAGACCTTAATACGTATCTATTAAGGCAGCGGCGTACGGATTTGTCTGCTTGCCGAACAACTCTTGCCTGCCCCTTTATTTGTGAACATGGCAGACTGAGGACTACGACAAAGTCTGAGCATCTTGCGGCTCGCCTCGGTGGACAAGCTCGAACTTCGGTTCTAATCCGGTCCCAATGACCGGGACGGACTCGGGAGATTTTTCAATATCGGCCTCA
>JBJKQF010000302.1:0-13420 GCA_046705545.1 Terriglobia bacterium
CCAAGGCCAGCGTTTCCTCCGCGGCGGATGAAATCTATCTGCGCGTGGAGCTGGAAAACCGCGAGGGCACGCCTTTGGCGCTCACCGCCATCCCGGACCAGAGCGCTCCCCAGCTTGCGCTCGACTACCCCGGCCTGCCGCCCACCCCCGCCACGCCCGTCACCCATCCCAGCTTCAACACCATTGAGAGCAATCAGGTCAGGGTCAGCGTGGCGAGCAGCCTGCCCGCGCACAACCGGAAGGGCTGGCGTTGGGTGATTCCGGCGCACGGCAAAAGCACCGCGGACTTTGCCATCATTCTGCAAAAGCTTCCCGCCGCCGCGCCCGCCGCCTCCCAAAGCGATATCGCCCGGCGCGAGCAAGCCGCCGCTGCCGCCACCCGCGCGCAATTGCGCTGGGCCGCCGAGCGCCTGCCGCGCGTCACAACCGGCGATCCCAGCTTCGACGATTTCTACCGCCGCAGCATCTTCAGCGGCTTGATGTGCCGCTGGAACCGCAAGAACTTTGTGGTTCAGCCCTTCTACTCCGTGGGAACCTGGCTCTACACCATCGCCTGGGACACCTCCTACGCTTCCCAGATGCTCAGCCTGCTGGACCCCGCTGGGCTGCGGAAAGCCCTGCTGATCAATCTGCAATTCAACCTGCTGAAGAATAGCTACGTGCCCTGGAACGGCAAAAAGAAGAAAACCGTTTGGTGGTACGCCCAGGGGCCCTTCGCCGCCATGACCATCCTGCAGGACTACCTGCGCCAGACGGGCGACACCAAAATCCTGGATCAAGCAGCGGGAGACAAGACCGTCTTTAACGCCATGAAACAATTGGGCTTGGAGATGGAGAAGCGGTTCGCCCGCCCGGATGGTTTGTTGGACTTTGGGCCGGGTTCTGAACGCATGATCGAGATCGGCACCGACGGCTACCAGCACATCGTTCCCGCCATCAACGGCCTCGCGGTCAACTACTTTCGCCAGCTGGCCGTCTGGTGCCGCGCGCGCCACGATCCCGACGCCGCGGAGTTCAGCCGCTGGGCCGAAAAGCTGGAAGCCGCCATCAACCAGAAACTCTGGAACCCCAAAGAAGGTTGGTTCGATTGCCTCTACCCCGACGGCAGCCGCCATTTGATTTGGAGCTATCACACCTTCGATCTCCTAAACACCGGAACACTTTTGACCGAGCAGCAGCACCTTCTTGTGAGCCATATCAAGGAAGGCGAATTCCTCGGCCCTTACGGCATGTATTCCATCGCCAAGTCAGACGTCACGCATTGGTATTTGGAAGACACGGATTGGGGCGGCGGCGGACAATACGTCGGTGAGCCGCTGCGCGTGTCGGAGTCGCTCTATCGCTTGGGATATCCGGAAACCGCGTGGGATATCCTCTCACGCTGCCTGCGCTGGACGCACCATTTCCCTTACTTCCCGCAGGAAGTCTTTACTGATGCGCCTCGCGCACCCGAGCTGGATATGCCGCTGGAAATTTCATCGGCTAGCGGCGTGCAGGCGATTCTGTTCGGCGTCTTCGGGCTGCATCCTCACGAAAATGGTTCGCTCGACATTTCGCCTTCCTATCATCACCAGCTGGGAGTGGCGCGCATGATGCGCTACCATTTTCGCGGGCACACCTACGGCGTGGTGATGGGTCCTTGGAATTACGAAGTCTATCGCGATGGCAAATTGGCAGCCCGAAATTTTTACGGAGTGACCGCTGCTTTCCCCGCGCCGTAAAAACAGTCTCTCTTACATTGCCGACTCCGCTCGCTGGACAACGGGTTTATGATTGGCATGGTTCAAACTCAGCATGCATCGTCGCAAGTTGGCAGAACGCTCCCGGATGGCCGATGGAATCGTCCTTCTTGTTTTCGGCGGACGAATACCTGAGGAATGAGCGCTAAGCCTAACGCCCTTGTTGTTTAGTATAGTGATCTCATCGAAAGGAGCAGCGTACGCATGGCATTCACTTTTGACCGGCGAACCTTTCTGAAAAACTCCGCTTTGTGGGTTGCCACTTCCCGCGCTTTACCGATCCTTCCCAGTGGCGCTGCGCTTGCGCCGATCCCAGGGGAAGCCTCGCCAACAACCAATTTGGAAGAGGGATTTCATGCCCCTGCGGCGTCGGCCGCTCCATGGGTGTTGTGGATGGTCACCGACGGCACGCTCACTCGCGAGGGCATCACTGCGGATCTGGAGGCAATGCACCGCGTCGGGATTCGCGGCGTCGTGCATTACGAGGTAGACGTTTTCGTGCCGAAGGGCTCCGCACGATTCATGAGTCCCGAGTGGCGGCAGCTTATGCAACACGCCTTTAAGGAAGCGACACGGCTTGGCATCAGCATGGCCTTGAACAATGATGGCGGATACACCGGCAGCGGCGGCCCCTGGATCACTCCGGAATTGTCCATGCAAATGGTGGTGACAAGCGAAGCGGTTGTAAAGGGGCCGGCACACTTCAAAGGAACACTACCGCAGCCCCTTAAGACTGAAAACTATTATGGCGACATTGCGGTGCTGGCGTTTCCAACGCCCGCCGCGGAGCGTGTGCGGATGGTGGAATGCTCTCCTCAGTGGACGTATGGAGTCGGCCACAAGAGTTTTGACGGCACGGCGCTCGCAGGCGGAAAACCCAGCGTGGTTACCTTGGTGCCGCCGGCTCCGCCCGGCGAGCCTCAATTCCTCAACATCGATTTCCCAGAACCTTTTACCGCGCAGGCGCTGAGTGTGGCGCTTGCGCCCTGGAACTCCGAAATCAGCGGAACCCTGGAAGTCTCCGAGGATGCCCGGCATTACCGTGCGCTACGCTCATTTCCAATTCGCTGGCCGTGTTCTTCCGTGAATTTCCCGAAAGTTGCATCGCGTCATTACCGTCTTTTGCTGAAGATTCCCAACCCAGATGCCAATTGGTATTTCCGGGTATTTACTAAAGGCATTCCTCTCCGGAGCGTGGAACTTCACTCCGGGCCAAGGATTGAGGATATTGCAGGAAAAGCAGCCTACATCCGCCAGGAAGGATTTTCCGGAGAGCCGGATATTCCCCCTGGAGCTATTGTCCGCCGCGACCAGATTCTTGACCTCAGCGCCAAGATGAACAGGGACGGCCAACTCGACTGGGACGTGCCTCCCGGTTCCTGGACACTGCTGCGGATCGGTCACACGTCCACCGGAAAGATGAACCATCCTTCGCCTCAGGAAGGACTGGGACTGGAGTGTGACAAGCTGAGTAAGAAAGCGATCGAGGCGCACTTTGCGGGCTATATGGCAAAACTTGTCCAGGACCAAAAGGACATCGGGAGCACAGCTTTCAAAATAGCCCATGTAGACAGTTGGGAAGTGGGCTCGCAAAACTGGACCCCGGAGTTTCGGGAAGAATTCCAAAAGAGTCGAGGCTATGACCCGCTTCCCTTCTTGCCGGTCCTGACCGGTCGTGTCGTGGAAGGCTCCGCAGTTTCGGAGCGTTTCCTTTGGGACTTGCGGCGAACGGTTGCGGATTTGCTGCTGGAGAATTACGCGGGGCATCTGCGGGAAATTTCCAACCAGCACGGCCTCAATTTGTCGATCGAAGGTTATGGAAGTGGAGTCTTTGAAGACGTAGCTTACGGCGCTCGTGCTGACCTCCCGATGTGTGAAATGTGGATGGGATTTCCAGGATGGTATGACAGCCTACTTTCCTACTGTAAGGAGATGGCTTCCTCAGCCCACGTGTACGGGCGGCCGCTCTTGGCATCGGAAACCTTTACAACGGGGCCTGCCAACGGCAAGTGGCAAAACCATCCGTTTCGGCTAAAGCCCATTGCGGACTTGGTTTTCTCACTGGGGGTCAACCATCTCGACATTCACCGCTATTCCATGCAGCCTTGGCTGAACCGCAAACCCGGCATGACCATGGGACCCTTTGGAGTTCATTACGAACGTACGAATACCTGGTGGGAAATGACTCGCCCCTGGCACATGTACTTGGCCCGCTGTCAGCACTTGCTGCAGAAAGGGCAGTTTGTGGCCGATGTGGCTTACCTTGGCAGCGAGAACGTTCCGCAGACATCTCCCAAGCGCGAACTGTTGCATCCGGCAATTCCCTCGGGATACGACTATGACATTGTCCCGCACGAAGTGCTGTTGAATCAGGCAACGGTCCGCGAGGGACGGCTGGTCCTTGCAAGCGGCATGAGTTACCGTCTTCTGGTCTTGCCGCCGGGAGCAACCATGACGCCCCGCTTGCTCAAGAAGATTCGAGATCTAGTTGAGGCAGGCGCGACGGTCGTCGGCCCGCGTCCCACGCAATCCCCAAGCCTCTCCAACTTTCCCCAGTGCGATCGCCAGCTTGAGAGTTTGGCCGCAGAACTCTGGGGTAACTGCGACGGCGCAAGCGTGACTGAGAATTGCTGCGGGAAAGGCCGGATGGTCTGGGGAAGTCCGCTTAAAGACGTCCTGGCGGGTTTGGGAGCGCCACCTGACTTCGAATGCCACGATTTAGACCTCGGAGAGCAAATCCGCTACATTCACCGGCGCATCGACGAAGACGATTTTTATTTCGTAGCCAATGCAATTCCGGAAGCTCAAAGTTTCCTTTGCATGTTCCGAGCTAGCGGAAGGCAGCCGGAACTCTGGTGGCCGGACTCGGGACAAATCGATCAGGTTGCCGTTTATGACGAGCGCCAGGGTCGGACACTTATTCCTCTAACGCTTGGTCCTTGTGGGTCGGTCATCGTAGCTTTCCGGCATAAGACTGCGAGCTCACAGGATCGCGTCATATCAGTCCGTCAAAACGGCGTGGAACTCTCCGGGCTGGCATCCTTCCTGGTCCCAGAGATCGAACTCCGTCAAGCCGCTGGCGCCATATCGGTAAAGTCGACTGGGACAGAGAGGTATCGGATCGAAGTGGCCGAAACGGGACTCTATGAACTGAAGACCGCTGCTGGCCGTAAGCTCCAAGCAAGTGTGCGCGCGATTCCTGATGCGTTTGAGATCGGCGGGCCGTGGGAGCTGGACTTTCCGGAAGGTTGGGATGCTCCACCACGAGTGACGTTGGAGCGGCTCATATCCTGGACCGAACATCCAGATCCCGGCGTGAAGTATTTCTCCGGGACAGCGACTTACCGGCGGCGCTTTGAGCTGCCCCAAAGAATGCTGGGCCGGGATCACCGACTCTACCTCGACCTCGGACGCGTCGAAGTAATTGCTGAGGCAAAGCTAAACGGGCACAGCCTTGGCGTTTTATGGAAGCCGCCGTTCCAGGCAGAAATCACAGAAATGGCACAAGCGGGCGCGAACGACCTGGTTGTAGACGTGGTCAACCTCTGGCCCAATCGATTAATTGGGGATGATGACCTTCCCCCCGATTGCTCGTGGTTGCGCGGACCGGCCGGCCGCAACCCGACTCCTGGCACCTTTGGCGAAGTGCTGGACCACTGGCCGAAGTGGCTCTTGCAGAACAAGCCGAGCCCCACCGGGCGCCGGACCTTTACGACCTGGAAGTTCTGGTTTAAGGACGACCCACTGTTCGAATCCGGTCTGCTCGGCCCTGTCCACATCCGCGCCAAGGTTGCGCGTGAAATTACTTAGCAGCTGACGCACGGCGCAAAGGAGTTCTGCACAGAAGGCAACTTCTGTCTGTGCTTAAGGACATCCCTTGGGCAATGCACACGCCCACCGTCGCTTACTCAACCAGCGGCGGCAATCCGAACCTCGCGTCAATAGATCTTAACAGGCTCCAGCGGAATCGAAGGTGAATATCCGCAGTATGGATACGATCCTTTCGCCTTGGGCTGCGGGGGCACAGGAATCACCAGGGGCGGATTCGGTTTCTGGTTGAAGTCGAAACAGTTCAGCATGTCCCTAGCCCGATCATCCCGCGGGGTCAGGGAAGGAAGCCCCCACCGAACCTCCATAAACTTTAGGATCGATGAGAATTCATAGACGTCATGCGAAATGAAGCCGGACCGCGCGTAAGGAGAAATCACCAGCGTTGGCACGCGGGGCCCAAAACCAAAGGCGTCCATCTGCGGGGGAGGAACGTGGTCGTAGAAACCTCCGTAATCGTCCCACGTCAGGAAAATGACAGAGTCGTCCCAGTACCGGCTCTTCATCACTGCGTTGATGAGGCGCGTGACGTACCACATGCCGCGCTGGATATCCGCGGGCGGGTGCTCACTGTCATCCATGTCGGGGACGAGATAAGAAACCTGCGGCAAGGTACCGTTCTTGAGGTCCGCGTAAAACTGCGTTTGCGCCACCAAATTCGCCATCAGCTTCGGATTGTCCCGAATCTCCTTGAACCCCGGAAGAGGATTCCAGTGATAGAACTTGGTCGGGACCGGATTCATCACGTACTTCTGCCCCGAACCAAGGAAAACAACAGGGGGGTTCGGATTGGTATCCACGTAATATTTCCAGCTGATTTTAGTGTCTTTGAGGAGAGTAAAGATGGATTTGAACTTGATGCCATCGTCATCGTCCAGAACCTTGTCCAACTGTTTTACGCTGAAGACGTTCTGGACGATTCCTCCCGATTGCGCCGCAACCGTATAGAGGTGGTTGGGAAAACTCGGTCCGTTTAAGGAGGAAAAGAAGCGATCACACAGGGTGAAATGCTTCGCATAGTCCCAATAGTTCGGGATGTCGTGGCCGTCGTAGTAACCCAAAGTGTCCACGCTGCCCTCCGCCCAGACAAAGCCGTCCATCTTTCCATTGTTGTATGCGGCATGGGCGTTTATCCAGTCGTGAGGCAAATCGCAGTGCAGCGTCAGGCTGGTCTGATGGAAAGGCCGAAGGCAACCCTGGCTGGTGGGTAAAGCGTGCAGGCACGTCTGCGAAGGAAGACCATCTGCTCCGGGGTAAGTTCCAAAGTAATTATCAAAGGAATGGTTTTCTTGAATGATAAAGATGACATGCTTGATCTTCTTGATCCCTGCGGCGGCCGAGCCGTCCTGGCTGGCCTTCGAAGCCGCGACGGCGGAAAATGCGCTGCCGATCGCCGCGCAGAACAGCAGCAGAAAAATCGCCAGGGATGACGAAAGCTTGGATTTCGAAATCCGTAAGGAGGACCTGGTTGCAGCCGTCGTAAGCATTACACCTCCTCGATCAGGTGGATTCACTTCCGGTCCGATGGTGCGGCTTTCCAAAAGCCGCGCCCGCATTCTACATCAAATATCCCGCCTCTGCGCAGGTTGATTTCCGCCCTGCCCGTCAGCACGGCCCTTTGCAGCCAATGAGTTTATATTGACGCCCTACCAAGAACGCATATACTTGAAGATTGCCCCGCCCGCTGCAACGTGCAGATTCCTGCGTGTGTGCCGTGTTCGGTAGCCCATGGGCGGCATCCACAGCGGCGGAAGCAGCTTGCTTTGGCCTTGACGTGCTGGAGTGGCGGAACTGGCAGACGCACCAGACTCAAAATCTGGCGCTCCGCAAGAGCGTGAGGGTTCGACTCCCTCCTCCAGCACCATGATCCTTTATTCTAATTGAGCGCCTTCCCTACCCCTCACGGACTCTCGGTCCCAACCGACAATATGGAAATCTTCGGAGCAGGCTATCCGACAACGCTGCAGCTAGCGACGCCCTTGAAGGAAGCGGTTTTGTTCGCTTCAATGCAAGCCCGCTCCCCCAAAACCTCCCCTCCGTGCGACCGGGAGGCGCCCGAGAAGTACCGCCAAGAAACCTTCAGCGGGAAGACAAGAATAGCTGGACATCCACCGTCCTGGTATCGGGATGAATAGTTTGTGCCATCCGAAGCAGCGACCGGTGCGCCACGTCCTGGACGAACTGCGCCCAGTAGACCGGGTTGTAAGGATCACCTGCACGCAGGAGGACGCGCTTTTCCAGGGATTCGGCCAGATTAGGACTCACTCCATGAATCTGCAAGTTTCCCATATAGAAGATATTTCCCTCGTCGATCACAATGTCGCAAATCGCCGAATGCGTGGCGTCATCCAGTTGCGGCTTGTAGTCTACCTTGGCCATCAGGTAGCCCCTGACAATGAAGCTGGGAAGCATTTTCAGGAGGTCCTGCTCCAATGCCAGAGCATCCACGGGCTGCCCGATCTTGGCATGAATCATCTTCCTTAGTTCTTGATAGGGGACCACGCTCTGTCCTTGCCACTGGAGTCCGCCAAGCGAGTACTGCTCTCCTTCCTGGACGGGTATGGTGACAGCCACCGCGTTCGATGTGCCACCGCCGGAGAGAAGCTGTGGCTTCGGAGGACCGAAGCTTGCCTGCAGGTAGCCACGCTGGAGGTAGACCTTGTCGAGCGTACCTCGGGAAAAGACTCGAATGAAGGAGCCGTCGTAGCTCGTATCCATCAGCGGGCTCGCCGCGGCTTGTAGCAATTCCGGAGAGATCTGCCGGACGCCTGTAAATTCAATTTTGCGGATGGGAAGAGGAACACCCACTTCCTTGAAGGTCAGCCCTTGCACGGGGCCGTTCAAAGGACCGAAGGGTGAAAACTCAACCTGCGCGTCGATGCCTCGCGCCTTTAATATATTCCGGAGTTGCTTTTTTACCAGTTCCGACATATCTCCGGCCACGGGAACCTCACCTTCAAACAGCGGCACCCGGGTGCGCAACTGCTTCTGAAGTTCTTGCGGCGAAAACCAAACAAAATTGTCAAAACTACAGGGCAGCAATTTTGGGGAGTCTTGAACGATGAAAGTGGCGGTAAGAGAATTCCCCATCGTCTGATACCGATAGTTGACGCGAGTGAAAACTCCAAGCATGGCCAGCTTGTTTGCAGCTTCCTTCAAAGCATCGAGGGAAACGGGCTGCCCGAGTTTCAACCCCGTGACGGGGACAATCTGGGCCGAAGGATAGCGGGTTGATCCAGACACAGTGATCGCCGCCAATTGGAATGAAACTTGGCCCGAAAACGCCACGTGCGTGGTGAGAAGACCGATGGCAACAATCAGGAAGACGAAACGGAGGATTAACGAAGAATGACGCTGCTTTCCGGTGGAGGTCATCTCGAAATATCGTGGTGTTTTGAATGCGAGCACGAAATGCCGGTTGGTTCGTATCATTAAAGAGCACCTCTGTGGAACTAAGATGGCACAATCTCATAAAGGTTTCCGTGCGCGAGTCGAGCGTCTGGCGGACGGATTATAAAGCCGCAGCGCTTCGTTCGCAACCGTGCGAACCGTCTTCTAGAAGGGGCAAAGGATCACGGGAAAATCCTTCTCACCTACACTCCCGGCATCCCAAGCTTGCTTAGAAGTGAACCAGGGGGTGCAATTGAGAGCAAAAGGGCGGTTGAGGGCGCGAGGATGCCGGACGAGATCATTGCATTGCGAAGCGGTTCGGGGTATCTTACAAATCCGTCAGGAAGTTAAAGTAAAAGTTCCCGTGAGCGACTGGTCAGCTCACGTGGGCCGCCGATTCCGCCGTTCGATGTTGAGCCATCCCTTGCGGTCGCAGAGACAGAACGGACGAATTGCGATAGGGAGCCTAAAATGTTCAAGTGGACAAAATCGTTTTCTCCGCTGTTCCTCCTCGTTCCATTCCTCCTGTTGCCGGCCAGTTGCCAGCAGCGATCGTCTTCCACGCAGGAGGAAGCCGGACGGCATCTCGAGCCGGTTGAATACGTCAACACTTTTGTGGGCTCGGCCCCCGGATACGACAGCGGTAACACCTTTCCCGGCGCCACCCTGCCCCTGGGAATGATCCAATGGAGTCCCGACACAGCGACTGGTTTTGTGTGGGCTCCCGGAAGAAGCATCGGGCTCCGCAAGCATCCGGGAAGTTATGTTTACACCGACGACGCCATTCGCGGGTTCAGCCTCAACCACCTGAGCGGCCCCGGCTGCTCGATTATGGGCGACGTTCCGATCATGCCGGTGGCAGGCCCGCTGACCACTTCTCCTGGCGCTGACGGCGGCGCTTACGCGGCCAAATTTTCGCACGCCAATGAGCAGGCTTCCCCCGGATACTATGCTGTAAAGTTTGATAACGGCGTCGAGGTTCAATTGACCGTGACCACACGGGCCGGAATCGGCAGCTTTACGTTTCCTGCAGGGTCAAACGCCAATTTTCTTTTTGAGGCCAGCCGCACCGGCAACCAGAGCGGAGTGAAATCCGCCAACGTGGAAATCACCGGCAACCAGCAGATTTCCGGCAAGGTCGAGACCGGTGGCTTCTGCCGCTACAAGAACAAGTACACGATCTACTTTGCCGCCCAATTCAACCGGCCCTTTACAAGCTTCGGAACCTGGAAAGGTTCGGTGATCCAAAAAGGGCGGCGCAGCGTCACCGGCCCGGCAACCGGCGGCTACGTGGGGTTTGACACCACCAAAGACCAGCACGTGGAATTGAAGGTGGCAATCTCCTACGTCAGCGTTAAGAACGCCTGGCAGAACCTGAACAAAGAGATCTCCGGATGGGACTTTGAGGCCAGGCAACAGGCTGCCCGCAAGATCTGGAATCACGAGCTCGGGACCATCGCCGTGAGCGGAGGAACGAGCGAACAGAAGCGGGTGTTTTATACGGCCCTTTACCACGTCCTGCTGCAGCCGAACGTTTTTAGCGACGTCAACGGACAGTACATCGGGTTTGACAACCGCGTCCACGTGGCCAAAGGCTACACCCAATACGCCAACTATTCGGGATGGGACATCTACCGCAATCAGATTCAATTGCTGGCGATTCTCCACCCCAAAGACACCAGTGACATGGCCCAGTCGCTGGTCGCGGACGCCCAACAAGGGGGCGGCATCCCCATCTGGCCCGTCGCCAACCAAGACGCTTGCCAGATGGTGGGCAATCCCGGCTCCATCATCATCACGGACGCATACGCTTTCGGGGCGCAGGACTTTGACACTCACGCCGCGCTCAAGGCCATGCTGAAGGGCGCTACCCAGCCGGGCGCAACGTCCACCGGCTGCCCGCAATGGGACAGCCTGAAAAACTACTTAAAGCGCGGCTATCTGAGCCCCGAAGACCACGGCCTCTGGCACGGACACAGCGGCCCTGCACAAACGCTGGAGTTTGCCGCGGCGGACTTCTCCATTGCCCAGCTCGCCAAGCACCTGGGAGAGACACAGACCTATCAGACCTTCATGAAACGGGCCCAATTCTGGAGAAACACCTTCAACACCAAAACGGGTTACATTGAGCCGCGCCGGAACGACGGCTCCTTTATCGCCGTGGGGCCGGCCTCGCCAACGTATTTTGTGGAGGGGAACGCAGCCCAATACACCTGGATGGTCCCCTACAATATGCGAAGCCTGATTAACCTGATGGGAGGCAACGCAGCGGCGGTCAAAAGGCTCAACGACTTCTTTACGGACTTGAACGCGGGAGATTCCCGGCCGTACTTCTGGATTGGGAATGAGCCCGTTTTTGCAGCTCCCTGGGCGTACGACTACGCCGGCGAACCCTGGCGGACCCAAGATGTGGTCCGGCGGATTGAAGACGTCTATACCTCCAGAACGGATGGCCTGCCCGGCAATGACGATTTGGGCGCTATGTCCGCCTGGTATGTCTTCTCTGCCCTGGGCTTGTACCCAGCCATTCCTGCGGTGGGCGGGTTTGCGATCGATAGCCCGCTGTTCCCCAAGGCGACCCTTCAGATGGGCAACGGGAAAGTGGTTACCATCCACGCGGAAAACGCCTCCGCCGCTCATCCTTACGTTCAGAGTTTCACCCTGAACGGACAGCCCAGCGAGCACACTTGGATTAGCTACTCGACTTTCGCCCAAGGCGCAAACCTGCAATTCAAGCTGGGCAAAACTCCTAACAAGGATTGGGGAACCCGCCCCGAGGACGCGCCGCCATCATTCCAGGAGGGCATGCCTTCTCCCGACCGCTAATCCTCGTGATCGGGAAGACAGGTATCCCCTGGCCTCTTAGTCCTCGGCCTTAGCTTCCAGGCGAAAGGCTAGGGGCACGTGATTAAAGGGTGCGGGAAAGAAATCCGTCGAACCGCGTCCACCAAGCGCTTTGAAGCCAAGGGGGAATCATGTCCAAGAACGACGACCTGGACCGGAGAAACTTTATTAAGCTGGCGGGACTGGGCACAGCGAGCCTGGCGCTGGCCGAGTCCGCAAAAATCTTGCCGGCTGCAACCATCAAGGAAGGCGCCTCAACCCCAGCCTCCGGCTCCGCCCAGGACACCTGGCCTCCCAATGCTCCGCAATATCGCCTCTATCTGATCGCCTACGCGCACATCGACGCCGTCTGGCTGTGGCCATGGTCAGAAGCGATGTCAGTCGTCCTAAGCACCTTCCGCTCCAACCTGGACCGCATGAAGCACACCCCCGGTTTTGCCTTTACGGAAAGCTCCGCGCAGTTCTACCAATGGGTGGCGGATAACGATCCGGCAATGCTGGCCGAAATACGCCGGCGGGTAGAAGAGGGGCGATGGGAGTTGGCAGGCGGTTGGTGGGTGGAACCCGATGTTAATATGCCCAACGGAGAATCCCTGGCCCGGCAGGGTTTGTACGGCCAACAATTGTTACGGCGCCTCTTCGGCCGCCAGGCGAAAGTGGGTTTCAATCCTGATTCATTCGGACACACAGGAACGCTTCCACAAATTCTAAAGTTGCAGGAAATGCACGACTACGTCTTTATGCGGCCGCGGGAAGCCCTGAAACACCTGCCCGCCGACGTGTTCTGGTGGGAAGGACCGGACGGGACCCACGTGCTCACTTACCGCATTCCACTCGATTTCCACATCGAGGGACTCAAGCACGGTTACAACCACCCCGGGCCGCTCCAAGACCGAGTTCATCAGATTCTGAAGCTGCACGAACCCGTCAAGGACCTCATGGTGTTCTACGGAGCCGGAGACCACGGCGGGGGAGCAACCGAGAAGAACATGAAGTCGATCCGGAAAATTATGTCGGAGCCTGGAGCGCCCAAGCTGATCTTTAGCACTCCGGAAAAGTTCTTTGCCGCTCTCCGCGCCATGAAAGATCTGGATTTACCCGTCGTCCGGGAAGACTTGCAGCACCATGCCGTGGGATGCTACACCGCCGAGTCACGCATCAAGAAGGACAACCGCTCCACCGAAATGGCCCTCACCACAGCCGAAAAGATTGCCAGCCTCGGATCTGTAGCGTGGGGCGGCGCATATCCACAGGACCAATTCACCGCTGCCTGGCAAAAGGTCCTCTTCCAGCAGTTCCACGATAGCCTGGCGGGAACCGCCCTGCCGGAACACTACATCGAGTCACGGCACGCCTACGGCTATGCTCGGGAAGTGGCCAACCAAGCGACAGCTCTGTCGCTTGAGAAACTGGCTTGGCAAGTCGCCACCACGGACCCTGAGTCTGAGTATCTGGTTATTTTTAATCCCCACGCGTGGGATTCCAATCTGGGCATCGAGTACGACCTCAATTGGGACCCGTCCGTACCTTCCGAGCTAACCGACGCGCAGGGAAGAAGCGTTGCACACCAATGGGTACAGGGGTCAACCATCATCAGCGAGCGCCACACGCTGGTCTTC
>JBJKQF010000303.1:0-53794 GCA_046705545.1 Terriglobia bacterium
GAGCTTGCCATCTCTCGAGGATACGCCGCGGCGACGCGAGTCATTTCTGCGCCTTTGAGCCAAGCGCTTCAACGGCTTGAAGCTGAACTGAAGAAGCGGTGGCCGCGATCGGGCTGGCGCGACGGAGGGGCCTCAGACGCCCCTTTCATGGGACATTTCACCGGGAACACCGCGGTTTACCCAGCCAACCGATTCACCTTGACAACCCACAGAAACCGGGAATAGATTGGGCTCAGGGGACTCCCAAAAAATGAGAAAAGGAATTATTGCTGTAGCCCTTTCTTGCTTTATCGCGCTGCTTGCAGCCAGAGCGGTTTCCCTAACGAATTACCAGGGGCAGAGCCGCAGCGACGCCCCGAACAGCGATCTGCAGGACGTTGTCTGTGACACTGATTGGACCCTCCCCGCTCGATTTACAATCGAGGCCACCAAGCAGGAACACACAGAAGGCGTCGTTTTCGATTTTCCCTCCGCACATTTGTGCTCTACCTCACGTTTCTTTGAGACCTCCGATGGCATCCCCGCAAGATCCGGAAAAGACCTCCTTACTTTTATTCGACAGCGGACCACATAAAGACAGTCCCCTTTTACTCGCCCGATTTCCGAAGGGTTTGACCCTTCGGTGGGGTGAGACGTTGCGTTCGAAAGGTTACGAGGGCCGCGCGCATAGCGCCCAGCACCCGACACTTTTCTATAAAAGGAGAACTGCTATGACTCTCTTACGACCCGACCCCAGTTTCTACCCTTCTCCCAAGATGGCGATGGGCGCTCCGGCAGAGAAACTCGCTTACGTGGCTTTGCTCAATCCGAAACGCCAAGGACAACACGATGCCTTGGGAGTTGTCGACGTCGACCCAACCTCGCGAAAGTACGGACAACTCATCAGCCAGGTGGAAATGCCGAACGTCGGCGACGAACTCCATCATTTCGGTTGGAACGCGTGCAGCTCGTGCTTGGCGCCGTACGCACCCCACGCCCATATGGAACGGCGCTACCTGGTGATCCCCGGCCTGCGCTCGTCGCGGATTCACATCCTCGACACAAAGCCCGATCCCCGCCATCCGAAGATCGTTAAAGTAATCGAGCCTGAAACGGTCGCCAGTCGGGCCCGTTATTCCCGCGCCCACACCGTCCATTGCGGCCCTGACGGCATCTACGTCAATGCGCTCGGTTCACCGAGCGGCGATGGCCCGGGGGGAATCTTTATGATGGACCCCGAGACCTTTGAAGTGCTCGGTCAGTGGGAACTCGACCGCGGTCCTCAGTACCTGTCGTACGATTTTTGGTGGCACCTGGGCTGCGACACCATGATCACCAGCGAATGGGGGACCCCCAAGATGGTGGAGAACGGAGTGGTTCCCGAAATTCTCTTGAACGGCGGTTACGGCCACTCCCTCCACTTCTGGGACCTGCGGCGGCGGCGCCACCTGCAGGCCATTGATCTGGGGAAAGAGAACCAGATCCCCCTGGAACTGCGCCCGGCTCATGATCCCTCCCGCGCTTACGGCTTTGCGGGGGTCTTGACCTCGTTGAAAGATCTCTCCTCTTCCATCTGGCTCTGGCACCGCGAGGAAGGCAAGAACGGCCACTGGTCTGCCCACAAGGTGATTGAAATCCCCGCTGAATCAGCTGATCCCGAGGTGTTGCCGCCCATTCTGAAAGGCTTCAAAGCGGTCCCGCCACTGGTCACGGATATCGACCTTTCCGTGGATGATCATTTCCTTTACGTCTCCTGCTGGGGGACCGGCGAGTTTATCCAATACGACGTGAGCGATCCGTTCCACCCCAAGAAAACCGCCTCCGTGCACTTGGGAGGCATCGTGCGACGCGCCGCCCATCCCAAGAAACCCAAGCAGCCCTTGAACGGCGGACCGCAGATGGTGGAGATCAGCCGTGACGGCCGGCGCATTTACGTGACCAACTCTATCTACGCTTCATGGGACGAACAATTCTACCCCGATGGGATCAAAGGATGGATGGTGAAGCTCGATGCCGAGCCGGAAGGTGGAATGAAAATTGACGAAAATTTCTTCCTGGAGTTTGGGGAGCTGCGCAGCCACCAGGTTCGCCTGGAGGGCGGCGACGCATCCTCAGACTCTTATTGCTACCCCTCATGAGCGGGAGCGAGTGGTGGCCTTGGGTGGCGCTGGCGCTGCTTGGGGCCTACCACGGAATCAATCCGGGAATGGGATGGCTGTTTGCCGTCGCGCTGGGAATGCAAGAAAAAACCTCCCGAGCGGTGTGGCGATCTCTAGGACCGCTGGCCGCGGGACACGCTTTTTCGATCGGCGCCGTGATTTTGGTGGCAGTCCTGGTTGAAATTGTGGTGCCGCTAAGAATCCTGAAGGTAGCGGTTGCGAGCGCCCTTTTCGTTCTTGGAATTTACCGTTTGAAGCGCCATCGCCACCCGCGAGGAGGGGGCATGGTAGTCGGCTTCAAGGACCTGACCCTCTGGTCGTTCTTGATGGCTTCTGCGCACGGTGCGGGACTTATGGTCCTCCCCATCGTGCTGGGAATGTCAGCCACAGAATCGACGCACGGGACCTACGCGGCAGGCCATATCGTGCACATGGCGCAGATGAGCGGAAGCACCACAAATATGCTGGCCGTTGTTGTCCATACAGGGGGCTATCTAGTAGTGACCGGTCTCATTGCCTGGGTGGTCTACAAGAAATTGGGATTGGCCCTATTGAGAAGGGCATGGTTAAACCTCGACCTGATCTGGGCCGTCGCACTTTTAGCAACCGGATGCTTTGTGCTGGCAATCTAGAAAAGACAAAGGACAGCAAGAGAGGGTTGCCGTGAGTAGTGCTTGCAGTCCCCGTTCAACTGCACCACGACGGACCGCGAGGACGATGCGAAATCCTTAGGGCGGTGAATAACGGTTCGTCGTTGGCTCTCCCGCTGAGGTTGAATGACTTTGGGAGTGAACAAACACGGCAATCCAGGAGGTAAAGGCACATGACGCACGGGGAAACAGGCCGGAAGTTCAATCCTTCAAGGGCGGAGGCGTTTTCCGACAAGCTGCTGACCGTCTTCAATGATGGGGCCCTCTGCCTGATGGCCTCCGTCGGCCACCGCGCGGGGCTTTTTGACGCCATGAGCGAACTACCCCCATCAACTTCTGATGAGATTGCCGGCAAGGCCGGGCTGAACGAACGTTACGTACGCGAGTGGCTGGGGGCGATGGCTACCGCGGGGGTTGTTGAAATCGATTCGTCCCACCGGCGGTTTTCATTGCCTGCAGAGCACGCAGCGTTTCTCACCCGCGCCGCAGGCGCGAACAACCTGGGAGTCTATACCCAGTACATCGCTGTGATGGGAACGGTGGAAGACGAAATTCTCGAATGCTTCCGGAGGGGCGGAGGCGTTCCATACGATAGGTTTCCACGCTTTTTGGACATCATGGCCGAAGACAGCGGAGTCTCGGTGCTGGCCGCGCTTGAATCCGACATCCTTCCGCTTGTGCCAGAGTTAACAGGCTGGCTGTCCCACGGCATCCGCGTTCTGGACGCCGGCTGCGGAAGCGGCCGCATTATTAACCGGTTGGCAGAGCTGTATCCCAAGAGCAACTTCACCGGCATCGATTTCTCGGCAGACGCTATCAAAACGGCACGGCGCGAGGCAACACAGAAGCGCCTGCACAATGTCGGGTTCCTGAGGCGTGATTTGAGTGACTTCCACATCAGCAGCGAGCCAGAAACCTTCGATTTCGTCACCACGTTTGACGCGATTCATGATCAGGCCAAACCACTCAACGTCTTAAAGGGAATACATCGCGCTCTGAAACCCGGCGGAGTCTACCTGATGCAGGATATTCGAGGATCAAGTCACGTTCACAAAAACCTGACTCACCCGATTGGAACGTTCCTGTATACCGTCTCGACCTTCCACTGCATGACCGTGTCTCTAGCCCAAAAGGGCGAGGGACTCGGAACCATGTGGGGAGAGGAAAAGACCCGCGAGTACCTGGCGGAGGCGGGCTTTCGGTCGATTGAGACGAAGCAGTTACCGCACGACATCCAGAATAACTGGTATGTGGTCAAGAAATGATGGCCGGATTCTTAGTATTTGGATCAATCCGTCCCGGCGCTCGAAAGTAAAAGGACCCAAGTTGATTCAATTCTCAACGTAGTAACAACGAAAGGAGAATTCAGAAAATGCCAAGGTTTCTGATTGAAGTTCCTCACGAAGAAGAAGTCGCTGCCTGCGCCCGAGTCGTGCAAGTCTTTCTCAAGAGTGGGTCCCACTTTCTGACCCATGCGGATTGGGGTTGCCACGATGGGGAGCACAAGGCCTGGATCATTGCGGACGTGGAGAACAAGGAGGAAGCCCGCCGGATTGTGCCTCCGGCTTTCCGCCCGGGAACCCGAATCACCAAGCTGAACTATTTCACGATGGAGGAGATCGACAACCTTCTCCTCTCGCATCGGCCCTAAAGACGGCGCCGCCCAAGTTGGCTTGCCAACCGGCAGGATGAAGCTCGTTTAAACGGCGGCACGGCCTAGGGCTTAGTGACCATGAATTCAATCTAAGCACCACGCCGTGCGAAAATTTGGCGGTGAAGAAACCGCCATTGAGAAGGCAAGACCGAACGGATTTATTTTCTCCAGGGGCACCACAATACAATCCGACTATCGAGGAGGTTTCCATGAACTCTGGATCCGTGGAAAAGCTACGAGCAATCCTGCGCGGCGAGATCATTCAGCCCGGCGACGCCGCGTACGATTCGGCGCGCAAAGTCTACAACGGGATGATCGACAAGCGTCCCCGGCTCATCGCGCGCTGCACGGATGTTGCTGACGTGATGGCGGCGGTGCAATTCGGCCGTGAGAACCACCTGTTGACGGCGGTGCGCGGCGGCGGACACAGCGCCGGCGGGATGGGCATCTGCGATGACGGATTGGTCATCGACCTCTCGCGCATGAAAGGCATTCACATTGACCCGAAGAAGAAAACCGTTCGTGTCGATCCCGGATGCGTCTGGGGAGACGTCGATCACGCCACGCATGCATTCGGAATGGCCACGCCCTGTGGATTCATCTCCACCACAGGCGTCAGCGGACTGACGCTGGGCGGCGGCATCGGTTATCTCACGCGCAAGTACGGATTAACGATTGACAGCCTGCTTTCCGCCGACCTGGTGCTGGCGGACGGCCGGCACGTTACAGCCAGCGCCAAGGAAAATCCTGACCTCTTTTGGGCCCTTCAAGGCGGAGGCGGCAACTTCGGCGTGGTGACCTCCTTTTTGTTCCGCATGTATCCGGTCAAGGTGGTCCACGCCGGCCCCATCTTCTGGCCGATGGAGCGGTATCACGAAGTTTTGAAGGCCTATCGCGAGTTCATCGTTCGCGCTCCCAATTCCGTGAATGGCTTCTTTGCCGCGTTAACCGTTTCCCCCGTGCCGACGTTCCCCGAACATCTCCATCTTCGCAAAGTCTGCGGCGTCGTGTGGTGCTGCACCGGGTCGGAAAAGGAAACGCGAAGAGCGCTGAAACCCATGCGTTCAGTTGCAGAGCCGCTTCTGGATCAAGTGGGACCTCTGCCCTTCCCGGTGCTCCAAACCTTATTCGATCCGCTTCTCCCGCCGGGACTCCAGTGGTACTGGCGGGCGGATTTCTTTAAAGAATTGAGCGACGAGGCGGTCTCAAAACATGCCGAACACAGCGCCCAGCTTCCGACGCCTCATTCGACGATGCACCTCTACCCGATCGACGGCGCCGCGCATAACATCGGCAACACGGACACCGCCTTCAATTATCGGGACTCAAACTGGGCGGAAGTGATTGTCGGCATCGACCCCGATCCAGCCAATCGCGAAAAGATCACGAACTGGTGCAAGGCGTACTTTGACGCGCTTCACCCATACTCGGCGGGCGGCGCCTACGTCAACTTCATGATGGAGGAAGGCCAGGAGCGCGTGCGGGCCTCGTTTCGTGACAACTACGACCGCCTGGCGGAGGTCAAAAAGAGGTACGATCCTTCCAACTTCTTCCGCGTGAACCAGAACATCCAGCCCTCCGCCTGAGCGTGCCCGCGGCGAGACGGTCAGTTCCTCTGCTCTCCGGCGGGCGGAGCGTGTGGCGGAAGGCCGGAGACCTTGAAGCCGTTTGCGAGTCTCTTAACCCGAAAGCGCACCTTTGATTTTCCCTTTGTTTGCACGGAAGCGAAGTCGGATGCCACAAACGAAACCATGAACTCCATCTCGTCATCCGATCCGGATGGCGAAGGGTTTGCAATCTCCACGGGAATGGGACAGCCGGCCGTGCCACAGTATGCTGCCAGCCACTCTGACGCGTCCAGCGGAGGAGATTCGGCTTGCCGCGCGCCCGCGGAGGAAGGGCCCGCGTAGTAGAAAGCGGCGGCCTGGTAATTCTTGCTGTCCAACGCAGACAGGAAATCGTAAAGCGCGCGTTGAGCCTGGGCGGCGGGAGTAGGATGTTTCCACACAACCGGCAACTCGGAACCCATCCAGCTTTTAGTCTGGATGAAGTTTTTTCCGTCGTAGCGGTAGGCATCACACTCCATCATGCCAATGAAATTGTTGTAACTGCAAAAAATGCTATCGCCCTGGCCGGAGGAGTGAACTCCACCACTCGGTCCGGTGGATTGTGAGAGAAAACGCCGCCCGTCGGCGGCGAGGAATGCGACCCGCGCCAAATGACCTTCGGGGTCGAGGCGATAGAATTCCGCCGACTCGCTGTTGCAGCTCCCGTACTGGTACAGTTTCACCAACTGCTGCCCGTTACCCGGCGGAGTGAAAATATGCAGGCCGTCATGCGGATGTTCCGTCACAAAAAAAGTTCCCGGATCCAAACGCAACTGAGAAGTAATCTTTCCGTTTCGAACACTGATGAGCTCGTAATGGCCTTGGGAATCCTTGTCTCCCTCATTTCCGCCGCAGTACGGCGCCTGAAGGACGCTCACTTCCTGGTCCCGCGCGTAGAGATACACTGCAACTGGCCCGGAAGACGTCTGGAGCGTAACGTGTGACAGGCTGTTCCTGCGGACGGCCTTGAGGTCAGTTGTAACCGGCGCCACGTTTGAAGCATTCTGAGAAAATGCCTTCCCGGCGGGAACAATGCCGAAGACCTCTACAATGAGCAAGCCCGCCAGCAATAGAACGAAGTTCCGCATCCCGCTCATTCTATACCAACGATGACAATTTCCGCCCGGCGCTTTGAACTGAAATAGGCTCAACAGGCTGTGCGATAATGGCGGAGGAAGGACAAGCGCGGGCATTTTGGTCCACGGGAGAACACCTTCGCAATCCGGCCGGGCCGCCGGCGGCGCAGCAGGATCTTCCATAGCAAAAGGAGAAGAACCGATGGCTCGTCAAACCGCGATTCCCGCCATTGAACCGTGGATTCGTTCGTTGCTGCGGATCATTGTAGGGTTCACTTTTTGTTCGCACGGGATGCAAAAACTCTTCGGCTTGTTCGGAGGCATTCGAGGGCACAAAGTTCCCTTGTTCTCTCTGTTCGGCGTGGCGGGGACTCTGGAAACCCTGGGAGGACTCTTGATTATCCTGGGGCTTTTCACCGTGCCGACGGCGTTTATCCTGTCGGGTGAGATGGCCGTGGCATACTTCCTCGAACATTTCCCAAGAGGACACTTCCCGATCAGCAACGGCGGGGAGCTGGCTGTGCTCTACTGCTTTATTTTCCTTTATCTTTTTTCCGCCGGCCCCGGTCCTGTCAGCCTGGACCGTTGGATCCGCAAGAAAAACTGATGAGGCTTCCGCGGATTGCGTTTATCGATCCTGTGCAAGCTTGAGCGCAGGAGCAGGTTTGCGGATTCGTGAAGTAGTAGATTGCACGGTTTGGCCCTTTTGGGCCTTGGCATCCAGGATCGCCTTCCGGGTGGCCGTCAGCATATCCTGAACCGTTTCACGCGAAAGGTTGCGCACCAGCGGCCTGACGAACCATGCAATCAAAAACGGAATGTCGCGTGAAAGGCTGATGGACTCCCACTCAATAATGACTCCGTCCTTGCACTGCTCATAGCGCCAGTAAGAATTGATGCGCCAAAGAAAGCCGCTATCGTGCCCTACGGGGTCCAGATGCTCCTGAGGCGTTCCCACATCTTCCACCTGCTGGATGCGGGTGGAATAACTACGGGTGTATCCGTGGGTGGCGTCGATCCTCGAATCGTGAATTTTATACCAGGTATCTAACGTCACCGTGACGATCGACTTCTTCTGGAGGCGCAGGTAAATTTCGAAATTGCTGTCCTCATGGCTGATCAAGCGGGAACGTATGACCTCAGGCTTGTACAGTTCCTTGTAGTCGTTGTAATTCTGCAGCACGTCGAACGCCTTCGAGATCGAGGTTCCGGGCACCAACACCGCGCCCAGCCAGTGATGCACCATGCCATCCGGCACATCGATCTGATGGCCCGAAGCGTCTGTTGTCCTGATCCGCTGCACATACACTTGGCCCTGCTTAAGCGTCGCCATGACTTGGTCATATTGAGGCTTCGGGAGTTGTTCGATGTAAAGGAAGTCGCCGGGGTGGGATTCCTCGCGATTCATGCGCGCCTCGGCCGCCTGCACGTAACGCTCGAACGCCTTCGTCGTGGCCGGGCTCAGGTCCGCCGCCTGAAGAGCGCCCAGCCCTCCGCACAAGTTCGCCAGCATCGCCAACAGGGCGAGTAATAATACCTTCCGTAATGAATGTCGCATGAAGCCCCTTCGCCACCACAACCCGCCGTTCCTCATGTTAGCATGGGGCGCAGCCGGAAGCCCAGACACGCGGGTTCCGGACGCCTGTGGGCGCCGGCACTTCGGTCCTTGCCGCTCGCGAAGGGCTGCAAGAACCCTGGTAACGGCCCGCGAATTGTCGGCATCATAGTATCCACGGGCTAAAAAATTCCAAAAGGGGGTTATTCAACAATGCATGATAAGCGCACTCTTCTGATTCTCGGTATTGCAGCTTTGGCCGTGACGGCGGGACTTTGGGCCGCCCAGGGCACGAAGCATCAGGATATGAACGATTGGTCTTATGCCAAGGTCAAGCAATTGATGTCGAATCCCCACACGGCAAAACAGACTGCGATGATGGCCAAGAAGAGCCACGTGATGTTGATGGGCTGCGTATCCATGGGAGGAAGTCCGGTTACCCTGAAGGGAGAGTTGACCGGGGCGGATTGCTACTTGAGCTCCGGACAACACGGCCACGAACACGCGCTCTGCTCCAAAGCGTGTGTCTCCCACGGCGGGCCGATCGTCTTTCTTGGAAACAATGGAACAACCTATCTTGTTCTGCCCCCCAAAGACGGCGCGCATTATCCCGAGCAAGTCTTAAACGATTTGGGCAAACCCGGCGTGACCGTGCAAGCGCACGAGATCGACGCCCACGGCATCAAGGCCCTTTCCGTGGACTCGGTCCAAGGGTAAAAGGTGGTCCAATCCCTTCCCGGCGGCGGGCACAAGCCCGCCGCAATCCTTCCGTTGGTTCTGCCGCTCCGACGTTTTTTCTCCGGCCCATGAACCCGCGGCAACCTAACGGCCGCGCGGGCTCTGTTGTGGTAAACTCCCAGAGAATCCACTGAGCGGGGCGCTGGAAAAATGGCACAGAGCATCGCAAAGCCCAAGGTTTATGACGCGATTATTGTGGGGTCGGGAGCCGGCGGAGGCATGGCGGCTTACGTTCTGACGCAGGCGGGAGCAAAGTGCCTGATGCTGGAAGCTGGCGGCTGGTACGACACCGCCAAGCAATCCAAAATGTTCGAATGGTATTACCAGGCACCGCACCGTGGCGAGGTGGCGCAGCACACCACTTATAACTACTTCGACGCCGCGGTGGGCGGATTTACCGTTCCCGGAGAACCCTACCTTAATGCCCCTGGCTCGGACTGGTCGTGGTTCCGCTCGCGGATGCTGGGCGGGCGCACAAACCATTGGGGGCGCGTCGCTCTGCGCATGGGCCCTTATGACTTTAAGCCCTACAGCCGAGACGGCAAAGGGTTCGACTGGCCCATTGCCTACCAGGATCTCGCTCCCTATTACGACAAGACCGAGGAATTGGTGGGAGTCTTCGGGACGGCCGAGCATCTGGAGAACGCCCCGGACGGGAAATTTCTTCCCGCGCCGAAACCGCGCTGCTACGAGCTGGTAATTCAGCAAGCCTGCCGGAAGCTCAACATTCCCTGCATCCCTTCTCGCCTGGCCATCATTACCCGCTCCATACATGGCCGGCCCGCTTGCCATTACTGCTCACAATGCGGCCGCTCCTGCGCAACCTCCTCGAACTTCTCTTCCCCCACGGTCCTGCTGCCGCCCGCCTTGAAAACCGGCAACCTGGAAATTCGCTGTGACGCCATGGTGCGGGAGGTCCTGGTGGGGCGCGACGGCTTGGCCACCGGGGTCTCTTACATCAACAAAAAGACCCGCCAGGAAGTGCAGGTCCGGGGCAAGATTGTCATCTTGGCCGCCAGCAGCTGTGAAACGGCGAGGCTGCTCCTGAATTCGCGCAGCCCTCAGCACCCGGACGGCCTGGGAAACTCCGGCGGGATGGTGGGCCGCTACCTGATGGACACGCTGGGGGCTGACGGTACGGTGGGCTTTCTGCCGGTCCTGTCGGACCTTCCCCCGCACGACGGCGACGGCACCGGAGGGTTCCATCTCTACATGCCCTGGTGGAATTACGAAAAACAGTTCAAGCACGAACTACCGTTCTCGCGCGGCTACCACATCGAATTCAGCGGCGACCGCCGCCAGATGCCGGGCCCCGAGGTCTTCAAAGGCTCCGAGCGCTACTTGGGCGGGGGTTACGGGGCGGAGCTGAAACGCGGGTTGCGAAAAGCCTTCGGCTCCTTCGTCAGCTTTTCAGCCCGCGGCGAGATGATTCCCAACGACCAAAGCTACTGCGAGATTGACAAGAACGCTCTCGACGAGTGGGGAATCCCGGTGCTGAAGTTCCACTTCAAATGGAGCGAAGATGAAATTCAGATGGCCCGGCACGCCCGCGAAACTTTCCGGGAAATTATCGAGGCGGCGGGCGGAGAAGTGATCCAAACTTACGACGCCAGCCAAAACTGGGGAATCTATCCGGGAGGCGCAGTCATCCACGAAGTGGGCGCGGCCAGAATGGGCAACGACCGCAGCACTTCGGCGCTGAATTCCTATTGCCAGGCATGGGACTGCAAGAACCTTTTTGTCACCGACGGCGCACCTTTTGTCAGCAACTCTAACAAGAACCCGACATTGACGATCATGGCTTTGGCGTGGCGAACTTCAGAGCACGTAGTGGACCAGGTCAAAAAGCTGAATATCTGACACCGGGCACGATCTGTTAACGAGGGGGTCCGAAAGAATCGTGGGTCAAAAATCAAACAAAAGAGGCGAAGGCGCCATGAAGCGCCGCGACGTACTGAGGTTTTTTTCCGCAGTACCGGCAGCCCTGATCCCCTTGGAAAGCGCCGTGGCGGCGCAGCGGAAAGCTGGCGGAAAAGCAGCGGCGCCGGCAGCGTCCGCCTACCGGCGGCAGACCTTTACCGATCAGGAATGGGAAACCGTCAAGGTCTTGTGCGACCTGATAATCCCCGCAGACGAGCGGAGTGGTAGCGCCACCCAGGCCGGCGTACCCGAATACATCGACGACATCCTCGCCTTTAAAGGCGGCAACTTGCAGGCGGAAATTCGCGGCGGCCTGATGTGGCTGGACCGCGAATGCAACCAGCGCTATGGCCGCGATTTCGTCCTCTGCGATCCCACCGGGCAAAAACAACTCCTCAACCGCATCGCCTACCCGGGAAAGGCGGCTCCGGAAGATTCCAACTACGTCGCCTTCTTCAACTCCATGCGCGACCTGGTTGTGGGAGGATTCTTCTCGAGCGAAATCGGCATTAAAGACCTGCCCTACCTCGGCAACAAAGTCGTGGCTCACTGGGAAGGCTGCCCGCCCGACGTTCTGGCCCGAATCGAGGAAAACCTCAAAGCCCGGCAGGTGGGACTGAGCCTCAGCGACCAGGAAAAAGCCTGAAGAATCGAGTGGGGCAGACCGCCGAGCCGCTTCCTTCACAGCGCCCGTCTACACCCGCTTGAGCGATTGTTGATACGCCCGGCGGAGTTCCCCAACGTAATGGTCCGCTTCCCGCGTCGGCTTGGGAATGCGGTATCCGTCAAGACACTTGCGAACCAACTTCACGGCGGTCCCAAGCGACACTCGATGCCCTTGGGTCACGTAAATCGGCCTGACTCGGTCACGCGTCCGCAAGACCATTCCCACACGCTCGCTGTGGAAATAGAGCGGCGCGGCGGATCCAGCCTCCAAACCCGGCTTAGCGTGTTCCCCGACCAGCAGTGATTTCGCGCAGCCGATCGCCGGCTTGTCAAAGAGCACTCCCAAGTGGCACGCCAAGCCAAACAGACGCGGGTGCGCGCGTCCATGCCCATCAACCAGAATCAGATCAGGAGCGGTCTTGAGACGCGCAAAGGCCGCCAGCAGGATGGGAGCTTCCCGGAAGGAAAGCAGGCCCGGCACGTAAGGGAAACGCAGCTTCCGGCGCGCCATGCGACGTTCGATTTCTCGAAGCTCCGGAAAGCTGTAAACGATGACGCCGCCGAACGCCACTTCCGTTTCCGGATCAAAGGCCATGTCCGCGCCGGCTACGTACTGAATGCGCCCGAGGCGGTCGGATAGATTCACCTGGTCGCGCAGCCGTTCCTGGAGCCGGATGGCCTGGCGCGGCGTGAGGCTCCAACGGCTGCGAAACCTGGGGACCATGTGCTTCCGCTTTCTCAGGGGAAATCAGTTTACGCCCGGTCCGCACGGGCTCTTGGGGAGACGTTCCGAGGCTTCAACTTGGCGACCAGGGGACGCGGGAGTGCCGGAGGATCTCTATTGGGACTGGATAATTCCTCTTTTCACCGCGTAGAGCACCAGCTCCGCCGTTCGGTGCAAGCCCAGCGTATCCATCAAGCGCGCGCGGTGAACAGCCACCGTATTGATACTGATTTCCAATAAGGTAGCGATTTCCTTATTCGATTTCCCCTGCGCGATGAGTTGGAGGACTTCTTTCTCACGAAGAGTGAGCCGCTCATATGGGTCCTGCTTGGGGTCTTGGATGCTCCCTGTCTTCAGGCCTTCCAGGACCAGGTTGGAAATGGCCGGGCTCATAAATGCTCCACCCTGCGCCACCGCAACCACCGCCTGCGGCAAATCGATTTCAATGGCGTCCTTCAAGATGTAGCCTTTGGCGCCCACTTCAATGGCTTTGCGCACGTAGGCAGGATTAGAGTACATGCTAAGAATCAAAATCTTGGCGTCCGGGTTGGCCTTGAGGATTTCCGCCATCGCCTCCAGGCCCCCAATCTCGGGCATCAGCAGGTCCATCACCACCACGTCCGGCTTGATCGCCCCACATTGCTCAATGGCGGCAAGGCCCGTACTGGCCTCGCCCACAACCTCGATGCGAGGATCGTCCTCGAGCAACCGGCGAAAACCCTGGCGGACCAGCGTGTGATCCTCAGCCAAAAACACACGAATCTTCTTTCCCGAATTGTCGGCTGGCATCTGTTATCCCACCCTTTCAGCCACAGCAGGACTGGCGGCTCTTTTCAATGGTATGTGAACGCGGATGATTGTACCTTTCCCTGGCGCGGATTGTATCACAAGCTTGCCGTTCAAGTGTTCGGTCCGTTCCCGCATACCCATCAGACCGATGCCATCCCCCGGCGAGCGGCCCGAGGGCGGGCTGACTTCAAAACCCACTCCATTATCCCGGATTTCCAGGCCCAGGCCGCCCGGGCGCTCTTCCAATTGGACCCATGCCTCCGTAGCTTTGGAATGGCGCGCCACATTATTGAGAGCCTCCTGGACAATCCGATAAACATGGATGGCCCCCTCGGCGGGGAAACAATCATTGGGCAGATTGCCGCTAAAGTGCACCTCGATTCCCGCTTGGCGGGAAAACTGCCGGGCAAACCACTCAAGCGTCTGGTCAAGCCCGAAATCGTCCAGGACCCCGGGCCGGAACATTTGTGACTGGTCCCGAACTTTGCTCAAAGTGTCTTCTACAATCGTCTTGATGTTTTCAAGGTCCTCAGTAAAGACCGGATCGGGTTGTTTCACCCTTCGGCCGGCGCGATTGAGCATGACGCCGATTGCGGTGAGGATCTGGCCGAATTCATCGTGCAAGTCACGCGCCACCTGCCTCAGAGTTTCCTCCTGGACGTCAATCAGCTTCCAGGAAAGCTTCCGCAACTGTCCCGATTGGTCATGGAGTTGTTCGGCTAAATGCTGGAGTTTCGCAAAGGTCTTGCGGTTAGCTTGGAAAGTGTAAAGCCCCGTACCCAAAGCCAGCAGCAACAAGACAGCCGTCAGCCAAAAGATGTCCGTCTTAACGTCTTCATAGGTGGTATGGATGCGCCGGGCGGCATCCGCCTGTTCCTGGTCGTTCAACACCAGGAGGCGCGCTACGATCTCTGAGATGATTGCCCGCTTGCTCTCCAGTTCGGTTTCAATCAGAGCCCGGGCCTGAGCGCTTCGGCTTTGCCGGGCCAAGGCAAAAACTTTGTCCGCGGTTTGGCCGAAGCTGGCCAGCGCGCCGCGCAACTGGAGTCGTTTGTCGTGGCTGGCCACCGTGTCGACCGCGTAGCGGCTTTCCAGCATCGCGGCGTTCTCCATGTCTTTCCGCAGACGCGTGACCTCCGGCTCCCAGTCACGAATCGGATATCGGCTCTTGGAAAGCTCCAGGTCCCGCAAGGAAATCGCCAACCCGTAAACATCGTTCTGAAGCCGTGAAAGCTGCAGAGCATCCTTGCGGTTCCTCTGGACCACGTTCACCTGGAAGTCTTCAAGCCAGCGGATCTGCTGGCTGCTGTAAACGACAAAAACCAGGAAAATGGAGAGAATGATGCAAAGACCAATCCACAGGCGAGTCGAGGGAGAGGGAATTTCCCGCAGCTGGTCGTGTTGGGACTCAGAACCGCTCATGACTTAGGTGGAACGCTTAAAGGGAATATCGTCAATAATGCCTTTGCCTTCCTTGATCACGTAGGTACGCCCTGCCTGCAACCTTCCCAGTTCCTGCTTCAGCCCGCTGGGCCACTCCAAGATGGCTTTCTCGATATATTGATAGGGACCCAGCCCGAATGTGACCCGGTGGTCCGAGCAGGATAGGTAGCTGGAGCCGCTTTTCACGGTCAGCCATCGCTGTCCCTGCGGCGCCCAGACGTGAACGTTGGTGCCAATGCCATCCCGGTTGGAGCGGTCGCCAATCGTCGCGAACCTGATGCTGTGATTGGAGGACCGATCGTTTCGGTACAGATAGGCCGGCCCGTTGTTGGTAGTCATGAGCACGTCCAGGTCCCCATCGTTGTCAAAGTCCCCATAAGCGGCACCCCGGGCTACCTTCGGCTGGTCAAACGACTTCCCTACAAGCGTGCTGATATCACGGAACTTACCATGCCCTTCATTATGAAACAAGCGAGGCGGCTCTGCATAGGTGATACTCGCCTCAACGTGGCTGATGGTGGCATCGATGTGGCCGTTGGCCACCAGCAGATCGAGCATGCTGTCCAAGTCAAAGTCGAAGAAGAAACATCCAAAGCCCAGCGTCATGCGGGTGGACTGGCCGATGGCGTTCTCCGGCGCCTCGTCGATAAAGAACCCGTGGCCCTCGTTCCGGTATAGGCCCACCATCTGCTGGGAAAAGTTCGTCACTACCAGGCTGGGCAGGCCGGAGTTGTCGTAATCGGCGGCGTCCGCCCCCATGCCGGCCCGGGCCACGCCATCCTCGCTAAAGGCCACTCCCGCTGAAACCGCCACCTCCGTAAAGGTGCCATTGTGGTTGTTGTGATAAAGCTTGTTGGGCTGGGTATCGTTGGCGATGAACACGTCCGGCCAGCCATCCAGATCGTAATCGATCATCGTGACGCCCAGTGATTTGGACGTCGGATCGTATAAGCCCGACTTCCCGGTGACGTCTTCAAATGTTCCGTTACCACGGTTGTGAAACAGCCAGCAGGTGGTTCCGGGGTAGGCTTCCGGCGTGCAATAAGACTTGGTCTTGCCATCCAGGCTGCAAAAAATGTCCGATTCCGGCGACCACTTGACGTAGTTGGCCACCAGCAGGTCCAGGTGGCCGTCCCGGTCATAATCGAACCATAAGGCCGAGGTGCTGAGGCTTGAGTAGCCGGACAATCCGGCTGAGCGCGTCACGTCGGTAAACGTGCCGTTGGCGTTGTTGTGGAACAGGTGGTTCTGGCCGTAAGTGGTAATGTAAACATCATCAAACCCGTCGTTGTCATAGTCCCCAATCGCCACCCCAATGCCATACATCTCCACGTCCAGGCCGGCAGCGCGGGTGACATCGGCAAACGTCCCGTTGCGATTATTGCGGTAAAGCTTCATGGTTGTGCGGGCCTTATGGTGGTCCGGCCAGTCCATGCCGTTGATCAGCAGAATGTCAAGCCAACCATCGTTGTCATAATCGAAGAAGGCGCAGCCGGAGCCGAGCGTCTCCGGCAAGTACTTTTTGCCAAAAGCTCCGCTGTTATGTTCAAACAGGATCCCAGCTTGGCGGGTAACATCGACTAATTGATCAGGAAAGGGCTGGGTTGCAGCATGAGGGGTGAAAAGTCGGGACAAGCTTTTGCGGGCGCTCTGCGACTCATACAGCAGTCCCCCAGCGCCGCCAGCGGCTGCAAGACCTGCGAGCAGCTTGAGTAAATTCCGACGTTCCATCACCCGGCCGACTCGAGCCCAACCTCCCGTGGTTCAAAAATAGCCGTCCCCAGCCATGGGAGCAAGACAATTCGGCTACCTAAGCCTTTTATATTCTTCCCATACTTGAAAATTTCGGCATAAATAATGCTTTTTAATTACACGCCTGATTCGCTTTTATCTCGCCGTTGAAGCTTCGACTGGGTTAGGCATCTGTTTTCAACAAACCAAGCAGATTGGGGAGTAAGTTAGTAGAAAAAAAATCCCCGACTAATATAAAAAAATCATAAGTTCACACAAAACGGGGTTGAAATTGTCGACCGCTATCCGATAAGGTTGTGGCTCTCGCGTCGGGCTTGGGTAGTTGGGGGCAACTCGAAAAAAAGATGGCGGACAAGGCTAAGGACGTCCAAAAACGTCGGCGAATCGGCACGATTCTTTTGCTCCTCATATTGGCCCTGGCGCTCAACAGCGCCTATCTGGCGGCCTACTCCACACCAGATCTCTTCTACGTCATCAACGCGCTCTTGCATCCTGTTGCGGGCGTGCTGGCTGCCATCCTGCTGGTCGTTTACTTAAAGCGCCACAGAGACTATCTTGCAAGCCTCTCCGGACGCCTTTCCGTGGCGCTTTTAGGCTTGGCGGCAGGTTTTGGCATCTACCTCATCTTTGTCGGGATGACGCAGCGCCATAACTTGGCGCTCTACATCCACGTGGGGTGCTCCCTTGGCGGCCTTTTCTTCCTGCTGGTTCGCCTGCGCACTTGGCTGCGCGACCACAACGTCCTAATCTTCTCCCGTCCCGCCTGGCAAATGGCCGGCGTCGGCTTTGTGGGAGCGCTGGTATTCTACGGCGGAGCAGCGCTTTACCATCACTACGACCCCAATCCTGAGTACATTATCAAGAATCCCCTGACAGCCCCCACCAGCATGTACAAGGAAGGCGGCGGAAAAAACAGCTTGATGTTTCCAAGCTCAGCCCAAACGGCCAACAAGGGAACCATACCTCGGGAATTTTTCCTGAATTCCAAAAGTTGCGAACCGTGCCACAAGGACATTTACGACCAGTGGTCACACTCGATGCACCATTTTTCTTCTTTCAACAACCAATGGTATCGCAAGGCCATTGAGTACATGCAGGACACGGTGGGCATCAAGCCTTCGATGTGGTGTGCGGGCTGCCATGACCACGCTCTGGCGTTCACCGACATGATGCAAAAATATCCCATCCGGAAGATTGAGTTCACTCCGGAGGGCCAGGCAGGCCTGGGCTGCATGTCCTGTCATGCCATCCAGCGCGTCACCAGCACCATGGGGAATGGCAGCTATATCATGAAGTACCCTCCCCTCGACCGGTACGTTTCCAGCAAGAATCCGATCCTGCGCGACCTCAGCTATTATGCGATCCTTCTGAATCCCAAGCCGCACCGCCAAGCCTTTTTCAAGCCGTTTCTGGCCAACCATCATGAGCAGGCAAGATTCTGCTCAGCCTGCCACAAGGTACATCTGGATGTTCCCGTCAACCACTATCGCTGGATTCGCGGTTTCGACGACTACGACCATTGGCAGGCCAGCGGCGTTTCCGGCCACAGTGCAAGATCCTTTTACTACCCTCCCAAACCTTTAAATTGCGTGAACTGCCACATGCCGCTGGTGAAATCCCATGATTACGGCAACATCAACGGCTACGTCAATTCACACCGCTTTGTGGCGGCGAATACGGCCGTGCCCACCTCCCACGGCGACACCTCGCAAGTCAAGGACGTCAAAGAATTCCTGAAAGACGCGGTCACGGTCGATCTATTTGCCATCGCCGCTGAACCCACGGGCAAGTCGGAGCGTCCCATTTCGTCGGGACTGCTGGGAGGAGCCCCGCAGACCTCCACGATGTTTGCGGTCGGCGAGGAATCGGCTCGCGGCTTGGAGTCGCAGGAAGTCACGGCCGTGCCCCCCGCCAAGCTGATGGCGCCGCTCAACCGCGGCACCGCCTACCTGCGCCGCGGAGAGACGGCGCGGGTTGAGGTCGTGGTGCGCACCCGGAAAGTGGGGCACTTCTTCCCGGGGGGAACCGTAGACGCCTTCGACTGCTGGGTGGAACTGAAGGGAGTGGATGACAAGGGACACACAGTCTTCTGGAGCGGCGAAGTAGCCGACAACGGCAAAGGGCCGGTGGATCCCGGCGCCCATTTCTACCGCTCTTACTCGCTTGACGAGCAGGGTAACTGGATCAACAAGCGCAACGCCTGGGCGGCGCATGCCACCGTCTACGTGCACTTGATTCCTCCGGGCGCAGCGGACACCGTGCATTTCCGGATCAAAGTGCCCAAAGACTGCGGCGACAAGATCACCTTCACGGCCAAGCTCAATTACCGCAAGTTTGACTGGTGGAACACCCAATGGGCGTTCGCGGGCCGCCGCGATCCGTATCAGAAGGACCGGCGGACCACGCTTGATTACGACAACACCGAGTGGCTCTTCAACGGCAACTTGTCCAACGTATCGGCCAAGGTCAAAGAGATTCCCAACGTTCCCATCGTCGTCATGTCTAAAGACATCGCGACCGTGCCGGTTCGGGCGGCTTCCGATCAGCCATTCCAGCAGGACATCAAGCTGCTGCCCGACGATGTGTACCGCTGGAACGATTACGGCATCGGACTGCTGCTCCAGGGCGATCTGAAGGGAGCGGCGCGCGCCTTTAAAATCGTCACCAAGATCAATCCCAAGTATGCCGACGGGTGGGTGAACGTGGCCCGCGCACTCGTTCAGGAAGGCAACGTTGACCAGGCGATTCCTTACCTCAAGACGGCCATCGGGCTGAACCCCGAGCTCGCCAGCGCCCATTACTTTATGGGGCTGGTTTATGAGACCAAGGGCAAATATCCGCAGGCGTACGACCAGTTCGCCAAGGCAGCCGCCAACCACCCCGTGGATCGTGTGGTGAGCAACGCCATGGGCCGCATTCGTTTCCTGGAGCGAAAGTACGCGGAAGCGGTCAAGCAATTCCAGCACACGCTCAGCATCGATCCGGAGAACTTGGCGGCGCATTACAACCTGATGCTCTGCTATCGCGGACTTCAGAAGAACAAAGAATCCGACCACGAAGAGAAGTTGTATCTGCGCTTCAAGGCTAATGAAATTGCCCGCGCCATCACAGGGCCTTTCAAACGAGACAATCCGGATGAAAACAATGCCTCGCAGCCTATTCACGAGCACGTTTCCATCAGCGATGAAAACCCCACGCGGCTGAAGTTCTACTGGAATTACGGCCAGCGATGGGAGTGGTTGCCAGGCAAGCTGGGACAGGAACAGCTGGTCGCTCTGAAGCGTTACAAGAAGGACGGCAGCTACGGCTACCTGGAGGCCATGAGGAAAGACAAACTCGAGTTGCATGCCGCACACAAGGTCATGGCGAAAAAGAACCTCCAGAAACACGCCATACCGAAGGTCGACGCAAAAGCAAAACCACGGGCGCGCGCCGATCATAAAATGATTGCGGAAGAAAGACCCCTGCGGTAAATTCCAGACTGCCAGGACGCTTTTCCCGGGGCTACAACCTCCAAAACGAAAGGTTCACGAGTAGGAAATATTATGGGTGATTCCTCGCGCCGTGATTTTCTGAAGAATTTTTTGATGCTCGCAGGTGCGTCGCAAATCGGCGTCCCCGCCGGCCTTTTGGGCGCAGTGGCACCCACTGGAAGGCATTACCTGGACGTCACGGCTCAAGCGGGGATCCACTTCATCCATAACAACGGCGCCTTCGGACAGAAATACCTGCCGGAAACCATGGGGTCTGGGTGCGCCTTCATCGATTACGATAACGACGGCAACCAGGACATCCTCTTGATCAATGGCACGGATTTCCCCGGCCACGTCCGCCGCCAGACCACCATGAAGCTGTATCACAACAACGGCAATGGAACCTTCACGGACGTTACTGCGCGAGCCCGTCTGAATATTCCCATGTACGGCATGGGCGTGGCCATTGGGGACTACGACAATGACGGATGGGATGATATCTACGTGACGGGCCTAGGCGAAGCCCGCCTCTTCCACAATCAGCACAACGGCACCTTCCGCGACGTCACCAAGGAAGCCGGGGTCAACAACACGGGCTTCGGCACCAGCGCTGCTTGGTTCGATTACGACCGCGACGGCAAGCTCGACCTCTTCGTCTGTAATTACGTCCAGTGGGAGCAAAAAAAGGACATCTACTGCACCCTGGACGGCCGCCACAAGTCCTATTGCACTCCTGAAGCCTACAAGGGAGAGAGCTGCCGCCTGTTCCACAACCTGGGGAACGGCCGCTTTGAAGACGTCACCAAGAAGGCGGGCATTTACGACATGTCAGGTAAGAACCTGGGCGTGGCCATCGTCGATTACAACATGGACGGCTGGCCGGATATCGCGGTATCGGACGACACAGAGCCCAACAAGCTTTACCGCAACAACCACAACGGGACGTTTACCCAGGATTCCGTTCAGGCCGGCATTGCTTATGACATGAACGGCATCGCGCGGGGCGCCATGGGCATTGATGCCGCGGACTTCAACCGCTCCGGCTACCCCAGCCTGGCCATCGGCAACTTTTCCAACCAGATGCTGGGCCTCTACCAGAACGAAAAGCACAACTTCTTTATCGACATTGCACCCCAGTCAGCCATTGGGCAAGACAGCCGCTTAGCGCTGACTTTCGGCCTTTTCTTTTATGACTACAACCTTGACGGGCTTCAGGACCTGTTCGTGGCCAACGGCCACATTGAGCCCGACATTGCGCGCATCCAGGCTCAGGTCACCTATGCGGAGAGGCCGCTGCTATTCCGCGACGAGGGAAATAGCCGCTTTCAAGAGGTTGGCAAACAGGTCGGCTTTACCCGGCAAATGGTGGCGCGGGGGGCGGCTTATGGGGATATCAACAACGATGGATACCCGGACGTCCTGGTGACCACCAACAACGGTCCAGCCCATCTCTTCAAAAACACGGGACGGGACACGGCCAACGCCGTCCGCATCAAGACGGTGGGCACCCGCTCAAACCGCAACGGCATTGGCGCGGTGGCCCGGGTCCACTCGAACGGCGCCGTCAATTGGCAGACCGTCCACTCCGGATCCAGCTACTGCTCCCAGAGTGAACTTCCGCTTACATTTGGGCTCAACAAAGCGGAATCTGCCGAAGAAGTTCACATCCTCTGGCCCAGCGGACAACAAGACGTGCTGAAGAATGTGAAAGCCAACGCCACGTACACCATCCAGGAGGGTGGAAAGGTGCTCTCCACCCGCCCGTTTAAGCGGTAACCACAAGCCACCGGCATCGTTACGGAAGCGGCCAGGAACCATCGCGCGCGGCCGCTACTCCCGGCGCGTTACTCCAGCGGCAATCCAGAATTTTCCGGGCTCGAACCCTGCATCGAGCGCGTAATTGTGGGCGAGAAGCTGAAGGATCACCACATCCACCAGAGTCCCAAGCCCTAAACGTATGGGTTCAACCTGGATCAGCCTCATATTGGTCACGTCTTCAACCGCGCGGTCAGACAGAAGCAGCACCCGGCCCCGGTGTGACCGGATATCTTCGGCCAGGCGTAGCATGAGCGCTGCGGTCTTCTGTCCCTGCGCGGTCGGCTGGGTTTGGCGGATCAACATGATGTAGCAATGGGACGGGTTGACGATCTCGATGGGACCATGGCGAAACTGCGCGGCGCTCATGGGCTCCGCCGCCAGCCGGGCAACCTCTTTGAGCATCAAAGCTCCCTGGTAGGCGGAAGCCAAATCGGCGCCCCTCGACAGCAGAGCAACGTATGGAGGGTGATTGAAAAATTGCATCGTCGGGCGCATGAGAACATCTTGGCGATCGAGGATTTCTTCTTGCGCCTCCACGGCACGTTTGAGAGCGTGAGAAAGCGGCCGGTGATGCTGGCCTTCGAGGGCAAAAGCCAGGTACATCAGGACGGCAACGGCACAGGTATAGGTCTTTGTGCTCACGGCCGCTTGGACGCCAGCCATCATCGGTAACATCAAGTCCGCCCGCTTCGCAAGCAGGCTTCGCTCCATGTTCGTAACGGCCAGAATGCTTACTTTGGCAGGCAAGGCCTCCAGAAGACGGGCCACCTCCGCCGTTTCGCCGGATTGCGAAACAACCACCAGAAGCGTGTCCGGCGTGAGGATTTTGAGGTGGTGGTGAACAAGTTCGGCGGTCTCCCAAATCAGGGCGCGGCGCCCCATCGCAGTCAGGTAAGCCTGCGCGGGATAGGCCGCATGCAGGGAAGATCCCATGCCGGTGAACAAGATGGTGGTTTGACGGGAGACCCCCAGCTTCTTCAGCACACTCCGGGAAATGGCGCCCGGGCTGGCATAGTATTTCCGAACATTCGCCAGGGCAGCGGGCTGCTGCAGGATTTCTTCCATCAACGGAGTCATGGCGTTAGGCATAGCGGTCAGGCCATTGGGTGACGTGTCGGACGGAAGCGACTTCTCAAGGTTTCCGTCACCTTGCTGTTGCCGTTAGCGGTTGGCTAAAGATCCAGCCCGCCGCGTGCTTCAAAGCGCCAGGCTTGGTTCCGGAACTTGGGGTCTAACAGGTTGCCCACAGGCGTGAGGCTCCAAAGACCGGAGAGGGTTCTTTAACAAACCCCTACAACTGCTTTGCTTTTCACTGGTGATTCTAACATCCGGTGCAAGTACCCGGCCAACAATCCTTTGCAATCAGGAGAACAGCTACACGGAGCAGATCAAAGAAAATAGGGGGAAGACCTTGAGGAAAGAGCGTCCGGGGACACGACATCGCTCTCCGGCAAGTGAAGCGCTGAGGCTACAGGACGGACAAAACTGAGGGGTCGCTTAAAAGCGAGATTAGGAGCCGGAGATTATCCGGCTCCAATCAACCTAGAGTTATAGCTGAACAACGTTTGCCGCTTGGAGTCCTTTGGGGCCTTTGACCACCTCAAACTCTACCGAGGCACCTTCTTGCAGGCTGCGGTAACCGTCACCCTGGATCGCAGAAAAGTGGACGAACACATCCTCACCACCTTGCCGCTGGATAAAACCATAGCCCTTGCTGGCGTTGAACCACTTTACGGTTCCTTGTTCGCGATTTTCACTCACGTTTACTTCTACTCCTTTTGGTAGTTGGCGCCGTCAATTCTCTGCTTCTCCTCCAGGCTGACATACACAATCGGCTACGGTCTAACCCGCAATCCATTGAGTACAACTCGAAAGGTACACAGGGGCGACAAACGCCACTTCATTCTGCCATAAGGTTACAATTTCAACAATTATTTTTCAGATTAAATTTGTGCCTCACCGGAGGCCGTCTCCAGGGCTAAATTCCCCGGCCAAGCCCCGCCTAAAACCTTCGCTTCGGCAGGCCGCCAATCCCCCGGACCCCTTAGTCCTTTGAGGGTTGTGAGAATCGGTTCAGAAGCTTACCTTCAGCCGGACGCCAAAGCTGCGAGGAGTGCTGACGGCCGTCCCGGAAAAGAGGCTTGCAAAGTTGATGACGTTGAGGTGGTTTGTAAGGTTTGAGCCGCGAACCTGAAGGCTCACCAACGCGTCGTTCTGGGCGTAGAGGTCAAGCCCCGCCGCAGCCCCGATGGAGTAAGATGGGCGTACGCGCCCGCGTGCGAAGTCCACTTGATTCAGTATTTTAGATCCATACTGCTGGAGGAGAAAGTTGTAGTCGATGTCGCCGGTATCCAGTTCAACCGGCAAGCCGCTTCCATAGGAGCTGCTGGTGGCCAGCCACAGCCGTTTGGTCGCCTGGTAACGCACCAGAGACCGCGCCGTATTGCGCTGGTCCTGGGAGACCCAGAAGTGGCTGGTGTCCGAAACGTCTGATATGGCTTGGGATCCGATCAGTAGCCCTCCGGTAATGGGTCCGCGGCCCACGCCTTCCTGGTTGGCGTAACTGAGGTAGCCCGAGAAACGATCCCAACGCGGCAGTTCCAGCTTGGTTTCAACACCTTCAATCCAAGCGCTTGCGTCCGCAATGGGAAAACTGACGCCGGTGTTGAGCAGGGTGTCATCATCAGGGTAGTTCCGGAAGTCCCTCCGGAAGACGTTGGCGTTCAGGCGAAGCTTCCCCCGGAAGCCTTTCGCAAATCCCACTTCATAGTAGTTTGCCCGCGCGGGCAAGACCGGCAGCCGCAGCACTAGGCCGCTGATCTGCTGAACTTGGGGAGAACTGGCCAGCAGCAGGTTCTCCATCGCAGGGGTCTGAAAAACGCGGTCGTAGGCGGCGTGGACCACAACTCCAATCGAGGTGAAATAGCGCGATGCAGCCACCCTTGGGCTCCAGGCGGATTTACGCACCACGAAGCCATAGTGATCGTAGCGCAGGCCCAAGCTTAGGTTCCAATGGTGACGGCGGATCTCATCCTGGGCAAATGCGGCGGGCTCAGCGTCCGTACGCCGTCCCTGAAAAGCAAACTGCAAGTTGGTTCCCGGGTCAAACTGCGAAGGGTCTGTGATCGCGTAGTTGAGCGCTTCATGCACCGGGCTCAAGATCATGTCCGCGCCTATCTTCCAGTCCTGGGCGCCATGGTGGCCCGCCAGAGTGACGCGTCCGTACCCCTGCCGAAAACCCCTCTGCTGCCCGATCACGATAGGCGTGCTGAACGAATTCGACCAGAGGCGGAAAGAGTCATCCCGCACGCTGCCTTCAGCCCGAAACAGGAGGTTGGGAGAAAGAACCCGCTCATAATCAGCTTGGCCGCTCGTTTCCACATCCGCGCTGTCCTGCCGCTGCCCCGCCGCCTGCTGCACCTTCTCATTGGGAACAAGATACCGAACCTGGGCGTGCCGAAAAGAAAGCCGCAGACGGTCATGGTCCGTCAAATCTCGCGTGTAACTTCCCGTGATTCCTCCCGTTGAGCCGCGATTCGTGAAGTTGTCAAGGACAGGAGGGTCCAGGTAACGATCCGTCACCCCTCCGGTACCCCCCAGGGTGAATTGGTTGGCCCCGCGTGCGTACCCCATCTGCGCGGAGCCAGTTGCAGTAGCAAAGCTGCCCCCCTCCCCGGTCGCGGTTAGATGCAGCCCAGGAGTCAGGTCGTCCCGCTCGATGACCTCTACCACCCCTCCCAGCTTGCGCCCGTATTCAGCGGGAAATCCCGCAGTCAGGACGCGCATGGATTCGACGCCCTGCGATTCCAGAGGGGGAGCATAAGCAGGTGAACGGTTCTCGGTGAGCGGAACGCCTGCCACAACAAATTGAACGGCATTTTCAGACCCGCGAGGATGCAGAATCCCGTTGGCCTCGTAGAGCCAGCCCGGCTCGTCGTCCACCAAGTTGGACAACCCCCGTCCCATTTGCGCGGGCATCTGTTCGTTGATGGCTTGCGGACCCACGACGTAAACGCTATTGGCGCGTTCCGGGTTCAACAACGTAGACGAGTCGGTCACGTTGACTTGGCTGTGAACCGGCGCCAAGCCCAGCACCACCGTGACGCTGAGCGGAACTTCCGAACGAATCGTAATCAGCCGTTGCGTCGGACGAAATCCCTCATAGGTCACTCTCAGGCGATAGACGCCAAAAGGAAGTTCCCGAGCCACGTATTTCCCGTCCCGCCGGGTGAGAAACTTCCGATCAACGTGGTTGGCTTCGCTTACCAACTCAACGGTGGCCGCCAGCGGCCCACCCTTCGAATCCTCAACTTTGAGGCGTAGAGCGCCGCTTTCGTGCTGAGCGAAGACAGGAATCGAAGCGAGCATGGCGAGGCTGATGAGCCAAGCGAGGCAGCGCACAAGGGCTCTTGGCGTGCGTAGCCAATTCGTTTTCGGTAAAACAAGGGTGGAACAACAAAGGCCTGGAGCGGAGCCGGGAATTATCCGACGAGACATGCTTCCTCGACCAGAATGGCGTGGACCTCCCGAGGGCCATGAACGCCCCGTACGAGAATCTGTTCGATGTCGGCAGTGCGGCTGGGCCCCGTAACAAAAACTGCAGAGCGCGCTGGGCTGGGCCGGGTAGGATCGCGTGAAACTGGCAAATTCTGCAGCACCTCGTCCAACGAGGCGCGAAGCTGGCTGCGCCGATAGAGGGCTACGTGCACGGGGGGAGCCAGCGATGCCAGTTGGCTGCCCTCCGTGAAACTGGTCAAAACCAGGCTACCCGTCTCCGCCAGCACAAAGTCGGCGCCGGTAATCCCCACCTCCGCGGCAAAGCTCGCTTCTCGAAATGCTTTGATTACAGTCAGTTCTGTCTAGCCCTGAGGCCAAACGGACACACTCTTGCCCCATTGCTCAAGCCGGGCCGCGAGTTGAAGCTGGCTGAGGAGCGGATTCCTGGAAAGTGCCACCATTTTCGCCTTTGATCGCTCCAGGATTGAGCGAAGAATTCCCTCCATCGAAGACAGGTTGGAGGCTCGATAAGCATCACAACCAAGGGACTTTAGCTCCTCCTCGAAGCGGCCTGCAAGCTGCTCGGCGGGAATCGTGGGCATGACGTTCTCAAGAGGAGGCGGCAAAGGCTTACGTTGCGGCGAGGCATTGTTCTTCACATTTTTTTTCAATGCCTTAGCAACATCTCCCAGGAATTCTTGGCGTGTGGTCAACGGAAACCCTCCTGCAATCGGCCTTTTCAGGCTGAATCTCTCCCCAGATTCTACCACTTATGGGAACCGACAACCCTGCAATCGAACAGAAAACAAGGGTCTTGAAGATTTTAGACTTTCGTGCTAAATTTTCGTGCAACCTTCGTCCTCTCCAAACCATCTGAAGTTTCGGATAGACGATTCAAAGGTCCCAAAAAAGGAAGGTTGAGCGATGGCAGCAACATTGAAAACAAGAAACAATACGTATCGAACAATTCTGCTCAAGAAACGCCAGGAGCTGTTGGCCCATACCAGAAGCGGCCCGGAAGCCCTTGCCGTGAGCGTCCAGTGCCCCGACGACATGGAATTTGCGGTGCAGACGGTTGAGCAGGATGTGAACGTCACTACTGCAAGCGTCAGAACCCGCATGCTCAAGCAGATCGATCACGCTCTGCAACGAGTCGCTGGTGGGACCTACGGCGAGTGCCAAGCGTGTGGAGAACAGATTTCCTCCAACCGACTTAAGGCAGTTCCGTGGGCGGAATACTGCCTCACCTGTGAAGAGTTGCGCTCAAGAAACTAGTTTCCCCTCCCTCAGGTTTGGATCCAAGGTGGCCGTGTGGCCACGAGGGAGGGTTGTATGTGCCGGGCAAGGGAAACCTAACTTTGCCCGGCAGGCTCCCGCCTGTCTGCGGGGAGAAGTGCGACGCACCCCTGAATCCTCCCCTCATCCCCCGCACAGTTGTTGCTTCCAGCTCTTTGCGATAGAGTCTAGTCTTTGCTAATTTGCTTGCCTGAACGAGCAATCGTGTTCGGTCAAGAAATTCCGCAACCACCTTCTTACCCATGGGGGCACGAAAATGAAATTTGGCCGGCGCAGGTTCTTGCAGTCAGCCCTTGCCACGCCGCTGGCCGCGGCGCTGGGAAGGCCGGGGGTGGAAGCTTTCGCGGCCTTGTTACCTCCGTCGGGGCAATCCCAATTTACCAATCCCCAGATCATCCGCTATGACCACAACTGCTTCACCCTGAACGCCCGCGACACTTTTCTCCGCAGCGCTTCTTTCCATTATTGCCGCTGCCCTGAGCCCTTGTGGGAGGACCGCCTTCTCAAGATCCAGCGCGCAGGTTTCAATTGCCTGGAGACTTATGTCTTCTGGAACTATCACGAACCCGAAGAGGGCCACGCCGATCTCAGCAAGTTCGAAAGCTTCGTCAAGGCGGTAAAAGCCGCAGGGCTTTGGATGGTGGTCCGGCCAGGGCCTTACGTCTGCGCGGAGTGGGATGCAGGAGGCTTTCCTCATTGGGTAATCGCCAAGCGCTTTCCCTTACGCAGTGACAATCCCCAAAGCATCGAAACTTCCGAGCATTGGTACAACCTGGTTCTACCGGTGATTCAGCGGAACTTGATCACCTCCGATGGCCCTATCATCATGGTGCAGATCGAGAACGAATACGACTTCTGCAAGACCGTCTCTGACTCCCAGAAGCTCGCTTACCTCACGGCGCTGGCCCAGACAGCCTGGAGCGCCGGAATCGATGTCCCACTCATCACCTGTTGGACCCGGCAGGCGCGCGAGAATTCCAATCCGGACATGGCGCGCATCGCAGACTTCTGCAACTTCTACCCGCGATGGAAGATTCTGCCGAAGGTGCCCAATGCCCTTGCGAAGTTGCGCGTTGAAGAACCTTCCTCTCCCTTGGGGGTGACCGAACTGGAAGGCGGCTGGCCCAGCATGATTGGAGGCAAGCTTTCTGTCGAAGAGGAAGGCGTGGGCCCGGCGCAACTCAATGCTCTCACCAAAACCGTCCTGGAAGACGGTGTCACCTTCTACAACTATTACATGGGCTTCGGCGGCACCAATTTCGATTGGGCCGCCAAGGGGCTGACCACCAGCTACGATTACGCCGCGCCCATTCGTGAGCCAGGCGGTTTGTGGGAAGAGTATTATGAGGCGCGAGGCATCGCGCTCTTCCTCGGCATGTTCGGTTCCGTGCTCGCCCGCGCCCGTCGCCAGGAAGGCGCCGCGCAATCCACCAACCCCGCCGTCAGCGTTACCGAGCGCGTCAACGGCCAGAGCGCCGTCTTGTTTGTGCGGGAAAACGCCAACGCCGAACAGCAATTCAAATTGAGTTTTGTGGACCCGGCCAGCCCCTCACATCGCATCATCAACACGCCGCGCGAAGGGCAACTAAGCCTTGGAGCGCGCGAGATGAAGATGGTCGCGGTGCAGGTTCCGCTGGTTACCGCCACGCTGCGCTACTCGACTGCGGAGGTTCTCGCCCACGGACTCTGCCTGGACCGCGAATTTTTGATTCTCTACGACGATCCCGGGCGCCTGGCGGAAATTGCGCTCTCCACCTCCTACCAGCCTCAGGTCGACGGCAACACCGCTTACCTTTACTGGGACAATGAATACGAGTCGGTGGTGATTGGCGCGCGCGTTGGAAAAGAGGAGCAGGCCCTGGTCGTCAACGAGGAGCTGACCGTTCTACTGGTTCCTCGTGAGCGGGCCTTGCGCTCCTGGGTGGCGGAAGTTCAGAGCAAAGCGCTAAGGGAGGAAGAAAACGACCAGGAGGGCGAGGAGCAACAACAGCAACAGCCGAAAAGCGGCGGCAAGCCCATCGCCATTCCTTTTATTTCCGATGCCAGCCTGCTGGCTTCCTGCGGCTCCCATGGAGACCATCTCTGGGCGGAACTCGATTTTCGTCCCGGGGAGCACGCCGTCACCGCGCTACTGCCGGACAACCCTAACAACTGCCGCGTAGATGGCGCCAAAACTAAGTTCCAGTACACCTCCCGCCAGCGCAAGGCAAGCTTGACCATCGCCACGCCTGAATTACCTTCTGCGCCGATCGAGCTTGCGAACGTTCGCACCTGGGTGGAGAAAATCTCGGGCGCCGCTCAGGGCGATTGGGTCACTTCTCCGCTGAAGCCATTGGAAGAGTTCGGACGCCTTCCCTACGGCTACGTGAAGTACCGCCTGGAACACCTTACGCTCAACCCGCAGAGCAAGATTTTCATCTCCTGCTTCACCGATGACACCAAAAAGGTCTTCCTCAACGGACAGCTTGTGCCGGAAGCCTCCACACCCGCGAAGCAGGTTGCCTTCGAGCTCGCCAAGTACACCAAAGCCGCCGACAACCGGCTGGAGATTTCATACGAGGCTTTTGGCTCGTCCAACGGCGGAGCGAGCATGGGGGAATTGAAAGGAGTGGAGTCCGTGCGCGTCGGCGCCGACCTTGCGTCGGCAATTTCGCTGGGGCCTTGGCAGATTCAAAGATTTCCAGCGCCCATGCGGGGCCGCGAGATCGATCCCGAAGCGCCCGCAGACGGCTGGAGCGAAGTGACTGCCGTCGGCGGTGGCGGCACCAACATACTTCTTCCGGCGTTTGCGTGGTGCCGCGCCGACTTCGCCATGGAACAGCCACCCGAAAATTGGTTCGTGCCCTGGAAGCTCACCTTCGAAGCCAGCCGCGACGCCCTACTGTATCTGAATGGGAAGTTCGTGGGCCGTTACGTGACTGAGGGACCGCAGAAAAATTTCTATCTCCCTGAGCCTTTCTTCCTCCAGGAAGAGGAAGAGAAAAAAAAGAAGGGTAATGCTCTCACCATCGTCCTGGCCTATGCCGAGACAGCCGCGCCGATTCGCACGCTGCGTATCGCTCCCTACCGGGAGTTTGCCACACGCAGAACCAGGATCGAGTTTGAGTGGTAAGCCGGGCTATTTGTCCGATACGGCGAAACACACGAACCATTGGATTCGCCAAGGGGGGATACCCCGGTGTGAAGATGTCCTATTTTAAGCGGAGGCGAGACTGGATTGTATTTCCTGGCCGCCTGTCCACTTGATTCTCACAACCTAATGAAACTTTCGAAAATAGTGGATTGCAAAAGCAAGCGAGAGGCGTCATCCTCAGCGCAGCGTAAACCCTGCTTTGCCATCTATTGCCGGCAAAGACCCCTGCAATGAGTTCAAAAAACGGTGTGGGAGAAAAACGATGAAGCCAAAAGACGGAAACTTCACGCGAAGAAATTTTATGCTGGCGGTGGGCGCGATCCCTGCCTCGGGAATTGCACTAAAAGGAGCGGGCGCAAGGGCGGCACAGAGCTTCAGCAATCGCGCTTTCGAGGTTGCGGTGATCGGCAGCGAAGAATGCTTGTGGAGTTATCGCCTCACGCCCTCGGGCCGGGAGCATCGCGTCGCGCCGCCGGTCTTCAATATCGACGGCCAGACCCGCGTCGCCACGCTGGGGAACGTCAAAGCCAAACGCGAGCCTCAAAGGCTTCCCAACGGCAGCACGGAATATTCCTATGAGGGAACATTCGCAGCGCTTCCCGATTTCTCGCTCACCCTGGTCTTTCAGGTGGCGGAAGAGAATCCCGTGGTTCGCTTCAGCTACGTTCTGAAGAGCTCGCATCCACACTCTCTCACCAAGCCCGAGGGAGCGGATGAGCTGCAATATTTCAAAATCTCTTTCCGGGATTTTCGCCACGCCAAGGAAATCCGGCTTTGCGATTTCCACGAGATTTATCATTCTTACATCCTGGAAGAGAACGTTCTGGAACCGCGGGCTTTTGCCCACCGGCTGGAAGTGATGGGCCCCATCGTCGCGGCCTCCGGCGGAAAGGAAAGTTTGCTGGTGGCTTACGAGCACGGCTCGCAGGCACCGGATGCTTTTTTGCGCTTTGAGCTTCATCCCAACCGCCAGGTGGCTTTGCAGGCGGTAAAGGGCAATTATCTGACCGGGCAGAGAGTCGATGTCAAGCACCCTTACCAGACTTTGTGGCTTGAGATGGGCGCGGTCGCGGGCGGAGAAGATCAACTTGCCTCCGCCTTCCGCGCGTTTGTGCTGAAGCACATGACGCAGAATCCCGCCACGCGCCAGCCGCTGATCTATTACAACACCTGGAACCGCCAGGAGCGCGACAAGTGGTGGTACGGCAAGGAATTCGGGACGGCCCTCAACACGCATGACATCCTCGAGGACATTGACATCGCGCACCGCATGGGGATTGACGTTTACGTGATTGACGGCGGCTGGTCTGACAAGGCAGGCGACTGGACGGTGGACCGCAACTGCTTTCCCGACGGCCTGCACACCGTCAAAAAGCGGTTGGACCGCTACGGCATGCAGCTCGGACTCTGGTTCGGGCCGCGCAGCGCCAGCGTGCCGAGCAAAACGCTCACGGAGTATCAGGACTGCATTGCCACGGTGCGCGGCAAGAAGACCGAGTTGCCGTTCGGGAGGCCGGGGAAAACCAGCTACGGCCTGTGCCTGGTCAGCCGCTACATTGACGCTTACGTCGAGCGCATGATCGCCTTCTCCAAGGAGGTGGGCGTCACCTACTTCAAGTGGGACGCCGTGATGCCGCACTGCTGCGACGCGCCCGGCCACTGGCACGGCGACGCCAGCCACACGCGCGAGGAGCGCGAAGCTTCCCACGATTTCCAGTTGGTTCGGCAGGTGGCGCGCGCCGCGGACCGCATCGCCGCGGCCTGCCCCGGCGCCGTGGTGGATATCGACAGCACGGAAACCGAACGCCTGATGGGATTGGGATTTCTGGCGGCGGGCCGCATCTTTGCCATCAACAACGGACCTTACTATCACAGCTACGACATTCCCGAGATCCCCAATCACTACACCAATATCTTCGCCTTTCCCGGTCCCGCCCGCACCTGGGTTTGCCGCTCCATGCTCACCTATGACAAGTGGATTCCTTCGCTCCTGTTGATGTGCCACTACTTTCCCGACGACCCGCTCCTCTCCCAGGAGATCAACATGGCGTCGCTGGTCCTGGGGCAGAACGGCATCTGGGGCGACCTGCCGCGCGTATCAGACGCCGGGGTGCGCTACATTGCAGAAACCTTGGCCCAGTACAAGAAGGTCTGGAACGACATGGCCGCCGCTGATCCGGTGATCACGGGAGGGTTGAGCGGCAGCCCGGAAATCTACGAGAAGATTGACGCCCGGACGGGCCGGGGCGCAGTGGTGATGTTTGCCATGTCAGAGGGGAAGTACACCTACGTCACTTCCCGGCGAGTCTCGCAGAAATACCGGGCGGGCGAAGGCGTCAAAGTGCGCCTCGACTCCCAGGGCCGCGCCCGGCTGGAAGTGACGGTTCCCCGGAATGAAAAGGTGAAGTTCCCGCACCGCGGTTACAGCCCCGCGGCCAAAATCATCTTCTTCGGCGCGGATTAATCTTGGGGTTTCTTGCCACCCCCGGCCCCCCCCCCACGCAGGGGGCCGTTCAAGCGATGACTTCCTTTACTGGCCCGGCTGGAAATTGAATTCAATTTCGGAAGTCACCGGCAGCGGCTTGGAAGACTTGACCGCGGGCTTCTGGGGCGAGAGATCAAAGTAGGTGTGCGCGCCGTCCGCCACCAGCTTGACTCGGTGCCTCCCCGGCCACAGGCCCCCCAGGTGCAAGGTGTAGCTGTCGCCTCGGATGTTTTCCGCCACCCGCTTGCCATCCAGCAGGAGAGTGTAGCTGCTCGGTGGCCTCCCGATCACCTCCCAATGCAGCGGCAGTTCTGATCCTTTCACCACCGCCGGGCTGAAGGGGCCAGAGAGCGCCATCACCGTGATGTCCTGAGTTTCGCGGCGATAGAGCGAGATCAAGGCTTTCGTCAGATTGTAATAGTAGTAGCCCCAGCCCCCGCAGCCCCGGTAGGAGCATTTGTGCAGGTCCGTGGGTTCGAGGTCGTCGCTGAATTCCAGGTTGTACTCATCCCCGAAGACATCGTGTTGGGGCCCCCACCCCTTTCCGATCTTCTGCCCCGCGAATTCGTTCCACTGATGGATTTGGATGAATTTCGGGCGGGCTTGAAAAGCCACTTGCCAGCTTTCAAGGTATGGCGCCCCATGGTCGCGGCCGACGGCACGGGGGTCCAGCCAGCCTTTCGGAATCGGAAAGCTGGCAGGAGTCACCACCACTTCTTCCGCGCGCCCGCCGTGATAGGTCACCACCTGGCGGATGGGACCGTCCATCCACGACCAGAAGCCGCACTTTTCCACGTGCGTATCCTGAAGCTGCGAACCCATCCAGCGGATCGTCCAACGGGGAGCTTTGACCTTAGCGGTATGCTGGGCGATCTCATCGCAGGAAAGCCCGACGTTATAGAGGATGGCCAAGAGCGGCTTGCCGTCGTATTCGAGCCAGTCCTGGTTGTAGTCGGGATTGTCGCGGAGATGCTGATCGATCCACCGAATGATGCCGTTGAGCCTCCGGGCTGCATCTGGAACGGGCGGGCCATTCTGGAGCCCCAGCATGATGACCAGCTTGGGCGGACGGCGGCCTTCCTTGCGGAGCTGGCTATAGGTCTTAAAGAGGAGTTCGGTGGTCTGCTCGAGCTCCAGGGTGCTTCCCTGTTGCTTTTCCCAGGCCGGCTTGGCCCACAGCATGTTGCTCCAGTCGAGCAGCAGCCAGTCGATCCCCAAGTCCTCAAACCACTGCTCGTGCCGGCGCAGCACGGCCGCGTTATAGGACGAATACTTGCCAAGGATCGGAATAGCTTCCGCCGTCTCGTAGGTCCCGTTGTTGTGCGGCGTAAACCAGGTTTCATACTGGAGGCCGATGAGCGTGGAAGATTCCGGCGGGGAGGCGCTTTGCTTGCGGCTGCCAGCGGCCTCTTCACTCCCGTTCTGCCGCCGCCCAGCGCAAGAAACCATGACGCCACCCAATACAGGCGCGCAGAGGAACAATGCAAAGAATCGCGAAGAAGACCAGTGTGTCATTTAACCGTCCACGGCCTCCGGCAAACCCCTCCTGCCGGGAAGAGAGATGATAACGGCGGGCGGGGGGCAATACAAGGGGCGATGCATGATGGGAAAGGCTCGGGCACCCCCCACCGCGAAACAGCGCTTTGCTCGGGAAAATCCCCTCTTGCAATTCCCCGCGTAAGGGAGTAAATAGGAGGTATGCAAACGGAAGGAGCTGTTACTCCGCCGGGCGCAGATTTGAAAAATGAATAGTCACACCGCTCTTGCGGTGCGTACCGATGACGGCGCGTCCGGAACGCCGCCACGGCGACAAAAAAAGTAAGAAAACGGGGAACCCCATGCGGTTCCCCGTTTTCATTTTAGGGGACCCGAAGCGGGTTGTGTTTACCCTTTCACTTCCGTTTCCATTTTTCGGAGCGGACATCGGATTCCCCGCCCCGTCAGCCCCCTATAGACCGCCTCAATAGCAAAGGCCAATCCCACCATCACCGCCAGCACCAAAATTCGCGACGGAGCGGAAAGAATGGTCTGAAAGAATAGAACACCCAAGGCAATCAAGCACCCCGCCATACCGACATTCGAGATCCATCGACGGCTGCGCGTTTGAGTGTGCAAGCGCGCGTTTGAGGCGTTGACGGCAGCGAAGATTAAGAGAAACCCGGCGCTGCCCATCACCGAGATGCTGGAAAGATCGAGCAGGTTTGCGATCAGGAGCGTCAGAACCGAGGTAATCAGCAGCCCTTCCGCGGGACGCTTCCAGATTTTTCTTTCCAGCTCCTGCGGCAACTCGCCGTCTTTGGCGATGATGTAACTGACGCGCGACGCACCGTAAAGCGTCGCGTTGATCGCCGAGCCCGTGGAAAGCAGCGCAGCGATGGCAACCAGCACAAATCCAAAGCTCCCTAGAAAGGGTTTGGCGCTGGCGGCCAAAGCGTAGTCTTTGGCATCCACGATTTGCGCCAGCGGAAGATTGCCGACCGTGACCGCGGCCACCAGAACGTAGAGGATAATCACTAAGACCACGGAAGTGTAGTAGGCGCGAGGAAGCGTCTTCCGGAAATCTTTGACGTCGCCCGCAGCGTTGGCAATCAATTCAAAGCCCTCGTATGCGAGGAAAATGATCATTCCCCCCGCCACCATCTGGAACGGATTGACCCACGAGGAAGGCGCCAGCCGACCCGCATCAACGCTCCAGAACCCGGCAACGACAAAGAGCGAAAGGATCATCAGCTTGATGGCCACAATCCACTCCTCAGCACGTCCCACCGCCTGCGCACCGAGAAGGTTCAATCCGGTCAGGAGCAAGATCACCAGAGTGATCAGGACGTGCCGCCAGAACGGCTGCGCGGCGGCAGGAAAGAAGGAGGCGCCATAACCACCGAAAGCGTAAGCATAAAGCGAGAGCATCACCACGTAGCTGAGCCAGAGGAGAACGTTCAAGCCGCCGGTCAGGATGCCTTCACCAAAAGCCTGATTGAGAAACTCGACCGTACCGCCTTGGCTGGGATAAGCGACCGAGAGCTTTGCGTAGGAATAGGCGGTGAGCAGCGCCACCGACCCGGCCACTGCAAAAGCAATGGGAGTTGCGCCGTGGGCCAATTCGACGGCCAGCCCGAGCACCGCAAAGATTCCTCCGCCCACCATCCCGCCAACCCCGATGGAGACAACGGAGAGAAAGCCCATTTTGCCATTGGAGGATTTCATCTTTAACGGTTCGCCTTACCTAAAAAAGGTCCGCAGCGCGGAAACACACTCGCCCCCAGAGGTCCAGATACGCAATGATAGCGCCGCAGGGGCTTCAATTTCCATCGCCCAACCATCGCCCGCATGTATTATGATGGTTAATTGCGCTTCGAGGAGCGTTTGAGCTCCTGGGCGCTGGAAATCATCGCATGAGCAATCGCGCTAAAAAGGGTGCCGACAAAAGGCAAAGCGTAAAGCCAGCCGTCCGCCTGGGCCTGATCGGGGTGGGAACCGTAGGAAAGGGGACCATCCAGGTGCTCCAGGAGCATGCATTGGAAATCGAGCGGCGGCTTGGCTGCAGGCTCGACCTGAAGGTGATCTGCTCGCGAGGCATCAAGAAGAAAAACCTTTCCTGGCTGCACCATCGCGTGGAGATCACAACCGACTGGAAGCAAGTGGTTGGGGACCCCGACGTGGACGTGGTGATCGAACTGGTGGGCGAGCTTAAAACCGCCCGCACGATTGCCTTTGCGGCGATTGCGGCCGGCAAGCACCTGGTAACCGCCAACAAACAACTCGTGGCGGAGGATGGCATTGAGCTGTCCGAGCGCAGCCGCGCCCGTGGGGTGAAGCTGGGTATTGAAGCCACTGTTGCCGGCGGGACACCCATCCTGCACGCCATCCGTGCCGGCCTTGCAGGAGAAAGCTTTGCGGCGGTGTACGGAATCTTGAACGGCACCACCAATTACATTCTGACCCAAATGGAGCAGGAAAACCGGTCGTTTGCCGAAGCGCTGGCTAGGGCTCAGGAGCTGGGATATGCGGAGCCCGACCCCACCTTCGACGTGGAAGGCTACGACGCCCGGTACAAAATCGCCATTCTGGCCATGGTCTGTTTTGGACGGGCGGTACGGGTGAATGATATTCCTCTTGAGGGCATCACACGAATCGAGCCGGTGGACTTTGCCTACGCCCATCGCTTAAACCGCACTATCCGGCTGATTGCCGCGGCGCGCAAACCTGCTGACGGCAGCCTGGAAATCAGCGTTCGACCTACCATGATCCCCCAAACCTCCCAGCTTGCCGGCATGCGCGGCAGCACCAACGGGATCCTGCTGATCGGCAACAAGGGAGGAACTACCACTTTGACCGGCCGTGGCGCTGGCGGTGAACCCACCGGAGTCGCCGTTCTTTCCGATGTGGTGGAGATTGCGCGAGCCATCGCCGGTGGCGGCGCAGGCAGCACACCCCTCGGTTATTCGCGCTGGCACCAGGGAAAGAGCGCGGCTTCCGGCAAAAACATTTTTACCTCCTATCTGCGCCTGGTGGTCAATGACCGTCCGGGCGTCCTGGCGCGCGTGTGCGCGATCCTGGCCCGCCACCATATCAATATCGACTCCGTGCTCCAGGAACCCGGCATGCCCAAGAGCCACCTGCCCTTTGTAATGACGCTGGAACCCACGCAAGAAAGGTACGCTCGTCAAGCAGTCCGGGAAATCTCCCGCTTGCCCTTCCTGGTCCAAAAACCTCTTCTTTTGCCCTTTGCCAACCTGCCCTGATCGAGCAGCACCGAGGCTTCAAGAAGGCTTTACTTCCCGCTAGTTCGTCCTAACCAGCACGGCCATCTTCGCCTTTTGTTCGCATAACAAATGCGCGTCTAAGCAACGATGGCGAGCGCCGTGGGCATCGTATTAAATGTGGGTCATGGGGCAGCCCGCTTGAACGAAAGGGGCGATCCCATCCTTAACCCACTGTAAGGAAAGGAGATGTTATGCGCAAGCAGTTATTTCGAGTTTTGGGAACGCTTCTGGCCGTGGCGTTATTTGCGCCGGCTGGATTTTTGTTCTCAATGGGAAACCAGCAGAGGGTCGAATTGAACTCCAGTTCAGCAAACTGGGCAGATGTATCATACGCTTCGCACTTGTTCAACCAAGTTCAGGAACTTTCCGGGAAAATTGAACACGAGGTTGGTCCCATACAATCGGAACAGGTCAACCTTTTCTGGCAAGGCCAGGCCCATCGATTGAACGAGATCAGGGAGCACGTCAATCAAATGGGCAACGACCTTCACCAGTTGTCAGAAATGAGGAATCGTCTGGAACCCTGGCAGCAGCAGCTTCTCGATCGCATGACGCCGGAGATCCATGAACTGGCTTATCAAACCCGCGCGGCGATCCATGAACTGAATAGCCAGCATAGCGATCTGGCACTTTACGCATCCAGCTATCCTCAGTACATCACCATCATTTCAAATAAATCCAGCCAATTGGAGAGCTCCATCGGAGCGTTCGCACAAGCAGCCAGCTCGGCTCAAAAACTGTCCGTCCTGGAGCAGAAGACCAGCGTCAAGAAAACCAACAGCTAAAATCTGCCATTAAACCTCGATGACTCCGCCGCAAACCGGCGGAGTCTTTTCGGGGAGGAGCCTCATCTACCAATCCCTGATTTTCAAACCGGAAGCTGATACGAAAACCCAGGCTATTCGGCGACTTGAAAGGTAAAAACGGTATCGGGCGTAACTTTGCTGCCCGGGAGAGGTTGCTGCGAGAGGATCACGCCGGAGGCTCTGCCGGAAGACGCAACGCGAGTGGCTTGCGGGTTCTTAAAACCGGCCTCCTGAAGCTCCGCCTGGACAATTCCCAGTGGCTTTCCCTGGAAACTCGGACACAGGTAAGCGGAAGGTTGCTCGCCCAGAGAGACTAAGAAATCGACAGCCGGACTCTGAAGATCGGTTGCGGAGGGCGCTGGGTCTTGGGCCACTACGTCGTTGGGTTCGGCTTGCGGCCAATAGAGCGTCGCCACGTCGCCAATGGTCAGGCCGCGCTCGATGGCAGTGATGCGTGCGGCCCGCAGGCTCCTCCCGATCACGTCCGGAACCGTCACCTGGGGCGCTCCCAGGCTGACCAGCACATGGACGTATTGCAGCGGCTTCATGCTGGTGCCCGCGGCGGGCATCTGGGAAGCAATGCCCCCCGCCGCCACGGTGGTGCTGTAAAGCTTGTCTTCGACCTTGAGATTCAAACCCAGCCCGGAAACCATCTTCTGGGCTTGAGCCACCGGAAGCCCCACCAGATTCGGTAAGGTTTCCTGCCGCCCGTGGACCGTCAAGCGGATCGTGGTGATCGCGGACACTACCGCCACCGTCAACAGCACAGCAAAAAGAAATACGAGACGAAGTATTGTCCGGACTGGCCCGCTGATTTTCATCCTCCCCGTAATAATGGACGACCCGTTGAAAATTATCAAGGCTGCGGGGGCGCTTTAGATTCTTTCGGCGGTAAGTTCTGAGAAGGTTGGTGGCCGCGCCTTCTTATGTCAAAATGCCTGAGCACAAACGTGGTACAGGTGGAAAGCGAAAGGCTCTTCAGAATGAACCGTCGTCCGTTCTTTGAATTGGAAGTCATGGGCAGGAAATTGCGGCTGGGCGAGCGCACTCTGATTATGGGTGTTCTGAACACCACGCCCGACTCCTTTTCCGACGGCGGCCTTTATGCGGACCCCGCCGCGGCCATCGCGCGCGGAATTCAAATGGCAAAACAGGGCGCCGACTGGATTGACGTGGGCGGAGAATCAACGCGCCCCGGCTCCTCAGCCGTCTCCGCAGAGGAAGAGATGGAGCGCGTGCTTCCGGTGATTCAGGGACTGCGGCGTAAGCTCGGGGCCACTCCCATCTCCATTGACACTACCAAGGCTTCCGTGGCGCGTCAGGCGGTGCGTGCGGGAGCGAACATCTTGAATGACGTGAGCGGGCTGCGCTTTGACGAGGACCTTGCCGAAGTCGCCGCGCTCCACCGCCTTCCACTGGTCCTGATGCACCTGCGTGGACGGCCCCGAAACATGCAGCAAAGACCCTTCGCACGCTCGATCTGGCGCTCGCTTCAGGAAGGCCTCGCAACTTCCATCGAGCGGGCTCTATCGCGTGGAGTCCGGCGAAAACAGCTGATCCTCGATCCGGGCCTTGGGTTCGGAAAATCCAGATCTCAAAACTACGAAATTCTGGCTCAGCTCAGCCGCTTGCAGAGCTTTCGCCTGCCAATTCTGGTGGGAAGCTCAAGAAAATCTTTTGTGCGGGCGGTCGTCTACGGCGAGGATGATCTCCGCCGGTCGGAGAGAAGAAAGAAGGCGGAGAGCGCTCCCGCGCTGCTCCCCTTTGGAGACGCGGCGGGCGTGGTGGCAGCCATCCTGAACGGCGCCCATATTGTCCGCGTTCACGACGTGGAGCTGATGCTTCCCGCCCTGCGCGTGGCTGACGCGATTGCAGCCGCCGTGAAACCCGGCCAGCATTATTGACTTTGAGGTTCTGAGCCGAAAGGTATCTTGAGCCCGCTTTCAACCGCCCGCTGAGCTTCGGGATATGCAGCCGCCGTGAGAGAGGCGGCCTGATACTGCGCCAGCGCCTGCTTGCGGTCTCCGCTTAGGTCATCGATACGCCCCAGATAAATATGCGACCAGGTTACCACGCGGAGGTCGCGCGAGGTCTTCAAGGTCTCTTCAAAATATTTCCGGGCAATATCAGGCTTGCGCGTGTTGCTGGCCACGACGGCCAGGCCGAATAGAGCGCGGGCGTTTTGGGGCTCTTTCGCAATCACCTGTTCAAAAGCCGCGCGGGCGGCCTCATAGTTGCCGGCGTAAATGGCATTGTCGCCCTGGTCGAGCAGCCGCTCAACGGCGCTGCGCGCGGGCGCCGGGGCGCTCTCTGCTTGCGGCTGGCTAAAGTGGACCGCCGCCAAGCGTTCCAACTCATGCGAAGGCTTAATCCCCAAGATCAGTTGCCGGTAATAGGAGCTCATGGAGGCTCCCTGATTTTCATAAAGCGCCAGGGCGTCGTAGAAGTAGGGAACGAGGATCAGCCCGGAGCTGGTGAGTTGCTTGACACGCTTCTGAGCCTGGGCTTCGGAAAGCTTGTCCATGCGGAGCTCCACCGCGCGGACCAGGCACTCGGTAAGCAGCAGGGGGAAATCTTCCTTAAAATCTCTTTGCAGCGCCGGGGCCTTCCGGGCTACTTGCTCAAGCCCGCTCGCCCGGCGAATCTCCGGCGCGAATTTCGCCGCCAGGGGGTCGAGAAGGAAATGGAGGTACTGTCCGCGGATGTCGCCGATAGCAAGTTTTTTAGAGGGCGTGAGAACAATGTAATAGTTGGATTTGTAGATTCTTGCCTGAACTTGGTTGGGGGCCCCAAGAAGATCCACATAGATGGTGTACGTGCGGCCCAGGTAAGCGCCTTCCGGAGAGCGCAGGTAAGCATCGGTAAGCTGAATACTCTTGCGAATCACGGGGCTGTACTGTTCAATCCGGCTTTCATAATTGATTTGCGCGCGTGACCAGAGGTCCAGCAGATCGGCCTGCTTGTAAAAAGTCTGAAGAAGCGGAACCACTCCTGCGACTGCTCCGGCGTCAGGAGGAAGATCCTTGGGAGAGACCGTCAGCTTGAAATCCGGAGGAGGCCCCATGAACAAGGCAAGGGAGACGTATTGCCCCAAATCTTCTCCCGGACGCCCGGCAAGCTTATGCGCCTGGTAGAATTTCCCCAGCTCAGACAGGACTGGAATCTTTTCTTTTTCCAAGGCGGAGCGAACCGCCTCACGGGTTCGATCGCCCGTGTCAGCGCCAATGCCGGTGTCATAGCCCGCGGCGTTGAGAGCCGCAAGAAGATCAAAGAGCTGCTCGTTGGACTGCAGAACGACACGCCCCTGCTGTGCCCGAAGGGACGGCGGAGCGGCGAGGGACGCGAGGAGCAACGCACCGGCGAGCAGGCAGACAACTACTGCCGGCCCGCCCGTTCTCTTCCTTCCCCTTGATGTCGGTATTTTGGGGCTGGGCTTCACAAATCTCAAAAACAAGCAGGCTAACCTCGAACTGTGATTCGCCGGAATGAGAGTACCACCCGGCCGCTTGTCGGCACGCCGAACGAGGTGGCAGGCTGAAAGACGCTGAAATACATCATGCGGTCGAGGCGCCGCATCAGCTGCGGTGAGTGGGGGCCGGAAAGGACCCGGTACGACGTCACCTCCCCGCGCGCGTTGACGTAGGTCACCAGCACCAGAGGCTGGCCTTCCGTATCAAAATTCAGCGGCGCCATCTCCTGAACGCGTGGAGGCGTGACAATCGCCAGGGGAACGTCAGGGATATTGTTGCTCCGGGGCGTCATTTCTCCCAGCATCAACCCAATGCAAACCAGCGCTACCAGAATCCCAGCCACCGCCGGAACGAAAACGGGCCCCAGCATATTTTCCAGGCGAACCATGGCGCGCTGGAGGGCGTTGCGATGCAGTTCCCTGGAAGTTTGGACGCGCAGGCTCAACGCCAAGTGGTGCGGAACGTGCTTGCGTTCGAGCCCTTGAAGTTCCGTCCGCAGAGTCTCACAACGCTCCAATTCTTCGCTGCACGGCGCGCAGCTCGCCAAGTGGTAGCGGATGGAACGGACCGTCGCAGGCTCGCAGACGCCGTCTATATAATCCGAAAAATAACCGCGAATTTCCGAGCAAGATTCAAAGATCATCGTTTACCTGCTCAGCTGCGCCGTCAATTTGCGTTTCAATAGTTCCCGGCCCCGCCGGAGCCGTGATTTCACCGTGCCTTCGGCAATCCCCAGGATCTGGGCAATCTCCTCGTAGCTAAAATCTTCAACGTCGCGCAGCACCACCGCTGCACGATAAGGCGGCGCGAGACTCGCCACGGCGCGCTCCAGCTCTCGCTGGCGCTCGGCCCGCTCGTATGCCCCATAGGGAGTCTCCCGCTCCTGAGCGCTCGACGCCGCGTGAACTCTCGGCTGCATCTCTTCATCATCCACGGAGAAAGGCTCATGAAAAATGCGCCGTCCCCAGCTTCGACGGTAGTTTGAGGTCTCGTGCACGGCAATGCTGTAAATCCAGGTTTTCAAGCTGCTGTTTCCGTTGAAATGGTGGATCCCGCGCAGAACCTTGAGAAAAACGTTTTGCAGAACGTCGGAGGCCTCGCTCTGGTCTCCGATCAAGTGACAGATCAGGTTGTAAACGGGATTCTGATAAACGCCCAGAAGGTACACAAAGGCTTCTTCGGACCCTGCTTTCAACTCCGCCACGAGAGCAGCTTCATCGCTGCTCGCGGGGGCCGTAAGGTCAAGCGCCGCGCGCATTAAACGTACACTTTCCATCTCACCCTCAAGATACCAGGTTCAATCCCCCACAGCAAGTGGAAGCAGGACGCGTGGCTGGGCAGGCAAGGCTCTTCCGGCGAGAACAAAACACACCGCTGAAAAAGCCTGGAGATGGTTTCAATTGGATTCTAAAGTAGGATGGTTTCCGAGTTCGTTAAGGGGACTTCCGGCGGAGCGCGGATCTAAGACTTTGCGTGCCGGGCCGTTTCCAGCCGGCACAAGGCGCGGCGCAACGCTTCGCGGGCAGCTTCGAGTTCAGCGTCCGGCTCAGCCGGTCCCTTCAGGCGATCTTCGGCGCGCTGCCGGGCGCGTTCCGCGCGCTCCACGTCAATTTCCTCTGCGCGCTCCGCGATGTCTGCCAGGACAATGACGCGATCGGGAAGGACTTCGGCAAAGCCCCAATGAATGGCCACATGGAACGCCATCGCATCCTGATGATAGGTGAGTTCGCCGGACTGAAGCTCCGTCAGCAACGGGGCGTGACCGGGAAGAACGCCCAAATAGCCGTCCTTACCGGGAATGGAAACTTCGCTGACCTCCCCTTCCACCAGCTCGCGGTCTGGAGTCACAATACGCAGTTGAATCCGAATGGGAAGCGAATCAGCCATCTCACCTGTTCCTGATTAATTCTCACACCCTGCGGGCGTTCTTAATCCACCTTGAGTTTTTCAGCTTTTTCCAGGGCCTCTTCGATGGTGCCTACCATGTAGAAGGCCTGCTCCGGAATGCTGTCGTGCTTGCCTTCCACAAGTTCGCGGAAGCCGCGGATGGTATCCTCCAGCTTGACGTAGCGGCCTTCCAGGCCCGTGAACTGCTGGGCCACAAAGAAGGGCTGCGAAAGGAAGCGCTGAATCTTGCGGGCGCGCGCCACCGTCACCTTGTCTTCTTCGGAGAGTTCGTCGATACCCAGGATGGCGATGATGTCCTGCAAGTCCTTGTACTTTTGCAGAATCGCCTTCACGGAGCGCGCCACGTTATAGTGCTCCTGCCCCAAAATGCGCGGGTCGAGAATGCGCGAGGAGGATTCCAGCGGATCCACGGCGGGGTAAATGCCGATTTCCACCAGTTGCCGGGAAAGGACTGTGGTGGCGTCAAGGTGCGAAAACGCCGTGGCGGGCGCCGGATCAGTCAAGTCGTCAGCCGGCACATAGATGGCTTGCACGGAAGTGATGGAGCCTTTCTTCGTGGAGGTGATGCGCTCCTGAAGCTCGCCCATTTCCGTGGAGAGGTTGGGCTGATATCCCACGGCTGAGGGCATGCGGCCCAGCAACGCCGAAACCTCCGACCCTGCTTGCGTGAACCGGAAAATGTTATCGATAAAAAGCAGGACGTCCTGGCCGCCCACGTCCCGGAAGTATTCGGCAACGGTAAGCCCCGTCAGCCCCACCCGCAGGCGCGCGCCGGGAGGTTCCGTCATCTGGCCGTAGATCAGCGCGGCCTTCGACTTGTCGGACTCCCCAGGATGGATGACGCCGGACTCCGTCATCTCAAGCCAAAGATCGTTGCCTTCGCGAGTCCGTTCGCCGACTCCAGTGAAGACGGAAACGCCGCCGTGCTTCTGGGCGACGTTGTTAATCAATTCCATGATGATGACCGTTTTCCCCACGCCAGCGCCGCCGAACAGTCCCGTCTTGCCACCCTTCATGTACGGTTCGAGCAGATCCACGACTTTGAGACCGGTCTCAAACATGTCAAGCTTGGTGTTCTGTTCTTCCAGGGAGGGCGCTTCGCGGTGGATCGGAAAAAACTTTTCCGCTTTGATCGGCCCCAGGTTATCCACTGGCTGGCCGACCACGTTCATCACTCGTCCCAGCGTCGCCTTGCCCACCGGGACGGAGATCGGCTCGCCGAGGTCAGTCACCTTCATGCCGCGCACCATCCCATCCGTGGGTGACATCGCGACGCACTTGGCGCGGCCCTCGCCCAGATGCTGCTCCACTTCGGCAATCACGTTCAAAGGTTCTGGAACGTCAAAACCTTCGGAAACAATGCGCACGGCATTGTAAATCGGGGGGAGTTCGGTTCCCTCAAAGGCCACCACAACAACCGGCCCGATCACTTCAACCACTTTCCCGACTCTCTCTCCTGCCATAACTCTCCCTTCGGCGCTTTCAGGCTTCTCCATGCTCAGGTTTCAAAAACCAAGACTCTTTTGCCGCTCAATATTCCAGGGCCTGGGCTCCGCTCACCACCTCGATGATCTCCTTGGTGATAGCGGCTTGGCGCAGGCGGTTCAGACGCAGACGGAGCGTTTCCATCAGTTCATCGGCGTTGTTGGTAGCAGAGTCCATCGCCGTCATGCGCGCCGCGTATTCGGCGGCCTGTGACTCCAGCAGGGCTCGGAAAACCTGCACTTCCACGTAACGCGGTAAAAGCGTCCGCAAAATCTCGGCCGGGGGCTGCTCGTAAATATAGTCCACCAGGCATTCGCCTTCCGGAGCCACGATGGGCTCGATGGGAAGGTAACGCTCCACCTTCACGTTCTGAGACATCACCGACTTGAACTCGTTGTACAGGAAATCGACGGCATCCACGGATTCCTGTGTGTAAAGGTCGATGAGTTCGCGCGCTAAAGTTTCCGCATGGGCAAACTCGAGATTCCGGAAGATGTTGACCTGCTCGGAAACGATTTCCACCTGGCGGCGCCGGAAAAAGTCGCGGCCTTTGCGCCCCACCGCCACCAGGGAGACGTTCTCCCTGCCGTGCTCCTCCAGGTAACCTTGGGCCGCTCGAATCAGGTTGGCGTTGAAAGCCCCGCACAATCCGCGGTCGGCCGTCACCAGAACCAGCAGGACCTTCCGCTGCGGACGCCGCGCCAGCAGAGGATGCTGCTGCTGTTCAAGACGTGCTGCAACGCTCTGCAAGAGCGCCATCATCTGCCGGGCATACGGCCGGGCACTGAAGATACGTTCCTGGGCGCGCCGCAGGCGGGAAGCCGCCACCACTTTCATCGCCCGAGTGATTTGCTTGGTGTTCCGAATCGAGCCGATCCGGCGTCGAATGTCCCTTAAGGTTGCCAATGCCCTATTGCCTCACTCGGCCGCGGCTTCGCGGTCCGCCGCAAATTTCTTCTTATACTCCTCGAGCATCTTCTGGAGTTCGGCCCGCAGCGCGTCATCAAGCTGCTTCTTTTCCATGACCTTTCTCTCCAGCTCCGGATAGGAAGAATCCAGAAACTCGTAGAGCCCCTTCTCAAAGTTCCGGCATTCCTCAACTTCCAGATCATCCAGATACCCGTTGGTGCCGGCGAAGATGGAGATGATCTGCTTCTCAACGGGAAGGGGAGAATACTGGTCCTGCTTGAGGATTTCCGTCAGGCGGCGGCCGCTGCGCAACTGCGCTTGCGTGGCTTTGTCCAAATCGCTCCCGAACTGCTCAAAAGCCGCCAGTTCCCGGTATTGCGCCAGGCCCAAGCGCAGGGTTCCGGCCACTTGCTTCATGGCCTTGATCTGGGCGTTGCCGCCCACGCGCGAGACTGACAAGCCAACGTTGATGGCCGGCCGCACGCCGCTGTTGAACAGGTCCGACTCAAGATAGATCTGCCCGTCGGTAATTGAAATCACGTTGGTAGGGATGTAAGCCGAAATATCTCCCGCCTGCGTCTCAATGATCGGCAGAGCGGTCAGGGATCCTCCGCCTTTTTCTTTCTTGAGCTTCGCGGCACGCTCCAAGAGGCGTGAGTGGAGGTAGAAAACGTCTCCAGGGTAAGCCTCCCGGCCCGGCGGCCGCCGCAGGAGCAGAGAAATCTCACGGTAAGCGACGGCGTGCTTGGAAAGGTCATCGTAAATGCAGAGGGCGTGGCGGCCATGGTCGCGGAAGTACTCGCCCATCGCGCAGCCCGCATAGGGCGCGAGATACTGCATGGGCGCGGGGTCCGCCGAACTGGCCTCGACGACAATCGTGTACTTCATCGCCTCGTATTCTTCGAGGATGTTGATAACCTGGGCGATCGTCGAGCGTTTCTGCCCGATAGCCACGTAGATGCAAATCACATCCCCGCCGCGCTGGTTGAGGATGGTATCAATGCCGATGGCGGTCTTGCCGGTTTGCCGGTCGCCGATGATCAATTCGCGCTGGCCGCGGCCAATGGGAATCATTCCGTCGATTCCCTTCAAGCCGGTTTGCAAGGGCTCGCGCACCGGCATGCGATCCACCACTCCGGGCGCCAGGGTCTCCACCGGGCTGAACTCTTTGGCCTGGATGGGCCCCTTGCCGTCCGTCGGACGGCCCACGGCGTCAACCACGCGGCCCACCAGAGCATCGCCCACCGGCACGGACATAATCCGCTTGGTGCGCTTGACGACGTCCCCTTCCTGGATCTTCGTGTAATCTCCCAGCAGGACGGCGCTCACCTGGTCTTCTTCCAGGTTCAAAGCAAGGCCGGAAACGCCGTGGGGCAACTCCAGGAGTTCGCCCGCCATGGCGCGCTCCAGGCCGTGTATGCGCGCCACGCCGTCTCCCACCGACATCACGGAGCCCACCTCGCTGACGCTTACACTGCGGTCAAAGTCCTCAATCTGTTCCCGAATGATTTCCGTAATTTCGTCTGGTCTTATTTTTGCCATGTGCCTTTGCTTTCGCCCGCTACGAAGAACCTTCTCGCAGCGAGCCGGGGTATCCCTGCCCTCAGGGTTTCCGCTTCATCAGTCTAAACTCTTTCCAGGCGCTGAGGTAACCAGGCTGGCTGCAAAATCCCCAAAAGGCCGAACACTCGATCGGTCCCTCTTCTTTGCTGCCTTGAGATCCCGGCTTCCCTCGCCACCCTGAAATCAACTTGCGTTCAACTGCTCGCGGAGACGCTCCAGGTATCCCTGTACGGAGCCGTCATAGACGGTACTTCCCACGCGGGCCTGCACGCCTCCCAACAATTTCGCCTCTTGCTGGAACTTCATTTCCACTTTGTTCCCGGTCAATTCCGCAAACTCTGCCCGCAGCTTTTCCTGCTCTTCAGCGGAAAGGTCCTGGGCATAAAGCACCTCAACTTCAACGATGCCCAAGCGTTGGTTAACCACCTTCCGAAACGCCTCCAAGACCTCCTCCAGCAACGCGATGCGGTAATTCATCAGCAGAACTCGGAGGAAATTCGAGCCGGTCACCGAGGTTCCCAGGCGCGCCAGAATGGTGTCGAGAACCTTCCTTCTTTGCTCGGAGGAAAGGGCCGGAGAGACCAGAACGTCCCGCAGCTCACCGCTCTCCTGCCAAACGGCGGCAAAGTCTCCCAGTTCACTCAAGGCCGTCCGGTAACCCTCGGCTGATCCCAAGACATCGGCCAGAGCGCGAGCGTAACGGCTGGCGATTGCCATCGACATTTTGAAATCCCTTCCTATTCAGCGCTCCCGGCAGGGAGCGCCCCGGGCAGGTGTGTGCAACACTCAGTTCCGGCTAATCTTCGACTTCAAATCAGCCAGGAAAAAACTTACCATCCGGCGGCGGTTCTTTTCGTCCAGGCGCTTGCGAATCAGACCTCCGGCTTGATCGAGAGCTTGATCCACAACGTAGGTTTTGAGTTCCATCTTCGCCGCGTTGGTAGCCGCCTGAATTTGCAACTTGGCCATCTCCCCGACCTTGACACTCTCTTCCCCTGCAGCCTGCCGCGTCCTTTCGCGTTCCCGCGCAATCTCCTCTTCCGCCCTTTTTTTGAGGGACGCGACTTCTTCCTCAAAGTGCGCCAGCTTGCTCTCAGCAGCGGCAAGCTTCGCTCGCGAATCCTCCAGCGCCTGGCGCGCCTCTTCCAAGCTCTTGCGGATGGCCTCCGAACGCTCGGTGTAGAATCCTCTTCCGTGCTTCCGGTAGAGATAGACTAGAACACCGACCAGCAGAACGAAGTTGACGATGTCAAAAATAAGCTCGCGATCAATCCCGCTTTCCTTAGCGGTCTTCGTCTCTTCTTGTCCGGGCGGCACGGCTGCAAAAGCCGGCGCGGCAACGGCAAACCCGATGCCTGACAAACAGAGGCCCAAAAGCGCCACGCGGAGCATGCGGCTTGCGGCTCGATTCATGCTTCAGTTCCCTCTTGATCTCTCTGGCCCAAACCCGGCGTAAAAAGGACGTCCGCCACTTCCGAAGCCAGCGCTTCAGCCGTGACGCGGAGTTCCGCCTTCGCTTTCTCCACTTCCTGCTGGAGGGATTTCTGCGCTGCTTCCAGCGCTGCTTCGGCCTCCGAGCGCGCCTGTTGCACCGTCTTGTCGCGTTCGCTCAGCGCTTCGCGGCGGGCGGCCTCCCGAAGTCGGTAGATTTCCTGCCGGGCCTTCTGAAGAGCTTGTTCGTATTGATGCGATTTCTCATCCGCCGTCACAGCCTGCTCGTGAGCCTCCGACAGAGCCCCACTGGTAGCCTTGGCGCGCGCGTCCAGAGTTTGAGAGAGAGGTCTAAAGAATAGCCGGTCGAGAACCAGCACCAAACAGAAGACGAAGACGACGGTCGGGATCGTTTGGGCGAAAAGCTGCCCTAGCTGGGTTGTTATTTGACCCATTCGTGTTGGCCGGCCTCACGGGTAGAATCCTTACAGTGTACAAAAGACTAAGAAATGTAACACGCGAGCCTTTCGCGTGTCAAGAAACGGACCAAAGGCCAATGGAATAAATGTGTTCAGGGGATAGCGGCATGCCCCGCGGGGAGGAGCCAAGCGGCTTTTCTGGCGGAATCTTATGAGAATTTCGGCCAGTTGCGAAGGATATAACGGGCCGATCGGAGCGCCAAGGCGCTCAGCGTGAAAGTTGGGTTCACCGCCCCAGTCGTGGGAAAAAGAGATGTGCCAACTGTGAACAGATTGGCAACATCGTGAGTCTGTCCATAGCTATTGGTGACAGAGTTCCGGGCGGAATCCCCCATGATGGCGCCGCCCATCGTATGCATTTGAGCCCGCCGGCTGGCCCAGACCTCATACGCGCCAGCCGCCTCCATGACGGCTTTGCCTTGCTTAACTCCGGCTTCCCAGCAGCGGATACTGTCCTGGCCAAATTGGTGGGCCACCTGCGCCAGAGGAAATCCATAGCGGTCCTTCTTCTCGCTCAGAACAAGCCGATTCTCAGCCTGCGGCGCTCCTTCGCCGACAAAAGTCATTGTGGCAAGGTGCCGCGCCGCGGTGCGCAAGAAGCCGTGCAACGAGTCGCCGAACAGATCAACCCTGGTATTCGCTATGCCCAAAAGATCGTTGGGCTTGAGGGCATTCCCAATCAACCACTGCGAACTTGCCACGTACCCCTTCCCGGGGTCCTTGGCGTAGCCCTCTTGCGAGAGCAGCTGCCCGCCGGTCATTCCCATGTGGTTTTCGGTCTCTTCCTTGAACAAGCCGTACACGTTGGAAGTGGCGTGGGCCATCATGTAACGCCCCACCGTTCCACTGGAATTGGCGAGCCCGCCGGGGCGGGAATTCAGCAGGATGCGAGGAGTTGAAAATGCGTACGCCGCGAGGATCACAACCCGCGCTTCCAACTCCTTCCTCTGGCCTTGCGCATTAAAGTATTCCACGCCCGTCGCATGGTCTCCTGGACGATTCGTCAGGACCCGGGTTACGGAGCAATGGTTCAAAACCTTTGCCTGGGCCTTCAATGCTTGGGGAAGATAGACTGCCAACGGATTGCCCAGGGCATAAATGGGGCATCCCGCATCACACCAGCCATCGTAGATGCAGGGAGGGCGTCCGTTGTAAGGCACCGAGTTGATTGCCATTGGCAGCGGTGAAGTTCGCAGGCCGAGCTTCTTGAATCCCCCCGCGATGAGGCGCCCCTGGTTAAAAACCTGCAGCGGCGGCATTGGGTAGGGCTCGCCTTCGGGACGCCAAACTTCCTGCTTCGCGTCACCGGAAATCCCCACTTCCCGCTGGATTTGATCGTAAAAAGGACGCAAGGCGGCATAGTCAAGAGGCCAATCCAGTCCCTTACCAAAGAGCTTTTTCATCTGGAAGTCTTCTGGGTGCAATCGAAACCAGCAAGCGTAATGATGCAGGGCTGCGCCTCCGGTCCCCCAACCCGCGCCGAAGCCGACGGATAGAGGGTCCTTGCCGCCGGTTTCAACCGCGGGCCCGGCCCACTTCAAACGGCGTGCCCAAATTTGGGAACTGTATAAGTCCCCCATTTGGCGAGGTGGCCCGGCTTCCAGAATCAAGACGCTCTTGCCCGCTTGTGATAACTTGGCTGCGAGCAGGCTCCCGGCAGCGCCCGCTCCGACAATCACCGCATCCACTCTATTTCCGGACATCAGCATTCACCACTTTTCCGGCGGCACAATGTGAGGCATATAGGGAATGTTGAGCCTCGCAAAGCCCTCCTGGGTTCCGTAGTAAGTGTCCACTGCGTCGCTGCGCGTCACAAAATAGAACAGAGGCGCGGGCGGCCCGCTCCAATCCGCCGGATTCTTCTGCGAAATCTCCCGGATCAGACCGTCCCTCTGAGGAGAAGGAAGTTCCGCAAACGAGTGAGCGTGGCGGGCCACGGCAAGACTTTCCAGCGATGCCAGGCCCTGCCGGTAGAAGCCGATAAAGGACTCCGGATAGTCCATGTATCGGAGCATCAACAGGGGCGTCTCACTGGCTAATTGACTGTCCACATAGTGCGCGATGCCAGCCGTGGCCGCGCCTGGCAAAAGGGTGTCGCCAAGGGCTTCGAGCGTTCTCCCTTCCCCTTCGCTTAGGATTTTGAAAGGCACGCCCTTCGCTCGAGCCTCTTCCGGACTAAGGGCTCCGTAGGAGGTGGCCACAGTTAGAGCAACCAACCCGCTTCCTACTCCCGTAAGAAACTCGCGGCGCGTCTTTTCGTTGGACATGGAGAGATCATCCTCCGGTTCGAATTTCAGCAGAGCGTCTTACACACGGGGCCAAGACTATCTCACCACGCTTCCTGATTAAGGGGACATCCGGCCGTAACCCGTCATTTCCGCCGTGGAGCAAACATCGTGACGGATTCGACTATGCGCTGACCGGTTCACATCGTGGTTGAACGTTCGTCATCTACACGCTGGGCGGAAAGAACCTGCCCACCAGATTTTTGCGATAGACCCCGCGTGCGCCCTCGCGGCCCAGGCCGCCGATCATGGAAGGAACATCATACCGGGCGGAGTATACGCCCATTGCGTCTTGCTATACAGAATACTTTAGTCGTATTTCAAAAACCCAGGATTCACGACCCCATGCGGATCGAATTTCTTTTTCAAGCTATTGACCACGGGCCACTTGTCTCCGTAATGAGACTTCCATTGCGCGGCGTCAAAAGCAATCCAACCGGACAGGTATCGCTTGCCGCCCATCATCATGCAGGCCTGGCTGGCCATGTTCAGCTTGGGCAGCGCCTCCTCCAAAAAGCGCTGCGGAACCGCTGGCAGAATTCCAAAGCCCATTAGCAGGTCGGTTGTCGGGCGCATAAATAGCGGAACGGAGGAGGAATTCCCCCGCGACGGCCATAGCAGAATGTGCCCGCCCGCGATGGCTTGCGGCGGCATGTTTTGCAGGACTTGTCCAATATAGACCGGCGTGGTCTGCCAAGGCAGGACACACTCCATCCAGGGATGCGCAAACTCCCAAACCCCCGTTCGCTTCCAGATGGCGAATAGCGCATCAAGCCGGGCGAAGAAATCCGTCAACGCGCCTTCTTCAGTGTGTACATGCTTATAAAACTTGAGCCCCTGTAGTCTCTCATCAAGCTTCGGGTCCGGCTTTCCGTCCGTTTCAATGGTGGCGTGTAAAGGATAAAACCACTGCGCAAAAGCCTGGCGGGTATCGCCCACCTGCTTGAACCCTTGCGGACACGGCACACACCAGGATTCCAGGTAATCGAACCTCTCCCCGGCCATGACCATTTTCAGATCATCCATGAGAACGGCCATTTCGTCATAAAGCACATTGTAAGAACGAAACCGAGGCTGGTGAGTCCGAAAGTTCACCGTGGCCTCGGTCATCACTCCAAACTGTCCCATGCCCGCGCGAACTGCGTCGAACAAGTCCTGGTTCTTCTCCTTCGAGCAGCGCACAACTTCCCCTTCTCCGGTTACCACTTCAAGCTCCAGAACATTGTCCGCCTGGGTGCCGTATCTCCAGGAAGCCACACCCAGCCCCCCGGTCGATAGAGT
>JBJKQF010000304.1:0-3699 GCA_046705545.1 Terriglobia bacterium
GGTCAAACCATCGGGGCCCTTGTCTTGAGTACCGTAAAATTCGCGCCGGGCTGCGGGGCCATGTGCTATGTTTTGGGTGTTGGGCGCCGTCAGGTGCCTAGCGAAGCCGCAGGTCGAGCAGGCGATACTCTTGCGAAAATCCAGACCCCTTCCGCGATTGGGGGCGGCGACTGGGGTTCTACGCAACCTTCTCCGGCAGAAGCTTCCCACCGGTGACGGTCTCAAGATGCGGGCGTTCCAACATTTAGTTGATCGGTGGTAAGCTTGATTGAACTCCCTTCCAAATATTACGCAACTGTGGCGTCCCTTTCGGACAGCGTCCTTTTAGAAACCTCCCGACCTGACATCGACATACAGCGCAGCTATTTCTTTATGAATCCCAAGAGGGTCCTGGCTGTGGAAGCCCTCTCGGAAATTCCGGGGCTTTTCCGGCAAATCGAGGCATGTCTTGCAAAGGGCTGTTATGTCGCAGGCTTCATGAGCTACGAGTGCGGCTACCACTTCGAACCCAGCGCCGCCCTTCGTCCTCCCAAGCAAGCTTCCCTTCCCCTCGCCTGGTTTGGCGTCTACGAGGGGCCATTCATCTTCGACCACCAAACCGGCGGGTTCCAAGGGGACTCGCCACCAGCCGGACGACAATCAACTCCGTCGGGACGACACGCGGACAATTTCCCGTCTATCTCCCGCCTGGGGCTCGAGATTACACCGGAGGAGTATTGCGCAAAGGTTGAGGCCCTCCGCGAATACATCACGGCGGGCGACACCTATCAGGCCAATTTCACAACAAGAGCCAGATTTGAGTATTCCGGATCTCCTGCGGCGCTTTTCGCTTCCCTGCGAAACCAGCAGAAAGTCCCCTACGCAGCGCTCATTCATGCCGGGAATCATCACATCCTGTCGCTTTCTCCGGAACTCTTCTTTCGGCTCCAGGGTGGCAGGATCATCACCCGGCCCATGAAAGGCACAGCCCCGCGGGGCCGGACCCTCGCCGAGGACGAAGAGATCAGGAAATGGCTACGGGCAGACCCCAAGAACCGCAGTGAAAACGTGATGATCGTTGACTTGATGCGCAATGACCTGGGCAGGATCGCGCAGCCCGGTTCCGTCCGGGTAGACGAGCTTTTCGCCGTCGAGACCCACAAGACCCTTTTCCAGATGACCTCCACGATCTCCGCAACGTTGCTTCCCGGAACCAGCCTCTACGGCCTCTTCCGAGCGATTTTTCCCAGCGGCTCGGTTACCGGGGCACCCAAGTGTCGTACCATGCAAATCATCCAGGAGGTGGAAGAGTCTCCGCGGGGCGTGTACACCGGGGCTATCGGGTATTTTTCCCCGAACTGCGATGCGGTCTTCAGCGTGCCTATCCGCACAATGGTTCTAAATGCCTCCGGCGGCGAGTTCGGAGTCGGAAGCGGCATCGTCTTTGATTCGCGTCCCCGCCAGGAATATGCCGAGTGCTTGCTCAAGATGCAGTTCCTCACTCGCTCTGACCCGAGCTTCCAGCTACTGGAGAGTCTCCGTTGGGACGGTGAATATCATTTCCTGCGGCAGCATCTGGAGCGGCTGAAAGCTTCGGCAGCGTATTTCGACTTTCCGTTTGACGAGCCTCAAATTGTGTCGGCCCTCGAAGACAATCAAAATGCGCTGGTTTCCGGTCGCGTATACAAAGTCCGGCTGCTGCTGGATGTGGATGGAAAAACTTCGCTCGATAATAAGACGCTCGACCCGCCGCCGATTGGCGAGACGGTAATCCTCGCGCCCGTGCCGAGGTCTTCGCAGGACAAGCTCCTCTTTCACAAGACGACTTACCGCAATTTGTACGAGCATTGGCACGCCGAAGCTCGACGACAGGGACACGCGGACGTCCTCTTCATCAATGAGAAAGGAGAGCTGACCGAGGGAGCGATCCACAATATCTTCCTGGAGATTGACGGCCGCTTGTTTACACCGCCTGTAGAGTGCGGCTTGCTGCCGGGGGTTTACCGGCAGGATCTTCTGGAGCGCGAAGCCCGCGCCTCCGAGCGCATACTCACGCCCGCGGACCTGCGCGCCGCAGAGGCAATCTATTTATGCAACTCTGTGCGTGGCCTTCGCAAAGTCACCTTGGTCGAGACGCCCGCGGTAGTTCAGGAGGCTGATTGCCTGAAGGGTGTCACGGCATAAAGGAGGCAGGAAGGAAAGCTTCATCGCCCGAAGGAGAATATTCCGTGTTCGCGCCTGAACGTCCCCCTCTGAGGACGGAAGGGCTCTACGAGCAGCTCCCTGATGAACTTACATCGATTCCCGAGCGCCACCTGAACCCAGCAACCCTGCGCCCTTCTCCCCAAGGCACAGGGAAATGCCAAGCGGAGCTTAAATCTTGTGCTGCCTCGGAAGTTCACACCACCCAAGCGCAACTATCTGGCCAATATCCTTTACCGAGCCCAAGTCGAACTATCCGGAGCGTCTCCTTATACCACCACCAACGCCACAGGTCTGTTAGACTATCATCAGATGAATGAAGGTCGACCCATACTGGTGACCGCAGGAATCCTTCTGCGCGGGCAAGAAATCCTGATCTGCCAGCGACATCACACCGACCCTTACGGGCTTCAGTGGGAATTCCCCGGGGGCAAAGTCCGGAATGGCGAGGAACTCAAGAGTTCCCTGCGGCGGGAGCTTGAGGAAGAGCTGGGCATTGTAGCCGAGATTGGCGAGGAAGTTTACCGGCTACGCCACCGCTATCCCGATCGCTACGTGGAAGTGATCTTCTTCCAGGTCACCTCCCACCAGGGAGACCTTTCGAACCGCGTTTTCGAGGCCATTCAATGGGCGCCGCGCAGCGAACTCGCCCGGTACAATTTTCTCGAAGCTGATCGCGCTCTGGTCAAGCGGCTGGCACATGGAGAAATTGTTTGAGAATAATCAACGCGCTTGCGGGAAAGAAACTGATCTGGCTGCTCGGCCCAACGGTTTTCTTCGTTCTGCTTGGGGGCGCACATTTTTTGTATGGCCGTCCGCCAGCGCCCCAGCTTGAAACCGTGCCGTCCGTTTCCCAGAATTCCTCGTGGACCAACAGCGGACACGTGGAAGGACATCTGGCCTTGGATTATTCCCCCGCCGGGGCCTTTTCACCCGATGGGACCCGTCTGGCTGTGGCGGTTGAGGGCAAGGTCGCAATCATGAACTTGGCGGATGGCAGTCTTGAAAAGGCGCTGCACCCCCAAATCCCCCACCTCCGCGATCTGTCGATTCAATCAGCGAATTTTTTGGGTCTCAACACACTCTATTTGCTGGGTACCGGCGTGATTGACGAAAAGGGAAGTCGCCCAGCGCCGACTCCCCTGCTGGGATTTGCTTGGAACATCAACCAGGACGCAGTCGAGGGCAAAGTGGAAGCGTTCGGAGCCAAGCCGGGATTTGGGCGCCCCCTGTACTTCCCTCGCATCGGCTACTTGGCCATGTACCATACTAGCTCCTTCATCATTTACGACGTTTCCAAGCATCTGGCCGGAGAAATCAAGGTCCCCGATCTTACGCGTGAACCGCGCCAATTTACGTTCTCCCCAAACGGCCACTGGATGCTCCTCTCGCAGATCGTCGGAGGGGGCTCTCCGGATCCAATTGTGGTGCGCTTAAGCGAGCACAAATTTGTCTCCGTGCTGTCCGGGCATCAAGGGACCGTGATGAGCATGGAATTTTCGCGGGACAGCAGCAAGG
>JBJKQF010000305.1:0-14148 GCA_046705545.1 Terriglobia bacterium
GGAACAGAGGGCTCATCAGCCTTGAGGCGTTCCGTCTTCCTGCTGCGCCGCGCTCCCAACCGGAATAAATCCCGCCCCCTTCTCTCGCAGGGCCTTGACGCGGTCCCGAAGCTGAGCCGCCTTTTCAAACTCAAACTCCTTGGCAGCGTCGCGCATCTGTTTCTCCAGGCTTGAGATCAGAGCGTCCAGTTGATCCTGAGAAGTAACCTCCTCTGTGTCGGCTTCACTCGGAACCGTGACGTAGTCCGCCTCCGCAATGGCGACCAGCGCCATGTCCACAGGCTTGATGATGCTCTCCGGGGTGATGCCGTTCGCCTCATTGTACTCCACCTGCTTGGCTCGCCGCCGCGCGGTTTCCGACATCGCTTCACGCATGGAGTCGGTAATTCGGTCGGCGTAGAGAATCGCCCTCCCGTGCAGGTTTCGAGCGGCACGTCCCATGGTCTGGATCAAAGCGCCTGTGGAGCGAAGATAGCCTTCTTTATCCGCGTCCAGGATGGCCACCAGCGAAACTTCCGGCAGATCAAGCCCTTCCCGAAGCAGATTGATGCCGATCAGAACGTCAAACTCGCCGCGTCGTAGGTCACGGAGAATCTTCACCCGCTCTAAAGTCTCAACCTCGGAGTGCAAATAACGGCAACGCACGCCGACTTCTGCGTAATACTCCGCCAGGTCCTCCGCCATGCGCTTGGTCAGCGTCGTCACCAGGACTCGCTCGTTCGCTTCCGTGCGGGCGCGGATTTCTGCCAGAAGATCATCCACCTGGTTACGGGTGGGGCGGACTTCGATTTCGGGGTCCAGCAGGCCCGTTGGACGGATGATCTGTTCGACCACTTCACCCCCCGATTTCGTCAGCTCGTAAGGGCCCGGCGTCGCGGAGACGTAAAGAACCTGACCCACGCGGTGTTCGAATTCCTCAAAAGTAAGGGGACGGTTGTCGAGGGCGGAGGGAAGCCTGAAGCCATAATCAACCAGGTTCTGTTTTCTTGAGCGGTCTCCCCGGTACATTCCGTGAAGTTGCGGGACGGTCTGGTGGCTCTCGTCAATAAAGATCAGCGCGTCCTGCGGCAGGTAATCGAGCAGGGTGGGTGGCGGCTCGCCCGGCAAACGGCCGGAAAGGTGCCGCGAATAGTTTTCGATGCCGTGGCAATACCCCATCTCCTTCATCATTTCCACGTCAAACATGGTGCGCTGATGGATGCGCTGCGCTTCCACCACCTTTCCCTGCTTTTCCAGCTCGCCTCGCCACCACTCAAGCTCACTAAGAGTTCTTTCGATCGCCAATTCCCGTTTCTCGGGCGGCATCACGTAATGCGTGCGAGGGTAGATGGGCAGGCGCGTATAGGTTTGCTTGACCTGGCCGAAAAGCGGATCGATCTGAGCCAAGGATTCAACCTCATCGCCCCAGAGCTCAATCCGGCAGGCGTTGTCGTCGTAAGTGGGATAGACTTCGATCACGTCGCCTCGAACCCGGAAAGTTCCCCGGCGAAAATCGGTATCGTTCCGCTCGTATTGGATCTCAACCAGCCGATGAAGGATATCCCGGCGAGAAATTCGTTGGCCCTTCTCCAGCAACAGCAGCATCCCATAGTAGGCTTCCGGCGATCCCAGGCCGTAAATGCAGCTTACGCTGGCCACAATCAGGCAGTCGCGGCGCTCGAACAGGGACCGGGTAGCAGACATGCGCAGCTTATCCAGCTCGTCGTTAACCGTAGCTTCCTTTTCAATGTAAACATCGCTGGAAGGCAGGTACGCTTCTGGCTGGTAATAATCGTAGTAGCTGACGAAATACTCCACCGCGTTCTGGGGGAAGAAACTCCTAAATTCATGATAGAGCTGGGCGGCAAGAGTCTTGTTATGAGCCAGAACCAGCGTCGGCCGGTTGACCGATTCCACCACCTTGGCCACCGTAAAGGTCTTTCCGGAGCCAGTGACCCCCAGCAGGACCTGGTGTTGGCGCCCGTCGGCAACACCGCGCAGCAGCTGCTCGATAGCAGCGCCTTGGTCTCCCTTGGGAACATAATTGGCGACCAGTTTGAAGTTCATTTGCTCCCGCTTGCCGTCTTGCTGAATTGACCGGAAAACCCAAAATCTTATTATAGCCTCACAATCCTGCGGAAAGGCGCGGCTTGGCATTACTATTGCCTGCACAGCAGTTCCGATGAGGTAAGCCTTGACACAAGGAAGCCGAACTCAATAGACTGGCCCATTCCCACGATTGAACAACCGGTTTTGCCCCGGTTGATTCTTCCACGCCGCTGGAGGCCCTGATGAAGTTCTTCAATCTTGCCCGACTGCCCGTCCTCAGAGCCCCCCTGCGCGGTTTGGTTCTTTTCCTGGTCCTGGCGGCCACGGTTGGAATGGCCGGAAAACTTCTGGCCATGCAGCCGCTTCTGGTCCCGCAACCCCGGCAACTGGAAAGCAGAGGACGTCCTTTTCAGGTGACCTCAAACCTGAAGATCGTCCTGATGACGCCCGTGGCTCCTCAAGATCGTTACGCGGCGCAAAGTGTTCAGCGGGAACTTGAGCTGGTAACCGGCCACCAGTTTGCCGTCGTAGCCCTGCCGGAGCCGCCGAAGGGTGCGCCCTCCATCATCATGGGGAGGTTCGACCAACCGCAAATGGAAGCCCTGCTCGGCGCATGGCACCTGGAAACAGAAGGCGTGGAGGATCAGGGTTACGTCCTTGAAGTCAAAGAGAACAAAGTACTGGTGGCGGGGAAAGACAGCGCGGGACTCTTTTACGGCGCCCAGACACTGCGCCAGCTTGTGGTGCCCGGAAAAGACAACGCTGAGATTCTGGCGGCCCGGGTGCGTGACTGGCCGACCTTGCAATACCGCGGCACCCAGGTTGACCTAAGCCGCGGACCGGTTCCCAAGCTCAGCTACCTCAAATACATCGTCCGCACAATCGCACAATTCAAACTGAACCAACTCTACGTTTACATGGAAGACTCCTTCCGGCTAAACGGCCAACCGCTGGTGGGACTGCTCAGTGACACCCTTTCACGCTCCGACTGGAACGATCTGGTGGCTTATGCCGCCCGCTACCATGTGGAGATTGTCCCATCCACCGAAGCGTGCGGACACCTGCACCAACTCCTTCGGTTTGAACAATATAGCGGCCTTGCCGAGTTGCCGCACGGGCATGTGCTGGCGCCCGAGGACCCCGGCGAGATCGGTTTTCTCAATAACATGTATCAGCAAATGGTCCCGGTGTTCCCTTCCCCGTTTTATAACATCGGCTGCGATGAAACGGTTGAGCTAGGGAAAGGCCGCACGAAGGACCTGATCGCCAAGGAAGGTTACGGGCAAGTCTACGTTGACAATCTGATTCGCGTGGCGAAGCTGGTTGAAAGCTACAACAAGCAAGTCATGTTTTGGGGAGACATTGCCGTGGAGCATCCCGACATGATTTCCAGCCTACCCAAGAATTTGATTGTGGCGAGCTGGGAATATGCCGCCCAACCAAGTTACAGCCGCTGGCTCAAGCCTTTTGAGGGTACGGGAATGCGCATCTTTGTCTGCCCTTGGGCGGGCAATACCAAGTTGATCGTGCCGGACTACGAAGAAGCCGCCTACAACATCAGCCACTTTATCGCCGAGGGGAAAAATGCAGGGGCCATTGGGACCATCATCACCGTCTGGAATGACGACGGGGAGACGCTCTACGGGCCCAACTGGTGGTCGATCGTTTACGGTGCGGCGTGTGCCTGGGAACCCGGCGAACCTACCGTCCAGGATTTCAACCTCAAGTTCGATTGGGTATTTTACAGAAACACTGATCACCGCTTCGCCGACGCAATCTTGGTCCTAGGACATCTTAACGAAGTGATGCGCGCTGCAAAGCCCATCGACACTTACGATATGCACTTCGGAGGTACCGGCGACCACCTGTTCTGGAGAGACCCGTTCTCCACTCTGGGACGGGAGGATACCCTGCAGGCGTTACCCGTCGCCTCGCTGATCCGGCAAACCGCCGAAGAGTCGTACACGGTTTTTGTGGAAGGCGCTTCGCGCGCCAAGCGCAACGCTAGCACCCTGGCAAGCCTGGAGTTCGCAGCGCTCCGATTGGACGCACTCGGCATGCGCTACCAGTACGCTCAGGAAATCTCTGACCGCTACCTGGACGCGGTGCAGCAAGCTCAGCAAAACCACGAAGGATCGGTCGCCGCCGATATCTCCGAGATCACCTCCACGGACGGCCGCCTCGAAGACCTGCGGGATTACAACACCCGCCTGAAGGAAATGTATCGCAAACTCTGGCTCAGCGAGAACCTTCCCACTTGGCTACCCAACGTGCTCCAGCTCTATGACCGCAACGGCCGCTTATGGCAGGACCTCATCGCAAAATTTGCCCAAATCCGGAGCGAGTACAAGCAGGGGAAACCACTTCCCTCCCCGGACTCCTTGGGTTTGCTGCCAGCCCAGCCCGCTGCGCAGCCACCGGCACAGCCCTAAGCGCTCTCGCCCCCCTGCAATTCCCGGCCGCAGGTCAACCAATATGGCACAGCGCCAAGGAGTATCAACCTTTCAACTGCCTAGGAAAAAGAAAAGGCGCGACCGATGGCTCGCGCCCCGTCAAATTATGGTTGCTAATCATTCCCTGCCCAAATGGGCAAGAAGAGTTACTTTTCCTCTTCGCCGACATTGGGCGGGAGTTGCTGCTGCTGGGCAGCGGCGTCCTCTGCAGCCTTCTTCCGCCGCTCCGCTCGTTTGGCAAGAAGTTCCGCCCGCTGTTGGAGAACCTGCGTTCCGATCAGTTCGAGGATCGCTGTATCAGCGCCGTCGCCACGTCGCCACCCGGTCCGCACAATGCGAGTGTACCCGCCGTTGCGGGACTCAAACCTCTTGGCGACATCCTCAAAGAGTTTCTTGACGGCGGGTGCGGACAGGCAGTAACTTGCCGCGAGACGCCGCGAGTGCAGGTCGCCCCGCTTGCCCCAGGTAATCACCCGCTCAGCTACGGCGCGTGCTTCCTTGGCTTTGGGAACCGTCGTTTCAATCCGCTCGTCCAGGATCAACGATGTCACCAAGTTTCGCAAAAGGGCGCGCCGATGTTCGGTGTTCCTGCCGAGTTTTCTTCCGTAGTTACGATGACGCATGGTTAGCTTTCCTGCCCCCAAACGGGCTGGTCTGAAGGCTCCGGGCTCAGCGGAAGCGGATTGCCCCGCTCATCAAACTTCATGCCCAGCCCCAGGCCCATGGCGTGGAGAATCTCTTTGATTTCGTTAAGAGATTTGCGGCCGAAATTCTTGGTCTTCAGCATTTCCTGTTCGGACTTTTGAACCAGCTCACGGATGGTGGCGATATTGGCGTTCTTAAGGCAATTGTAGGAACGCACGGAGAGTTCCAGTTCCTCCACCGAGCGGTCAAGGTTTTCGTTGTAGACGACAGCCGGTTTTTCTTCGATGGCCTCCTCGGAAACCGCGCCTTCCTCGAAATTGATAAAGATGTTCATGTGGTCTTTAAGAAGCTTGGCCGCCAGTCCGATTGCGTCCTGCGGCGTGACCGCTCCATTGGTCCAGACGTCCAGAGTGAGTTTGTCGTAATCCGTCATCTGCCCCAGCCGAGCTGCCTCCACGGCATAGTTCACCTTGCGAATCGGAGAGTGGACCGAGTCCACCGGAATGTAGCCGATCGGGAGGTCTTCATCAAAGTTCTTCTCGGCTGAAACGTAGCCCCGGCCGTTCTTGACCCGCATTTCAATCCGCAGGCTGCCGCCTTCACTCACCGTAGCGATATAGGCGTCCTTGTCCAGGATTTCAATCTCAGCGTTCTCCTGGATCATGCGCGAGGTCACTTCGCCCGGCTTATCAACCTCGAGGATCAGAGACTTGGGCCCCTCGGCATTCATCTTCAAAGGAATCTGCTTAAGGTTCAAGATGATGTCCGTGGCGTCTTCCACCACGCCGGGAATGGACGAAAACTCGTGCATCACGCCTTCAATCTTAACCGCCGTGATCGCAGCCCCTTCAATCGAGGAAAGCAGGACCCGCCGCAGCGCGTTGCCGATCGTTGTTCCGAAGCCACGCTCAAAGGGCTGGGCCGTATACTGCCCGTACTTGTCGGTCAGTGTATCGGTATTGCATACCATCCGCTTGGGCTTTTGAAAGCCTTTCCAGAGCATAATCCCTTCACCTCCCTGAAGCCGCTACCACGGTCTCCAGTAATCTGAATCTTGAATCAACCGCTATTTCGAATAAAGCTCGACGATCATCTGTTCTTGGATCGGGAAGCTCACATCCTCGCGCTTGGGCATTGAAATCACCTGAGCCTTCAGATTCTCCCTGTCAAGCGACAGCCAGGAAGGAACACCGCGATTCCCCGCCATATCGAGCGACCTTTGGATCACCGCCAGGTTGCGGCTCTTCTCCCGAACCGCCACCACCTGCCCCGGAACCACCTGGAAAGAGGGAATGCTTACCTTCCTCCCGGAAACTTCGATGTGGCCGTGGCGAACCAACTGGCGCGCTTCCGCGCGCGACGTCGCCATCCCCAGCCGATAAACAACGTTATCCAGCCTTTGTTCGAGCATCATCAGCAGCATCTCGCCGGTAACACCCTTACGGCTGGCCGCAGTCTCAAAATAGTTGCGGAACTGATCCTCCAGCACCTGATAGAGCCGCCGGACTTTCTGCTTCTCCCGAAGCTGGATGCCATACCCATGCGGCTTGGGACGCCGAGCCTTCCCGTGCTCGCCGGGAGGGAAATTCCGCTTCTCAATGGCGCACTTGTCCGTCAGGCAGCGCTGACCTTTTAAGAAGAGCTTTTGCCCTTCGCGCCGGCATAGCCGGCAAACTGCTTCGCGATATCTTGCCAAACAACCCTCCTCTAACTTCTCACCTTGGCAAAGTCAGCACCGGAGAGCTTCTCCGCTGCTCAATTTTCGTTACTCCCGGACCCTTTTCGAACCACGCGCGGTGCTTACACGCGGCGGCGTTTTGGCGGACGGCAACCATTGTGCGGGATTGGGGTCACATCTTTCAAGTGACGGACTTCCAGGCCAGAAGCCGCGAGCGCTCGGATCGCCGATTCACGCCCCGCTCCCGGACCCTTCACGCGCACTTCCACGCTCCGCATGCCGTGATCGCGCGCAGCACTGGCAACCCGGGACGCCGCCTGTTGCGCGGCGAAGGGAGTTCCCTTGCGGGAGCCCCGAAAGCCTAGGGCCCCGGCGCTCGACCAGCACAGAGTCTTGCCGTCCGGATCGCTGATGCACACCATGGTGTTGTTGAAGGTCGCCCGAATGTGGGCTATGCCGTGCGGAACCACCCGGCGGTCGCGCTTCTTGAAAGTCTTCTTCTTTCCTGCCTTGCCTGTATCTTTGGCCATGCTCCTCCGTCCAATCTCCCGGCCCCGTCCTGCGAGGCTTCAACAACTCTAGGTCTTGGCGGTTGCCTTCTTCTTGTTGGCAATCGTTCCCTTGCGCGGACCCTTACGCGTCCGGGCGTTAGTATGCGTCCGCTGTCCACGCAGGGGGAGATTGCGGCGATGCCGCATCCCCCGGTAGGACCCGATTTCAATCAGCCGCCGGATGTTTAAGGAAACCTCTTTGCGGAGGTCGCCTTCCACCCGTCCTTCTTCTTCAATGATCCGGCGAATCTCCGTAACCTCATGCTCAGTCAGGTCCTTGACCTTCTTGCTGGGGTCAACTCCTGCGCGGCCCAGTATTGAATTCGACCTGGAGCGGCCGATCCCGTGAATGTAAGTGAGCCCGATTTCAGCTCGCTTGTGGACCGGTAAATCGACTCCCGAAATCCGTGCCATAAAAACCTCCCGCCTACGCTTACCTCAATCCGCCCTCAGCCTCAGGGCGTGTCCTGCCGGCCTGAATATCCTCATCCGAGGCGGCTTAGCCTTGGCGCTGCTTGTGCTTAGGGTTCTCACAAATAACCCGCAGCACCCGGCCACGCCGGACAAACCTGCACTTGGAACATATTTTCCGCACTGAAGAACGTACTTTCATGCTCAACCTCGACTTCCGCCTCCCTCCACCTGTGAGGAGAGAGCAATGTCTGAATTCAACCAGACTCCGCAGTTCACTTATAACGATAAACGATTCGGCCACGCGTCAAATCATACGGAGAAAGCTCGACCGCAACCCTATCGCCCGGAAGGATTCGGATAAAATTCTTCCGCATCTTGCCCGAAATGTGCGCAAGCACACGGTGTTTGTTCTCCAGCTCCACGCGAAACATGGCATTGGGGAGCGATTCAACCACCGTTGCCATAACCTCAATGGCTTCTTCTTTGGCCATATACTCTGCTCATCAGCATTCGAACCCGCTAAGCGAGCCCGGCCTCCGGCCCGTGCCGGAGTTTACAAACGCGTTAAGACGTCCGGCCCATTACGCGTTACCGCAACCATGTGCTCAAAGTGCGCGGAATAGGCGCCGTCCTTAGTAACCGCGGTCCAACGATCGTCCAAAATCCGCATACCGGCAGAGCCGACGTTCACCATGGGCTCAATCGCCAGGACGATTCCTTCTTTCAACACAGGCCCGTAACCCGCCGGGCCGAAATTCGGGATTTGCGGCTCCTCGTGAAGCTCGCGGCCGATTCCATGGCCCACGAACTCCCGCACCACCGAAAACCCATTGCTCACCACATAGGTTTCAATCGCAGAAGAAACGTCCCCCAAGCGATTTCCCAGCCGCACCTGATCAATCCCCAGGTGCAATGATTCCTCCGTTACGCGAAGCAGCTTGCGAAGCGGTTCGGAAATTTCCCCCACGGGCACAGTGAGCGCGGCGTCGCCATAAAAGCCGTCAATGATCACGCCCAAGTCAAGACTCACGATGTCTCCCTCCTTCAGACTGCGGTCAGAAGGAATACCGTGGACAATCTGATCGTTTACCGACGCGCACAAGCAGCAGGGATACCCCCGATAGCCCTTGAAAGCCGGCCTCGCGCTGGCCTGTGCCAAACGCCGCTCCACGAACGCTTCCAGGTCCAAAGTCGTCACTCCGGGGCGGGCCTGATCGCGCGCTTCTTCCAGAACTTCTCTCACCAGTTTCCCGCAGCGGCGAAGCTTTTCAATTTCCGCAGCCGACTTGCAAATAATCATGCGCTCTTCAAAAAGGCCAGCAGGTTTTCCGAAATGGCTTCCGGATCACCGCTTCCGTCGACATCGTGCAAGACGTTCTTGCGCCGGTAATAGTCGATCAGAGGAACGGTTTCGTGTTCGTAGGCCACCAAACGCTGCCGAATCGTCTCCTCGTTATCGTCCTGCCGCTGAATCAGCGGGCCTCCATCCTTGTCACAGACACCATCCTTACCTGGAGGATCGAGGTAAAGATTGTAAATCTCGCCACATTTCGGACAGACGCGGCGCCCGGTCAGCCGCTTGACCACCAGTTCCGGCTCCAACTGCAGGTTCAAAACCAGCGGATCGCCGCTCCCGTTCTGGTGAAGATATTCGTCCAGGAAACGGGCCTGTCCAAGCGTCCGGGGGAATCCGTCCAGGATCACGCCGTCCCGGCAATCCGGTTTGCTGATCCGTTCTTCAACGATGCTGCAAACCACTTCATCCGGAACCAACTCTCCCCTATCCATCTTAGCCTTGGCCGCCAGGCCCAGGCTAGTGCCATTCCGTGCAGCTTCCCGAAGGATGTCCCCCGTGGAAACGTGAGGAATGCCAAACTCCGTAGCAATGGCGCGCGCCTGCGTGCCTTTGCCGGCGCCGGGCGGGCCCAGTAAGATTAGCAGCCGTGCTTTCATCCGTCTCTCTTCGCCTATTTAGGCTCACGATGCCGCACGCCGCCCGCGCACTCGGCCTTTCTTCAAAAAACCCTCGTAATGCCGCATGATCAACTGGGCTTCAACTTGCTGAATCGTATCCATGGCGACTCCCACCACGATCAGCAAGGAAGTTCCGCCAAAGTAAAAGTTGATCGCCAGACCATGCAAAAGCCAGCCCGGGAGATGGGCGTCAAACCAGCCGCCCCCCAACCACACCGGCAGGTGGTTAAGGCGCAAACCTGCCAGCATGATTTCCGGAATCAAGGCGATGACGGCCAGGTAAATGCCGCCGACCCAGGTGATCTTGGTCAGCACCTCGTCCAGGTGATCGGCCGTCCGCTTGCCGGGGCGAATACCCGGAATGAAACCGCCCTGCTTCCGGACGTTGTCCGCAACTTCGTCCGGGTTATAAATAATCGAAAGATAAAAGTGTGCAAAAAAGATGATCAGAATAACGTAAGTCAGCGTGTAAAGCGGCTCACCCCAGCCAAAGGCCGTCTTGAACCACGTTAGTGCGCTGCCAAAGGCGCCCTGGCTGCCGGCAAACAGCGCAATCGTCTGCGGGAAAGTCAAAATCGAAACCGCAAAGATGATGGGCATGACGCCGCCGCTGTTAACCTTGAGCGGCAAATGGGTCGAAACGCCGCCCACAACCTTGCGGCCCACAATGCGCTTGGCGTACTGAATGGGAATACGCCGCTCACCTCGCTCCACAAAAACGATGAACGCCACGATCACCAGCATGAACGCCAGGAGCACAAAAACAATCGGAAAGCTCCAAACACGGGTGACAAAAACCTTCTGATAAAGATTGATAATCGCCTTCGGCAGACCTACTACGATGCCGGCAAAAATCAGCAGCGACATGCCGTTGCCAATACCCCGAGCGGAAATCTGCTCGCCCAGCCACATAACGAAAACGGCACCGGTGGTGAGGGTAACCACGGTGCTGAAGATAAAGCCAATGCCAGGATTATTGACTAGCGGCATGCTAGCGCTGGTTTCGCGCTGCAACGCGATTGCAATCCCAAAACCTTGAAAAGCGCTCAGGCCGACCGTCATCCACCGCGTATAATCGGTGATCTTTTTCCGCCCCAGCTCGCCTTCCTTCTGGAGCTTCTCCAAATGGGGCGAAACCACTCCCAACAACTGGAGGATGATGGATGCCGTAATATACGGCATGATCCCCAGGGCAAAAACCGTCAGTCGCCCCAGGCTGCCTCCGGAAAACATGGAGAGCAGTCCAAAGAGCGTGTTCCCCAGCCCGCTCATCGCCCGCTCCAAAACAGCGGGGTTGATTCCCGGCGTCGGAACGAAGGATCCCAGGCGGTACACCGCAAGCATCAACAACGTAAACAGGATACGCTTCCGCAGATCCGGAATCTCAGTGATGCTTTTGAGATTCTCCATCATGCGGAGATAACCTCAGCTTTTCCGCCAGCTTTTTGAATCTTTTCCAGGGCTGACGCTGAGAAGTGGTGGGCCATAATGTGAAGAGGGGCCTTCAGTTCGCCGTCACCCAGAACCTTGAGGCCGTCCAACAAATTCCGCACCACGCCGCGGTCCAACAAGAGTTCCGGAGTCACTGGATCCTTTGCCTCAAACTTCTCAAGGTCGCGGAGATTTACTAGAGCGTAGTGCTTCTTGTAGATATTCGTAAAACCGCGCTTCGGCAGGCGCCTGTGCAGAGGCATCTGGCCGCCTTCAAATCCGGGGCGCATCCGCATCCCTGCCCGGGACCGCTGTCCTTTGCTGCCCCGCGTGGCCGTTTTCCCGTGCCCAGAGCCCATGCCCTGGCCCACCCGTTTGGAGCGCTTACGAGCGCCGCGCGGAGGCCGTAGTGTTCCAAGATGTATGGCCATATCGGCTATTTCGTGCCTTTCTTCTTTGGCTTAGCTTCTTTGCTTTCCGCCGCCTTGCGCTTCCGGGGCTTCTCCCCTTCGCTCTTTGCGGCCGCCCGCTTGGCGGGCGCGGCAGCCGTCTTCTTTTCCGCGGCTGCCTTTTTGCGAGGAGCGGCTTTCTCTGCCTTCGCAGGCTGAGCTTCTGCCGAAGGCGCACGGCCAGCCTTTTCCTCTAAGGCATCAGATCCCTTGACCGTCTCCGCTTTCGCTTTTGCCTTCGGCTTCTTGGAGCCTTCGGGCAAGGCCGGAGGAGCGGTAATCACGTATTCCGGCACCGAAGCCCACGCGGGCTTCGCGGGTGCAGGAACAACCTGAAGCAGGTGCGGCACCTTCGCAACGATTCCGCGAACGTTGGGCGTATCAGGACGCTCCACCACCTGATTCAAGTGGCTCAGTCCCAGACTAGAAACAATCTCTTTTTGCTGGCGGGGCAGAGCGATCGCGCTGCGCACCCATTTAATGTGAATTGTGCCCGTCTTCTGTCCCACTGCCTTACGGCCTCCCTAAATATCCTCTGCGGTCTTCCCACGCATGGCGGCAACTTCTTCGATACTGCGCAGACTCAAAAGCGCCTCCATCGTCGCCTTGACCACGTTATGGGGATTGGTGGTGCCCAGCGATTTGGTCAGCACGTTCTGGATGCCGGCCGCCTCGACTACCGCGCGCACCGGACCACCCGCGATCACTCCAGTACCGGCCGGCGCCGGCTTCAGCAAAACCCGGCCCGCCCCGTAATGTCCAACCACGGTGTGGGGAATCGTCGTTTCGTTGATGTTGACCTTACGCAAAGACTTCTTGGCCAGCTCGATTCCCTTCCGGATCGCCATGGGCACTTCGCGCGCCTTGCCCGTGCCATAGCCGACACAACCATTCCCATCTCCCACGACGACCAAGGCTGAAAAGCTCAGATTCTTTCCGCCTTTCACCACCTTGGTGACACGGTTAATGGCAACCACCTGATCTTTCAGTTGCAGCGTATTTGCGTCAATCCCAACTGCCAAATTGCGCCTCTCCTTCGGCCTAAAACTTCAGCCCTTGCTTTCGAGCTTCATCCGCCAAAGCCTTGACCCGACCGTGGTAAGCGTAACCGCCGCGGTCGAACACCACGCGGGAAATCCCGGCAGCTTTTGCCCGCTCCACCAGCACTTGGCCCACCGCCTTTGCCGCGGCGATGTTTCCGCCACTCTTGAGCGTCTTCCGAACTTCTTTGTCACATGAAGACGCGGAAACCAGCGTATGGCCGCGTCCATCGTCCACAATCTGCGCGTAAATGTGCTTCAGCGAACGGTACACGTTCAACCTGGGCGCCGGCGCAAGGCCGCGCACGCGGCGGCGAATTCGCCGGTGAACCCGCTGGCGGCGGTCGTTCTTTGAAACTTGCGTCAACATACCGTTACCTGTTCCTTCCCCGGGCTAAGCCTTGGCCCCACTGCCGGCGCCCGCAGCCTTGCCGGCCTTCTTCTTCAGGCGCTCTCCGGTGTACCGGACCCCTTTGTTCTTATAAGGGTCGGGCGGCCGCAATCCTCGGATATCGGCGGATACTTGTCCTACAAGGTGGCGGTCAATTCCCTTAACCACCAGATGCGTTTGCTTGTCGATCGTGATCGAAATCCCCTCTGGAATCGGGAACTCTATGGGGTGCGAGTAACCCAGCGCAAAAACAACCACTTTGCCCTTAACTTCCGCGCGATAGCCAATCCCGACGATATCCAGCTGCTTTTCAAAGCCCTGGCTCACGCCCAGGATGGCGTTCCCAACCTCCGCCCGGACCATTCCCCGCAGAGCTTCCTGCTCTTCATTCTCCATCCGGGCCAGATACGTCCCGTCCTGCTTCTCGAGGCTGATTCCACGCGGAAGCGGAACCTGCAAAGACCCTTTCGGACCCTTTACGCTCACCTTCGAAGCTTCCACCTGAATCGTGATCCCGGCGGGAACTTCAATGGGTTTTCGACCTATTCTTGACATGACTTTCAGCCTTGCCCGAGGTTCGGGCCTACTCCACGTTGCAGAGAATCTCTCCACCGACCTTGGCGCGCCGCGCCGATTTGCCGGTCATCACCCCCTGGGGGGTGGTCAAAATATTGACTCCCAGTCCGCCCAGAACCTTGGGAACCTCACGGGAGGCAACATAAAAGCGCCGACCGGGTCTGGAAACTCGATCGAGCCTTGAGATCACGCTCGACCCGTTTGCAGTGTAACGCAGGAAGATCCGAAGGTTTTTCTTCTTCCCTTCCTCGGAGACCTTAAAGTTGCTGATGTAGCCTTCTTCCTTCAGCACTCGGGCGATCTCAATCTTCAACTTTGACGAGGGCATATCCACGCGCTGGTGCCGGGCGCGAAAGCCGTTGCGGATTCGCGTCAGCATGTCAGCAACCGGATCAGAAACAGCGGACATAAGACTCCCAATTCGTTTAGACTCGTCGCGGCCTCACTCCCGCCACCGCGATCGTGTGCTTCCCTACCAGCTCGACTTGATCACGCCCGGGATATCACCCCGAAGCGCC
>JBJKQF010000306.1:0-7373 GCA_046705545.1 Terriglobia bacterium
TCGCTCCACCGTCGGGAGCCGAGTATAACTCTAAACTGAAATTGTTGGTGAAGGTAGATTCTCTGTAGCCGGGCCCTTTAGGGGCCGCGGTTCTTGCCGCGCGGGAGGAATCCAATCGTCGCGGGCCTCAAGGTCCCGGTCGCGCGTTGCAGAAGGAAAGGGTCGTTTTCTGGCGAGTTTGTTGATAAGATAGAGAGTTTTCATCGTATACAGGATGACTTTCACTATGGCTAACAACCCATTCAATACGCGTGCTTTTGTAGAGACAAAAGGCGGCCGGGCCGCGATTTACCGGCTGGACGCCCTGGAAAAAGCGGGCTTGGGAGCGATTTCCCGGCTGCCCTTTTCCATCAAGGTGTTGCTAGAAGCAGTGCTGCGCAATTGCGACGGCACGCTGATTAAGGAAAGCGATGTGGCGGCGCTGGCGGCGTGGAAAGGAAAATCCTCCACGCGGCATGAAGTGCCCTTCAAACCCGCGCGCGTCATCTTGCAGGATTTCACCGGCGTTCCGGCCGTGGTGGATCTTGCCGCCATGCGCTCCGCGATGGAGCGGCTGGGCGGCGACCCGTCCAAGATCAATCCCTTGGTGCCCGTCGACCTGGTGATTGACCATTCCGTGCAGGTGGATGTCTTCGGAATCCCCACGGCCTTCCAGCGCAATGCCGAAATCGAGTTCCGGCGCAACCGCGAGCGTTATGAGTTCCTGCGCTGGGGCAAACAAGCCTTCGATAATTTCCGCGTGGTACCGCCCGCCACGGGCATCGTCCATCAGGTGAACCTGGAATTCCTGGCCAAGGTGGTGCAAGCCGGCAAAGAAGGTTCGGAGACGGTTCTTTATCCGGATACGTTGGTGGGAACGGACTCGCACACGACGATGATCAACGGCCTGGGAGTGCTGGGGTGGGGCGTGGGCGGCATTGAGGCGGAAGCTGCCATGCTGGGCCAGCCTTATTACTTCCTGGCGCCGCAGGTGGTTGGCTTCAAGCTGAAAGGCCGTCTGAAGGAAGGCGTGACCGCCACCGACCTGGTGCTGACCGTCACCCAGATGCTGCGCAAAAAGGGCGTGGTAGACAAGTTCGTGGAGTTCTACGGCGAGGGCCTTTCGCAGATGGCGCTGCCTGACCGCGCCACGGTGGGCAACATGTCTCCCGAATACGGCGCGACCATGGGATTCTTTCCCGTGGATGCCGAGACGTTGCGCTTCCTGCGCCAGACCGGCCGGACCGAAGAAGAGGTTGACCGCGTCGAGCGTTACACCAAGGAGCAGGGAATCTTCCGCACCGACCAGACTCCAGACCCGGAATTTACAGATACGCTGGAGCTGGAGCTGGAAGCGGTTGAGCCCAGCCTGGCGGGGCCCAAGCGTCCACAGGACCGCATTGCGCTTTCCGATATGAAGAGCGCGTTTGCCAAGACTCTTACCGCACCCGCCAAGGAGCGCGGATTGGGTCTTTCCTCCGATGAGCTTGGGCGCAGCGCTACGGTGGGCTTTAACGGAAACCAAGCCACGCTGCGGCACGGCGCAGTGGTGATTGCGGCGATTACCTCCTGCACCAACACCTCGAATCCTTCCGTAATGCTGGGCGCGGGCCTGGTGGCCAAGAAGGCCGTCGAGCGCGGGCTGAAGGTTCCGCCTTACGTCAAGACGAGCCTGGCGCCCGGATCGAAAGTGGTGACGGAGTACCTGAAGGCGGCGGGACTTTCGGAATCGCTGGAAAAGATTGGTTTTGACCTGGTGGGCTACGGCTGCACCACCTGCATCGGCAACAGCGGCCCGCTGCCGCCGGAAGTTGCCCAGGCCGTAAGCGAGAACCAACTGGTGGCCGCGGCGGTGCTTTCGGGCAATCGGAACTTTGAGGGGCGCATTCATCCCCTGGTGCGTGCCAACTACCTGGCGTCACCGCCGTTGGTGGTGGCTTATGCGCTGGCGGGCCGCGTCGATATTGACTTCCAGAGCGAGCCGCTTGGCACCGACCAAGCGGGCAAGCCGGTCTACCTCCAGGAAATCTGGCCAGCGAGGGAAGAAATCGCCGACGCCTTGGGCAAGGCCATCCGCCCGGAGATGTTCCGCGAGGTTTACGGGAACGTCTGGGATGGCAATCCCACCTGGAACGCCATTCCGGTAGCCGGCGGCGCGCTCTATCCCTGGCAGAAGGACTCCACCTACATTCAGGACCCTCCCTTTATTGCCGGGCTGACCGTGGAGACTCCCGCGATCAGCGACATCAAGGGCGCGCGGGTGCTGGCGCTGCTAGGTGATTCCATTACTACAGATCACATCTCACCCGCCGGTGATATTCCTGAAGACGGTCCGGCCGGCCGCTACCTAATCGCGCACGGGCTGGCGAAGAAGGATTTCAATTCCTTCGGCTCGCGGCGCGGCAACGACCAGGTGATGGTGCGCGGCACGTTCGCCAACATCCGGCTGAAGAACCTGCTTGTTCCCGGCACCGAGGGCGGCGTGACCGTGCATTTCCCCGACGGCGGGAAGATGGCCATCTTTGACGCGGCGATGCGGTACAAGGAAGAAAACGTGCCGCTGGTGGTAATTGCCGGTAAGGAATACGGCTCGGGCTCTTCCCGTGACTGGGCCGCCAAGGGAACGCTGCTGCTGGGTGTCAAGGCGGTGCTGGCGGAAAGCTACGAGCGCATTCATCGCGGTAACCTGGTGGGCATGGGTGTTCTGCCCCTGCAGTTTCAGGAAGGCGAAAGCGCCGCTTCGCTGGGACTCAAGGGCGATGAAGTTTTCGATGTGACCGGACTCGGCGACGGGCTCAAGCCGCGCGCCGAGGTCAGCGTGACGGCCGTGGACTCCGGCGGCAAGCACCGCACCTTCAAGGCGACGGTCCGCCTCGATTCCACTGTTGAGGTGGATTATTACCGCAACGGCGGCATCCTTCCCGCTGTGCTCCGCAATTTCCTCCGGGAAGATTGAGCGAGAATGAATTTACTGACTGGCTCGGCGCGCGAGCGTGCGGGCCGCGCGCCGGGTGTCCGAATGTGCGGTGAGCGGCTCGGAGCGTCTCGGTCCGTTCATCCCGCGGCGCCGCAAGAGTTTCCAAGACGCGTAAAACCCAAGAGGGAGGACTTCTCAAGGTATGGAATCGTATAACGGAGTTTCCGTTCCCGAAGACGGCAAAGCGATTAATTTTGAGGATGGCAAGCTGGTTGTGCCCGGCAATCCGGTGATACCTTACATCGAAGGAGATGGCACCGGGCGTGACATCTGGAAAGCCACGCAGCGCGTCTGCGACGCAGCGGTGGAGAAGAGTTTCGGCGGCCAACGCCGGATCGCCTGGTATGAGGTGTTTGCGGGCGAGAAAGCCTTCCGGAAGTTTGGCGAGTGGCTGCCGCAAGGCACTCTCGACGCCATCAAGAAATATCATGTGGCCATCAAGGGTCCGCTGACCACGCCGGTGGGCGGCGGAATCCGCAGCTTGAATGTGGCCCTGCGCCAGTTGTTGAACCTTTACGCCTGCTGGCGGCCGGTCAAATACATTCCCGGCGTGCCATCGCCCGTGCGGAATCCCACCAACATGAACGTAATCATCTTCCGTGAAAACACGGAGGACGTTTACGCGGGGATCGAATGGCGGGAAGGCACGGACTTGGCTCGCCGCGCGATTGAATTTGTCAACGCGCTGCTGAAAGAGGGCAAGGTCAACAAGCAGGTCCGGGCGGACTCCGGCATCGGCATCAAGCCCATTTCAATCTTGGGGACCAAACGGCTTGTGCGGCGGGGCATCCAGTACGCGCTCGACCACGGACTTAATCGCGTGACGCTGGTTCACAAGGGCAACATCATGAAGTTCACCGAGGGCGCCTTCCGCGACTGGGGCTACCAGCTGGCGCGGGAGGAATTCCGCGACAAGATTGTGACGGAGCGTGAAAGCTGGATCATCGGAAACAAGGACCACGATCCCAATCTCTCGGTTGAAGCGAACGCAGCCATGGTTGAGCCTGGGCTTGAGATGGCAACGGACGCCTTTAAGGAACAGATCTACAAAGAGGTCAAGGGCTGCCTGGATGCGATCTACTCCACGCACGGCAACGGAAAATGGAAGAAGATGATTCTGGTAAATGACCGCATCGCCGATTCCATCTTCCAGCAGATCCTGACCCGCGCGGATGAATACCAGGTGCTTTGCACGCCCAACCTGAACGGCGATTATCTTTCCGATGCTTGCGCCGCGCAGATCGGCGGGCTGGGACTGGCGCCGGGCGCCAACATCGGCGACGGCTTCGGAGTTTTCGAGGCCACGCACGGTACCGCTCCGAAATACGCCGACAAAGATGTGATTAACCCGGCCGCGCTGATTCGCTCCGCCGTGCTGATGTTTGAATTTGTCGGGTGGCCGGAAGCGGGCGAGATGATCGAGCGGGCGCTGGCCGCCACCATCGCGGAGCACCGCGTGACTTATGACCTGGAGCGGCTGATGAAGATGGAGGGCATCTCCGGCGTCACAAAACTTGGAACGGCGGCCTTTGCCGACGCCATCATCGAGAACATGGCGACGGTGAAAGCCGGCGCGGTTTAGTTGTTGACCGAAACGGGCTGGCCGTCACGCAGAGCGGGTCGAAGCGTCTGCGTGGTTCGTTTTCTTGAAAGAACACCAGATTCCTCGCTGCGTCCGGAATGACGCGCGAAGGGCTCGAAATGAAAATCAGAAGGGGAGGAATTCGATGCGCAAGTAAGTAACGGTAGTGGGAGCGGGAAATGTCGGCGCGACCGTCGCCCATCGCCTGGCGGACAAGCAGCTTGCCGACGTGGTGCTGATCGATATTCTGGAAGGCGTTCCGCAAGGGAAGTCGCTGGACCTTCTGGAAGCAGGACCGGTAGAAGGCTACGATGTGCTGGTGAAGGGCACCAACGATTTTGCCGACACGGCGAACTCGGACGTGGTGGTGATGACGGCGGGTTTTCCGCGCAAGCCGGGCATGAGCCGCGACGACCTGCTGAAGAAGAACTACGACGTGGTGAAGGGCACTATCGAGAAGATCGCCAAGGTTTCTCCTGAAGCGATTCTGATCATTGTGACCAATCCGCTGGACGCCATGGCGCAGACGGCACTGAAGGTGAGCGGCTTCTCGAAGAATCGCGTAATCGGCATGGCCGGTATTCTGGATACGGCACGCTATCGCACCTTCATCGCTGAAGCCTTGAACGTCTCCGTACAGAACGTGCAGGGATTCGTGCTGGGCGGCCACGGCGACACCATGGTACCCGTGCCGCGCTATACAACGGTGGCGGGAATTCCGGTTGGCGAACTGTTGCCGAAGGACAAGCTGGACGCCATCATCGAACGCACGCGCAAGGGCGGCGCGGAAATCGTCAACTACCTGAAGACCGGGAGCGCCTTCTATGCGCCTTCTGCCGCTGCGGTGGAGATGGTGGAAGCTATTTTCAACGACCGCAAAAAAATTCTGCCCTGCGCGGCTTACCTGGAAGGGGAATACGGAATTAAGGGGCTCTTTGTCGGAGTGCCTGTAAAGCTGGGCGCGCAAGGGATTGAGCACATCATCGAGATCAAACTGACTGCGGAGGAGCAGGCGGCGCTCAAAAAATCCGCCGATGCGGTCGCCGAGCTGGTCAAAGTGATCGGGGTCTAACCGTCAAAGCGATCCGAGTCTAAGTGATCAAAAAGCCGGGAACGCAGCTGCGCGGTTCCCGGCTTTTTTGTCTTTAAGCTTCGACGATCTTGATGGACTGGATGACCACCGGCTTGGTTGGCTTGTCGCCGCGATCTCGCTGCACCAGCGAAATCTTGGTGACCACGTCCTGGCCTTCCGTCACCTGCCCGAAGATGGTGTGGTGATCGTTCAGCCAGGGGGTGGGCGCCACGGTGATAAAGAACTGGCTGCCGTTGGTGCCCGGGCCGGCGTTGGCCATGGCCAGCATGCCCACGCGGTCAAAGCGCAGGCTGGCGTCGAATTCATCCTCAAACTGATATCCGGGGCCGCCCGTGCCGGTGGAGAGCGGGCAGCCGCCCTGGATCATAAAGTTGGGAATGACGCGATGGAAAATCAACCCGTCATAAAAAGGCCGCTGGGCCTGCTGGCCGGTCTTGGGGTCTTTGAACTGCTTGGTTCCTTTGGCAAGCCCCACAAAATTTTCCGTGGTCAGCGGCGCTTTGTCCGGGAATAGAGCGCAGGTAAAGCTTCCTTCCGAGGTTTCAAAGACCGCTTGCAAACTGGGTTTCTTGGTGTCCAATCCTTTTCCTCCCTTAGTGATTGACTTGGTTTGTGGATTCTCTTAGGCGCGCGGCCGGTTACTCCCCGCCTCGCAAAACCACCGCCGAGATGATGTGATCGAGCTTTGGGAAATTCTGTTGCAGATAAGCCTGGCCTTCTTTTTGGATGCGTTCCTGGTCAGGCCCGTTACCCATCGGCGCGCCTTCACCGTAGCCGCTGTAAAGCTTCTCGACGACCTCCATGCCTTCGATAACCCGGCCGAAAGGCGCGAAGCCCATGCTGTCCAGGCGGGTATTGTCCTTCAGGTTGATGAACACCTGGGTGGTCCGGGTGTTGGGTCCGCCGGTAGCGAAGGTGACGGTGCCCAGCCGGTTGCTCTGAGTCACTGGATCGTCGGGAATCCTGGCGTTGCGCCATACCGCTGAAATGGCGGGTTTGGGACTAATGCCGAACTGAACTACGAACCCCGGCAGTACGCGGAAGAAGCTGGCCCCGTTGTAATACCCGTAGCGGACCAAATTGTAAAAGCGGTCCGCGCCGCGTGGAGCCCAGGAGCGGGTAACTTCAATCACGAAATCGCCCTGAGTGGTTGCAAATTTTGCGCGATACACCGCGGGCGCCCGCAAGTTGAGTGACGACGGGCGATAGAGAGAACGCCGCTCCGCACGGCCTGCGCCCGCCGAGTACGATACGCCTGCAAAGAACAGCGTGGGGAGCAGGCTTGCCAGTATGACGCGAATCCAAAATTGTCTCTTCATCAAGGTGAGTTTTCTCCTTCCTGCATTTTGCGGGCCACTTCCGCCACTTGCCGCATGACCCGCAGCACGTTGCCACCCAGAATCTTTTCCAGATCTTCTTCACTGTAGCCGCGGCGGGCGAGTTCGGCCACAAGATTGGGAAGTTGCGAGGCGTCTTCCATGCCTTGGGGAACGGCGTCGATGCCGTCAAAGTCCGAGCCCAGCCCGACGTGGTCGATGCCGCCCACCCGGACGGCTTGGTCGATGTGGTCGGCGATCAGCTTGTAACTGGGCGGGGTGAGGCCGGCTTCCATTCTGATCCGGATGGCGTTCTCCTCCGCGAAGCTCAAGCGCTTGCCGTTGCGGGCGTGTTCCCGTTCAGCGGCTTCAACCGCCGCATCCACCTGTTTGGAGATGCTGTTCTGAGCGGCGCGGTACTTGGGG
>JBJKQF010000307.1:0-2771 GCA_046705545.1 Terriglobia bacterium
CTTCCAGGTTCCGGTGGCGCGCGGAGAACGATACGAGGACAGCGTGCCGGACACGCTGGATATCGCCGAGCGGGCCAAGTTGTGCATCCACGTGCTGACTTCCATCACCGATGCCCGCGCCGACTATGAAGTTTTCTGGCTGGCTTCTTTCTTGCGGAACCCTCCCGTGATGGTCCACAACTTTGCGGACTGGGTCCAGAACTGCGAAGGGCTAATGGAGGCCCTGCCGTAATTGCGGGTGGCAACGGGCAGCAGCGAGAACGGACACGTTGACCCTGTCTGGATGCAGGTGATGCTTAAGAAGATTGGCCCGGACGGCCTCGTCTATGTTCCCTTGCAAGGCCGCCCCTGGAGCCGCCTCCACCTCTCGACGACGTATATGCAGCCGGTCTGGACCGCAAACGGAAACAAGATCGGCTTGCACGCTCCGGGCATCGATCAGTTGGCGAGTCCGGTGACCTGCGAACGGGCGATCTCCACGCTGGCCGTCTATTATGAGCGGGACAGAAACCCGATTTGGAAAGAAGCTATCGAAAGAATGATCCGGCGTTTGAATGCGCTGGCGGTTGACCGCGGCAGCTATGCATATTTACCAATTGGCTCCTTGCTGCCGAACGGCCGGTTTGGACCGTCCGCACCGATGCCGGTCGGCTTTATGGCTGAGGAGACCAGCGGACGCCTGATTCAAGGGCTTGCACAGTATTACCGGATCTCCGGCTTCGAACCCGCGCGGCAACTGGCCGGGAAGCTGGCAAGCTACCTGCGCCTTCAATCGGAGTATTACGATCCCAGAGGTCCCTGGAGGATGTCGCAGGTGGAGAGGAACTGGTGGAAGAATTGGCCCATCAAAAACCTGGAGTACGGAGGGCATGGGCACGCGCATACGATCGGCTTGCTGAGCGCGCTCGAATACGCCACCGCCGCCGGGGATCAAGAGACGCTGGAGTTTGTCCGCGCGGCCTACGAATGGGCCAAGACGCAGGCTTCGCCATCGGTGGGATTTTTTCCTGAAGCCTTCGTGCCTCACTACACGCGCTGTGAGAGCGGCACCATTGCCGACATGATCGCCATGGCGCTCAAGCTCAGTGCCGCGGGGGCGGGGGACTATTGGGACGACGCAGACCGTTGGACGCGCAATCACTTTGCTGCGTCCCAACTGACCAGCGCGGATTGGATCTATCAGCTTGCCGAGAGCTCGCCGCGCAAGCCGGTCGCGTGGTTTGAAACCGCCGATCACGTTCCCGAGCGCAGCATCGGCGCGTTTGCCGGCTGGTCCACGGCCAATGAGTTCAATTCGCGAGCGCCCGGCATTGCGGGAACGCCCTATCCTAATTCCATTCAGCACTGCTGCACGGGGAACTGCTCGCGGACGGTCTATTATCTCTGGGAGCACATCCTGAATTACGACCACGGCCACTTGCGAGTGAACTTGCTGCTGAACAGAGCATCTGCTTGGGCGGATATTTACAGCCACATTCCCTATGAAGGCAGAGTCCAGGTAAAGATCAAGAAGCCGCTTGAGAGTTTGCGAGTTCGGATGCCGGAGTGGATTGAAACCCACAGCAGTACCGTGTCGGCAAAAGCTGACGGGCAGCGGAGGCAATTCCGCTGGGAAGGCCGTTACCTGAATTTGGGCAGCGCGCGGGCGGGAGAATTGTTTGAGGTGAGCTTCCCGATTCCTCATCGCCGCATGAAGGAGACGATCGGAGACGTTCCGTACACCCTGGAGATCAAGGGGAATACGGTGGTCAGCCTCGATCCTCCGGGCGACAAGATCAATGGACAACTCTATCAACGGGCGTCTTACTTGGCGGAGCGTGCGCCCATGCGCAAGGTTGAGCGGTTTGTTCCGGAAGAGACCATCGACTGGTAGGTTTTCCGGACACTGAAAGGAATGTTTGCGTCTCACCCGGAAATAGCGGTGGGAGTGATCATGTAGTGCCGTCACAAAGGCGCCGGATCATGGGATGACGCTGCCGCACGGCTCGCCCGTTCATGCTTCAAGGGGCCGCCGGGAAGCTTTCCAGGAGCGATTCATGGATCGACGAGATTTTCTGCGCAAGGCAGGTTTGATTTCAGCCGCCTTAACGATGGCTTCTTCCTCCACGGAAGGGTCTGATGAGAAGAAGGGCCGGTTCCAGCAAATCCAGCGGCAGGGCCAATGGAGGCTCTCAAGCGACGCTTTAGGTTGGGAACTTGAATGGCCGGACGGCAAGCTACGGAGCTCGCGATGGGAGAACAAGCTTTCGGGCCGTGCCATTTCATCGACACCCGCTGAAGAGTTCATTCTTACCTTTTCCGCCACGCGGTATCGCGTGGAGATCCCTTGGTGGCATTTCAAGTTCGGTCCTGACAAAACTGCTGTGTCCCCTGAACAGGAGCAAGGTTTCCAGCGTGGCTATCATCGGCCGGAAACCTCTGAGGAAGGATGGGGGACTACGGAGAACCTTCTGCTGCGTAGGTTGCGCGGGGTGGAAGAAACGCCCGACCCGATCACCTACGGAGGGTACGGCTGGTTTCGCCGGTGGATTGAGCTGCCGAGGGAAGCTGAAAACGAAGAAATCGTAGCGGTGTTGGGAGGCTATGACTTCCTGGACTGGAATGAGTATTGGGTTTATCTCAACGGCGCGGAGATCGGCCACCGAACCGCTTCTGGACGCTGGCGCACGCCTGCTCAGTTCGCCGTGGAGCCCGGAAGCTTGCGCGGCGCGGCCCTGCATTTCGGCGCAGGACAAAAGAATTTGCTCGCCGTGCGCACCCGCGGGTACGAG
>JBJKQF010000308.1:0-21282 GCA_046705545.1 Terriglobia bacterium
CCGCAGGCTGTGACTTCGACATCATACCGCCTTATGCCGCCCCGCGCCCCTCCGACTTTGCCCTGAACCCAGCGCCCCCCACTCATCACCCAAGTCGCAGCTCGCAATTCGGCCCACGAATCGCAACCCCCCAACGCCGGCAGCGCTCCCCTCGCCCGGTACAGAGGCCCCGGGAGAGCCTCTCTGCTGGGCTATGGTCGCTCATTGAAGAGCATCATGGGACGAATGGGACTTTCCTAGCCCCCAGACATAAATTATTAACATCATTTTTATAAATAACTTACAAAAACATAAAGAAGGGAATTTCAAAAAGGTGTGTCAAAACGGAACAGCGGGTAATTATTACACCATGCGCCGCCCGCTCGGCCGGAATCTCGCGCCCTGCTCCCTCCACGCTGAGCGCGATCCCGGAAGTCCGGCTATAATGTTGGGACCCATGCCGTCTCTTGAAACGATCAACGCCGAAACCCTGCCCCTGCGCGAGAAGCAGCGCGTGGCGCTGGCCTCCGTGCTGGCCGCCGCTCTCCTCACCGTGTTGAAGTTCACGGTGGGAGCCGCCACGGGAAGCCTTGGCATACTCTCCGACGGCGCGCACTCCGCGTTGGACTTGGTTGCGGCAGGTGTGACGTATTTCTCGGTCCGCGTGGCGGACAAGCCCGCGGACACATCCCATCCCTTCGGCCACGGAAAAGTGGAGCACCTCTCGGCCTTCATTGAGACCGCGCTGCTGCTGGTTACCTGCGCCTGGATTGTTTTTGAAGCGATTCGCCGCCTCTTCTTCCATGAGGTGCGCGTCGATCCCTCCGTGTGGGCCTTCGGCGTGATGGCGGTTTCCATTGTGGTGGACTCATTCAGGTCCCGCTCTCTTTCCCGCGTCGCCCAAAAGTACAACAGCCAGGCGCTGGAAGCCGACGCTTTGCATTTCTCCACGGACATTTATAGTTCCGCGGTCGTAATTCTAGGCCTGCTTCTGGTCTTGGCTGCAGGACGGTGGGGAATCACTTGGCTTGAGCGAGGCGATTCCGTGGCCGCGCTGGTCGTGGCGGGAATTGTCATCAGCATCAGCCTGCGCTTGGGCCGGAGAACCGTGGACGCGCTTGTGGACGCAGCCCCGGAGGGCGCGGCGGCTTCCATCCGGGAAGCCGTCTCACAAGTAGAGGGAGTGCTGGAAGGCGACCGCATCCGCGTGCGCCGCAGCGGCAGCCGCTTGTTTGTGGATTTGCGGCTGACTCTCGAAAGCAACATTCCCTTGGAACACGCTCAGGCGGTCATGGGCCTTGTGGACGCTCGCGTGCGCGGCCTGTTCCCGGCCGCGGACGTGGTGATCCATGCAACGCCCCGCGAGCCCTCTGAAGACAATCTGGTTGAAAAAGTCCGGTCCGTCGCCAACCGCGAAAACTTTCGAGTTCACGATGTCACCGTCTATCAGGCGAACGGCCGGCTCAATGTAAACCTTGACCTGGAGGTCGAGCCGGAGTTGAAACTGGATGCCGCTCATGCCCAAGCGGATTCCTTGGAACGGCTCATCCAAGCAGACCTGCCGGAAGTGGATCAGGTTCACGTACACCTGGAGCCGCTTTTAAGAGAGATTGCGTCCGCGGACAGCGCCCCGCTGGATCAAGACGCCGTTGAACAAAAACTGATGAGCATTGCGAGGGAAACTCCGGGATTGGAAGACTGCCACTCCGTCGAGGCGCACCTTGTGGGTGGTGCGATTCTCGTCAACCTTCATTGCACCGTGCAAGCGGACATGCCGATTGCCCAGGTTCATGACCTCACCGAAGACTTGGAGTTCAGGTTCCGAAAGGCTTTTCCCCAAATCTCCAAAGTGAGCGTCCACGCCGAGCCCAGGAGCGGCGACTAGGGCGCTGCGCAATCCGTCACATCTCCCCAGCGTCCAAACACCCGGCCCCCCTCCGCCGTCCAGGTGGAAACCTGAACCGCGAGGGGGACTCAAAGCTAAGGATCAGAATGTTGCGTTTAAGGCTTGGGTTTTGCAGCTGTTTTGGAAGAAGCACCGGAGGTACTGGAAGAAGCCTGCTGCACAGGGTAGGCGGCGTTGAAGGCCTTCACGATTTCCGGTGTAATGTCCACACCCTTCGCGGCATAGTACACAGGAACCTGTCCGCCATCGATGACCAGCGTATAGCCGGCTTTTGATGCGTACTGATCGATGACATTGATCATCTTCTGCCCGATTTTGCGCATCATGTTGTCACGGTCATACTGAAAGTCGGACTGGGCGTCCTCACTCAGGCGCCGCAAAATCTTCTGTTTTTCCTGGATTTCGCGGCTCATGCTCCGCTGCTCTTCCTCACTCAGAGTGGTCATTTGCTTCTGAAGCTGATCCTCCAACTGCTGAATCTCTTGCTGTTGCTTTTGAGCCTCCTGCTGACGGGGCCGGTATTTGTTTTGGAGGTCTTGCATTGCTTTCTTCCCCTCCGCCGTTTGGATGATCGCATCCTGCATGTTGATCACAGCAATCTTCTCACCCGGTGCGGAAGTAGTCGAGGTCTGTGCGGCCGCCAGCAGCGGGCAAGCCATCAGTCCCAAGGAAACAACAATTGCAAACACTCGATTTCTCATTCGGACTCCTTTGCGTCTCAGAAAACTTATCACTAATATTGCCATCACCGCGGGAATCGGTGTCAAGCTAAAAAGACTGCGAAACGGTGAACCCCACCATCGACCTCCGCTCGTAATAACGGAAAGGCTGAAAGTACGGCATGATCTGCTCGTAGGTGGCCTCATTAGGGAAAAGCGACCGAGGTGGTACGTCCTGCCCACCAGGCGGCGTGATGACCTCATCAAGACGCAGCCAATTATAGCCATAGTAAATGCGGAATGGAATATTAAAGTGCGGGACGATCACCCGGACTTGGATACCGACCGAACTCCGCGGCTTATAATTAGTCCCCGGCACAATCTGCAACTGAGAAGGGGTCTGGAAATAAGGATAATTCTGGGTGATGGGCAGGAGCGAGTTTTGGCGCAGGTTCAATTGGCCTGTGTGCCAAACAAAATTCATGCCTGCGTCCATGAACGGCGCCACGACGACCGGACCCACGATAGGAATTCGATATTCAGCATTGGCCACCACCTCCGTGTCGCCGCCGGGGAACGTGACCGTGTTGACCGGAAAACTTGTGGAGGAACCGCAGGCGCCGGTGGGGGATCCGGTGGAGTCCAGCGCCGGAATGCGATTCCCGTTGCTATCCCGATTGCACACCGAAGCGATCGTTGGGAAGAAGGCAACCGGACTGATGGAGTAGATGTCAAAACCCCGAATGTCATTTTCCCCGCCCATATAATACCGCGAGAAGGGGGGAGGAACCAGGCCGCCGAACCCCGAGACCGTCGAGAACAGCGCGTGGAATGCCAGCGTGTTCCGGTCGTGGTTGATAGGATGGTAGTACTTGGCTTCAACCGTCGGCGTAATCGTATTGACATTGCCCCCCAGGAAACTCCCTGAAAATTTCACGGAGGCATACAGAAATTTGCCGCGGTGGGGATTCATGTAATCGTCCACCGTGCTGTAAGTAAGCGTCGGCATGATGGAGCTTTCCCGAATGCCGGTAAGGGAGTTCGGTCCCGCCACAATATTTTGGAAATTGAGGGCCTGAAAATAGGTTTCAGAGGCCAAGCTGAAGCTCTGCAGGCTGGACGTGGTAAAACTGTAAGTCACGCCGACGCGCGCGAAATGGCGCTTCAGCGGGTAGCTGGCAAAAGCCGTAAAGCCAGTAGAATTCTGGGCAAAATTCTGGAACGAACTCGCTCCAAATGCCGCAGCAAGCTGCGTTTGACTGATTCCGGCGTAGGCGCTCGTTTGCTGCAACTGGTTGAAATTGACGTCGCTCTTAAACACCGTGAAACCGGTCGTGATGGGACGGTCCATCACATAGGGCTCCGTGAAGCCAAAAGAATAGAGCTTCATGTACTGTCCGGTCTGGACGTTCAGAGAGAGCGTCTCACCCAAGCCCAGGAAATTGTTCGTGGAATAATTAAAGCCGATGAAGCCTCCCGATAAGGCGCTGGTCCCGCCTGAGAACCCAATGGAATTGCGCCCTTTTTCCTTCACTTTGACCTTGATATCGACGGTGTCGTTCTTGGCATTTTGTTTGATGTCATAGTCGTCTTTCTTGATGGGGTTAAAGAAACCAAGCTGGTTGACGCGCAAAATGCTCAGGTCCCACAGGTGCGTGTTGAAAATTTCCCCTTCGTTCAGCAGCAAGTCGCGCCGGACGACCTTATCGCGGGTCTTGACGTTGCCCGAGAAACTGATCCGATGAACAAAGAACTGTTTACCTTCATTGAAGTCCAAGGTCAGGTTGACAATGTGTTTTTTGCGGTTCGGCTCGGGATCGGGGTCTGCAGTGAAATTAATGAAGCCAAACTCCCCATACAGCTTGGTCAGATTGTCAATCGCCTTGCGCATCTTGGAAATATCGAAAACGTCCCCCGTCTTCATTCCAAGGATGCCCTTCAGGCGAGTCAACTGCCCCGGCGTTCTGTTAAAAAGCTTACACCCACGGATATTAAATTTCCCCAGTCTGTACTGGGCGCCCTGCTCGATGGGGATCGTAACGTCCACGGCCTTGCCGTGACCCCAACTCCAGAAGAAGAAGGGCCACCGATGCGCGGTGTTGCGCATCTTCACCTTAGGTTCCTCGGGAAGAGCGAAGAAATAACCATGATTCTGGTAAAGCTCGCGCACTTTTTCAAGGTCGAAAAGAACCTGGTCGTGATCATAGGTCTTATGAAACCAGTAAAACCAGGGGGGCAAACCTGACGGCCGTGACAACTTCATCTGCCGCACCAGCATCATGTTTGAAAAAACCGTGTTTCCCGTAAATTGAATCTTTCCGATCTTAACCTTCGGACCTTCCGTCACGATAAACGTGAGGGCCACGGAATTGGGCGGGATGTTGCGGGTGCGGTGGCGCACGGTGGCAAACTGCCGTCCGTGGGCCGCCAGCATATCGTGCAAGATCACTTCCGCGCGCTTGACCACCACGGGATCATACTGGGAGTCGATGGTCAGGCCCACTTTGTGTTTCTGAAAAGCATCCAGAACGTCTGACTCCGTCACCGTGCTCAAGCCCTTGTAAGTGATCGCCCTGACCAGTTTCTTTTCACGCACGTAGAAAATCAGGATCTTGCCCTTCTTCGAGTCCTCAACTTCCAAACGGATGTCGTCAAAGTAGCCCGTATTCCAAAGAGCCATGAAGTCGCGTTCCAGATTGTTGACGTTGTAGGCGTCACCCGGACTTGTAAAGATCTGGCGGCGTAACATGGAGGATGGAACGCGGCGATTGCCGCGAAAAATAACTTCCGCCACTATGGAAACCGCGGGTTTGGCTGGCCGGCCCTTGGCGGGAGGAGCTTTGGGCTTTGTAGGTGTTGGCGTCTTCAGTTGGGGGGTTTCAAGCTGCAACTGCTCAAGCTGAGGTGTGTGAGCCGCAGGCTTTTCCTGCCCACTCGGCTTTTTCTCAGCCTTGGGCGGCGTAGCGGGCGGTTGCTGGGCGCCCTGCGAAGGAGCGCTTTGTGCAAATAGCGACGGTCCTCCCAAAACTACGGCCAAAACGGCTGCGGCAAGCAAGGCCCCCGCCCCCCACGTCACTCTTCTCCGCCTAACTGTCAAAAACCTCAAGAAACAGCCTTTCTCCCTGCTCGCCGTGGGTGTTTAATCATCTCCGATGCGGTGGAATCCTCGGGAGTTGGCCGACGTTTCACCTTCGCGAGGGCCGGCCCCCCCAAAATTACATTTCTGAGGATGCGTTGGATATTCAGGTTCTCCGCGGACTCCCCGGCCCCCAAAGGAGTTACTCTAGTGAGAGAGTGGCGTGGCCGCGACCAGCTTATCGTTCACAGGGCGGTAGTAGAGCGATTCATTCTCAACCACGACCTCTAAAACAGAGGGAGGTTGAATTTCACCCTGGATCAACGCCTCCGAAAGCGGATCCTCGATATATTTTTGCAAGGCCCGCCGCAGCGGCCTGGCTCCGTAAGAACGGTCCGCACAAGTCTTTTCCAGAATCCACTTCCCCGCCTCGGCGGAAAGCGTCAATGAAATATTCTTCCGGGCCAGATGTTGGTTCATTGTACCCACGAGCAATTCAAGAACCTGGAGCAGGTCGTCGTCATTGAGAGCGTTAAAGATGATCACTTCATCCAGGCGGTTCAGGAATTCGGGATTGAATAGGCGCTTGACTTCGGACATGACGAGATCGCCGATCTTCTTTTCCGTAGCGCCTTCCACACCCGACTGGAACCCCACGTTGGACCGCCGCTCCAGGAAGCGCGCTCCGATGTTGGAGGTCATAATAATGATGGTGTTCTTGAAATCGACGGTATTGCCCAACCCATCGGTCAATTGCCCGTCCTCAAAAACTTGCAGAAGGATATTAAAGATGTCGGGATGCGACTTCTCGATTTCATCCAGCAAGATCAGCGAGTAGGGCGAACGCCGCACGCGTTCCGTCAACTGTCCCCCCTCTTCATACCCCACATATCCCGGCGGCGAGCCAATCAACTTGGAAACCGAGTGCTTCTCCATGAATTCGGACATATCAAAGCGGATCAGCGCCCGCTCGCTGCCGAAGACGCATTCGGCGAGGGACCGCGCCATTTCTGTTTTGCCCACCCCGGTCGGACCGAGGAAAAGGAACGATCCCACGGGGCGCCCAGGAGGTTTCAAACCAGCCCGCGAACGCCGGATGGCGCGCGCCAGGGCTGAAATCGCCAAATCCTGATTGATAATGCGGCGGTGGAGTTCCTCCTCAAGACGCAGGAGCTTGGCCATCTCCTCTTCCTTGATGGAGCTGACGGGGATGCCGGTCCAGCGCGCCACGACTTCTTCAATGTCCATGCGCGTGACGGCGCCGATGGCGGTCTCATCAATATTGTATTTCTCGCGAAGTAAGCGCAGGTTTTCACGCTCCTTGCGCTCTTCGTCGGAATAGAAACGCGCCTTCTCAAATTCGTGGTTGGCAATCGCGTTTTCCATCCGGTGCACCACAAACTTGATCCGCTTCTGGACGTCGATCATCTCTTCCGGCAAGGTGCTTTGCCGCAGCTTCACCCGCGCGCCCGCCTCGTCGATCAGGTCAACGGCCTTATCCGGGAGAAACCGGTCGGGGATGTAGCGGCTGGAAAGATACACGGAGGTGGAGAGAGCCTCGTCCGTATACGTCACCGCGTGGAACTTCTCGTACCGGTCTTTGATCCCGAAAAGAATCTTGACCGCCTGAGCTTCGTCAGGAGGAGGGACCTTGACGGCCTGGAAACGCCGTTCCAAAGAGCGGTCGCGTTCAATGGACTTCCGAAATTCCCCCGGCGTAGTGGCGCCGATGCACTGGATCTCACCGCGCGAAAGCGCCGGTTTCAGAATGTTGGCCGCATCGAGAGAACCTTCCGCGGAACCGGCTCCCACCAGCGTGTGCAATTCATCGATGAAGATGATGGAATTCTGCGCTTCCATCAATTCCTTCATGATGGTCTTCAAGCGCTCCTCAAATTGCCCGCGATACTTGGTTCCCGCAACAATCAGGGAAAGGTCAAGCGCCAGAATGCGCTTGTCAGCAAGGAACGAAGGCACGTCCCCTTCCGCAATGCGTTCCGCCAAGCCTTCCACGATCGCCGTCTTGCCCACACCCGGCTCTCCGATCAGGACGGGGTTGTTCTTGGTGCGCCGGCAGAGAATCTGCACGACTCTTTCAACTTCGTTCTCGCGACCCACCAGAGGATCCAACTGATTCTCAATGGCGGCTTGCGTCAGATCCCGGCTGAACTCCGCCAGCAGCGAACTCTCCTTGGAGCGGCTCGAGGAAACTCTTTCGGTCTGCGTCCGGTTCATTTCCTCCCGCAGCGTTGAAAGCCGCAGGCCGCGCTCGTGAAGGATTTCCGCGGCGAAAGACTTATCTTCGCGCAGCAGGCCCAGCAGCAGGTGCTCGGTGCCGATATGCTTGTGGGAAAGCCGCTCGGCTTCTTCGGCCGCGTAAGCCAGCACCCGCTTGCACTCCTGGCTGAGAGGCAACTCGACGGAAGTCGAAACCTTTTCCCGGACCGGAGTGCGGCCCTCGACCTGTTTGCGAATGGATTCGATGGAAGTATGGGAGCGCAAAAAGCGGTTGGTCAGCGCTTTGTCTTCACGCAGGAGACCGAGCAGCAAGTGCTCAGTTTCAATGTAAGGACTGCCAAACTGGCTAGCTTCGTAGCGAGCAAAGAAGATAACACGCCGGGCTTTCTCTGTGTATCTCTCGAACATAGCTCCTCAGTTCTTCCTTAGACTCCGCCCTCGTTCCACGCTCAAAAGAGCGGGCTGTCAGTTAAACCGTGGAACTACCACCTCGTTCAGTTGGCCGTTCTCCAGGCGCAACATCCGAGCCGCGCGGTGCGCGAGTTCCATATTGTGCGTGGCGAGCACTGAGGTCAATCCATGCACCCGGTGCAGCCGTTCGAGCAGGTCGACGACAAGCTCGGCGGTCCGGCGATCCAGGTTCCCGGTAGGCTCATCTGCCAGCAACAGCGACGGCTTGTTCACCAGCGCCCTTGCCAGCGCCACCCGCTGTTGCTCACCCCCGGAAAGCTCGCCAACCCGGCGCCCCAAAGCCTTTTCCAATCCCACCTCCGCCAGAAGTTCCCTGGCCCGGCCTTGCGACCCCTTGACGTCTTTGCCTGCTATAAGCTGCGGCAACATCACGTTTTCGAGCGCACTAAACTCAGGCAACAAGCGGTGCATCTGCCACACAAAGCCAATCTGCTGATTCCTATACTCCGCCTGGCCTTCATTTCCAAGCTCGCTCAACCTCTTCCCAGCAAAGTATAACTCACCTTCTGTCGGAGTGTCCAGAGCCGCAAGCAGATGCAACAACGTCGTTTTGCCGGTTCCGGACTCTCCCACTAAGGCCACCAGTTCTCCCTCGCGAACTTCCAGGTTTAGGCCCTTAAACACCACCACGGATTCCGACCCGGAATGGAAGATTTTGCTGAGGTTATTAACCTGCAGGATGACGTCTCGTTCCATCAATCAGACTCCGCTCCCACCTTCCCGCACTCCGGGAAATTACGCTTAATTTGCCGATTCTTCCGCACAGCGTCAGCCCGGTATCTCATTCGTAGCGCAGAATTTCCGCCGGATCCAGCTTGGTCGCCGCAAGCGAAGGGTAAAGCGTGGCTAGAAAGCTCACCCCCAACGCAGCCAGCGCAATCCACAAACCGTCCCACGGCCGAGGATGGAACGGCACAGACGACAGGCCGTAAATATCCGCTTGCAGCGGAATCAGCTTGTAATGCTGTCCCAGCCAGGAAGTTCCGTACCCTACCAGCAAACCCAGCACCGTACCCACCCAGGCAATCAATAATCCGTGCATGGTGAAGACGGCCCAGATCTGCCTCTTCTTGGCGCCCATCGACCGCAAGACCGCAATGTCGCTGTTCTTTTCCATAACCATCATCACCAGCGTGATGAAGATGTTCAGCGCCGCAACCAAAACAATCAGGCCGATGGTGAGGATCGTGACCAGGCGCTCCAACTTCAAGGCGGTAAAGAGCGAGCGGTTTTGATCCACCCAGGTGGTGGTCGCAAATCCCGGGCCGGCGGCTTTGAGCACGGTCTTCGCTACCGCATCCGCCTTATAGACATTATCCAGCTTGAACTCGATCACAGAAGCGACGTTCTGCAAGTCAAAAAGCCGCTGTGCGGCGTTCAGAGAGGTGAATGCCCAAGTCTGGTCAAAGTCGTAAAAGCCGGAACTGAAAACGCCCACCACGCGAAAATGCCTGAACTTTGGGACAGTACCAAAAGGCGTCAGAGACCCCTGCGGACTGGTCACCGTGACGGTGTCTCCCACAAAAACCCCCAGCGATTTCGCAAGGCCTTTTCCGATGATGATTGGGTCGGCGTTGGGAAACGTTTCCGAAAGCCCCGAGAGCGAACCTTCCGTCAGGTGCTGAAGCAGGTCCCCAACCTTGATCTCCCGCTTGGGATCGACCCCTTTGAGCACCACTCCCTGGGCTCGCTGGCGGCTGGAAATGAGCGCCTCCTCGTAGAGAGCGGGGGCGGCGGCCACCACATGCGGCAGCGTGGCAAGGCGCGCCGTCAATTGTTCATAGTGATGAATTCCGTCATTCTGCGCGCGGATCAGGTTGATGTTGGACGTAGCACCCAACAGCTTGCTCTCCAGCTCTTCCCGGAATCCGTTGTTGATGGCCAGCGCTACCACCAGCGCAGCCACTCCCGCCATCACTCCGATCACAGAAATGACCGTGATTACGGAGATGGCGGCTTGCCGCCGCTTCGCCTTCAGGTAGCGCATTGCCACAAAAAATTCAAAGCGCATAACAGGTAATCATTATCCGTGACATTGTGGATTAGGGAAAGTTTTATTAGCTCGCGGAGGGGTTCCAAGGGCCCCCGGGGCATGGATTGACAAGTTCCAGCGGCCCGTTACGCCGTGGATTTTTCAGGACGTAGCAGAGGGAAGAGAATCACGTCACGAATGGAATGGGAGTTGGTAAGAAGCATGGTGAGGCGGTCGATCCCAATGCCCTCCCCGCCAGTTGGCGGCATGCCGTAACTCAGGGCGCGAATGTAATCTTCGTCGATGGGATGAGCTGAGAGGTCGCCCTTTTCGCGCAAAAGCTGCTGATATCGGAATCGGTCGCGCTGCTCGGCAGGATCGTTCAGCTCACTGAAGGCGTTGGCAATCTCCATTCCAGCCACGTACAGCTCAAACCGTTCAACGAAATTGGGATCGTCGGGCTTCTGCTTCGACAGCGGCGAAACCTCCAGCGGAAAATCCAGGATGAAGGTGGGCTGAATCAGACGATGTTCAGCAACCATCTCGAAGACGGCCTGGAGCAATTCGCCCGGTGAGCTTTGATCCATAAAGTTCTGAGTGACCGGCGCTCCTCCAACTTCACGCACGAACCATTCGTTCAGTGCCGGAACCCGTTCGCGGAGATTCCGGGCGTCACCGAGATCCTCAACCTTGGGCTTCTGCGGAACCTCCTCGGGCCAGAAACGAACGATCGCCTCTTTCATGGTGTAACGCTCGAACTTTTCGAAGGAGATGTGATGTTCACCGTATTCGAACTCCAGCGAGCCCAAGACCGTCTTGGCGACGTGGCGCAGAAGGCGCTCGGAAAGCACGATCATGTCCTGGTAGTCCGCGTAAGCCTGATAGAACTCCAGCATGGTGAATTCCGGATTGTGCTGGGTGGAAATTCCCTCGTTCCGGAAGTTTCGGTTCACCTCGTAAACGCGGTCGAGCCCTCCCACAATCAATCTCTTCAGATAAAGCTCCGGGGCAATGCGCAGATAGAGGTCCAGATCGAGGGCATTATGATGGGTGATAAACGGGCGAGCCATGGCCCCGCCCGCCAAAGGCTGCATCATGGGGGTTTCAACTTCCAGGTAGCCCTCGGCCTCCAGAAATTCCCGCAATGCCCTGATCAACCGCGAGCGCCGCTCAAAAATGAGGCGCACATCGCTGTTCACCATAAGGTCCAGATAGCGCTGGCGATAGCGAATTTCTACGTCCGCCAGGCCATGCCACTTTTCCGGCAACGGCAGCAGAGCTTTGGCCAGAAAATAGAGATGTTCGGCATGGACTGTCAGTTCGCCGGTTCGCGTCCGAAAAAGGTAGCCTTCCACGCCGATGGGATCGCCCAGATCCAGCAGCTTGTACAACTCAAAATCCTTCTCGCCCACCGCGTCCAGGCGAACGTAAATCTGCAACCGCTCTCCCCCACCCTGCAGATGCGCGAACCCAGCCTTGCCGTGGGGACGGATCGTCATCACGCGGCCGGCCACCCGCACGGGAACCTTCTCCGCCGTCAGGCTCTCGGCGCTATGTCCAGAATACGAGGACAAAATTTGCGGGACGGTGTGAGTAAACTCGAATTTGCGAGGGTAAAGCTCAAAACCCAAGTCCGCAATCGCGCGCAGCTTTCGCTCTCGCTGAAGAACTAATTCCTGGCTTTCGCCGCTTGATGTTGGCAAGGATAAAACCCTCAATACATCCAGATTCAATATCGAATGCGAAGAATGGCATTATAGGAAGTGCCTGGAAAAGGTGTCAAGATAAAGGCACTTACAAAGCACCCCCCGGCGCGCTCGTCCATTTATCGGTTTTGGCGGATTCCAGGCGTCTCGCAACTTGCAGATGTGGCCTCGCGCGCGCTGTAGTGGGCTTCTCCTTGGGCAGGTGTGACTAGCGCAAAGACCGATGGAAAGACTAGGTCGCAACCGGCCCGAACCTGGCAGACGCCTCAAACACAGTTCACAGTTTTCAAGGAAGGTACGGTGGCGACGAACTCATTATAGTTAAGAGCACCGCCACTCCTTATGAAGTTAAATATCGGCGACGGCCGACACAGATTGGAAATGCATTCGGCCCTTGCTCGTCTGGCCTTTCGGTGCTCCAATACAGGCTGTCAAGGGGTTTTGGGGGTGTAAAAGTAGTTCACCTAATCCGGCATGGCCGTTTGACCACCAAAAAGCCATAAAGCATGTAACATGCTTTTATTCTTCATCTTGCATGGATTTTAAGCGGCCATAACGAATCCCAAAAGGTGCTCAAAGGCTGCAAAATATTGCATATTAACTACTTAATACTTGCACTTTCCTTAGATTTGTATTATAGTTCGGCGCGTATATGATTTGGCTCTGGGAAGCTGTAACACTAATTGGAGTTGCTTTGCTGTTGCGGCGTGCACTAGGCATGAACCGATCAAAGACGACACCCGTTGCGTTGACAAACCGTCGGGCTAATCAGGTCGAGCCCATTTTTAAACCACTCGCCTCTGAGGTTGAAGCACACGGCACGATCATGGCTGTGTCGCTGAACGACGCCTTCGAGGAAAGCAAGGCAGGGCGCACTGAAGCGGCGCGCTGCATGGTCAATATCTTCGCCAGCGAGTGGGATCGCTTGACGGGGTTGGTTGACTCCTTGCATCAACTTTCGCTCCGATATCTGCCTGTGGTGGATTTGCCGGTTCCGGTGCGAGATCTGAACGAAGACTGCTTCCGCTCCGGAACGATGATTGAATTCGTAAGGTTTAACGGATTCGTCGACCAGTTTGTCTTCCGTCCTAAGCTCCGGTTCCAATTGCACTTGAAACTCCAGCGGCGCGCCATCTCCATGCTTAGCGAAGAATTCCACCGCACCCACAGCGAAACGGAAGAGAACCTGGATTTCCTTCCCCACACATTACCCCAGTTCGATTTGCTGTTCCATGACATGGACCGTCTTGCCAAGGAATCACTGCTGGCCTTTAAAGCCGAGCTGGCTTGCCTGCCTGGGGATGCCATGGCAGACATCAAGGCTGAGGCTGAAGAGTTGGTTCGCGAGGGTGTGGTTCAACCTCTCGCTACTGTTAGTCAATAGCTACATCATCCCAAGACAATATAAATAACAAAGGGATATTTGAGGTGAGGCCCTAGTGTGGCCCGCTCCGGTGGAGGTGTCGCCCACCGGAACGGACCCACACCCGGGTGCAATTATAATGCAAGGTCTATCCGTAGAAGATCTCGGCGGTCTGGATCAGCTCCGGGTCAACGTACTTCAGCTTGGTCATCGCCTGCCCAAGAGGAATGTCGGTGATTTTATTACCCTTCAGGCAAACCATGCTCCCGAATTTGCCTTCGTGAATCAGGTCAACCGCCTTTACCCCGTATCGAGTCCCGAGGACACGGTCAAAGGCAGTGGGAGAGCCGCCGCGCTGGATGTGCCCCAGAACCGTAACGCGGGTCTCGTACCCAGTCCCCTTTTCGATCTCCGTGGCGATAACTTCCCCAACGCCCCCTAAATGCGCATGGCCGAATTGATCCAGTTTCTGGTCTTTGGTTACCAGTTGCTCGAATCCCTCCAGCTTGAACCCTTCCGCTACGACGACGATGGAAAACAGGCGGCCCCGGGAGTGCCGCTTGGCCAAGATTTCGCAAATCGCCTCGATTCCCATCGGTTGCTCGGGAATCAGAATGCAATCAGCCCCGCCGGCTAATCCTCCGGTCACTGCAATCCAACCCGTGTGCCGCCCCATGACCTCAACAACCATGACGCGCTGGTGCGATTCCGCAGTGGTGTGCAGGCGGTCAATCGCCTCGGTGACGATGGAAACCGCTGTGTCAAAGCCAAAGGTCTGGTCGGTTCCTTCCACGTCGTTGTCAATGGTCTTGGGAACTCCCACGACCTTGAAACCTTCCTTCGCAAGGCTCCGCGCAACTCCCAGCGTGTCTTCGCCTCCGATCGCAATCAAGGAATCGATTCCCGATTTCTCCATCGTTTCGAGCAAGGCCTTCTTGTCCTTGGGGTCTTTCAAAGGATTCGTTCGAGAAGTGCCCAGAATGGTCCCGCCGCGGGGCAGGATGCCGGAAACCTTCATCAGATCAAGGGTATCCAACGTGCCCTTCACCAGGCCCAACCACCCGTTCTTGACGCCTACCGTCTCATAACCTAGCATGTAGGCACGACGGACCACCGCGCGAATGACCGCATTGAGTCCAGGGCAGTCACCTCCCCCTGTTAAAACTCCGATTGTTTTCTTGCCGTTTCTAGCCATTGTTTATTAATTCTCCTCAGGGAATATGGATCGCCGCTTGGCAAACTCCAGAAGTCTCCCGCCTGAAGGACTCATTCACCCTAAAAGGGGCCGCCTTCTAAACTGTAAATATACATATCTACCAGGAAAGCGGCGTTCCGGTCAAATCCATCATCACCTAACCCCCAAGGTATGCTCGCGCAAAATACCAAACTCCAAAGACCACCAGGAGGATGTTGGCGACGCGAAACAACTGCCGGTTGAACTCCTTGTGTAGCCCTGCGCCCCAGTTCATTAGCCAGACGGAAACAAAGGCGGCCCCATAATATCCCAGCACACTTCCGGCAAAAAAAGGAAGTACCCGCCAGTAGCCTCCGGTTCGCCCCTCGGCAATGATCGGCCCGGCGATAGTCAGCCAATACACCCAGGTACCTGGCGCGGTTGCTTCAACCAGAGTGGCCAGGCTGACGCTGGTGCGCGTCATGGTCCAGGAGTGGGTCTCTCCCCCGGGCTTCTTGGGGGGAGCTTTCCAAAGGGATATCCCACCAAAGGCCACCAGCGCGATGCCGCCCGCATAGGCGGTGTAGTGCGCGATGTTGGACGGAATAAACCGATAGAAGAAGAAGGTGATAACCAGAAAGAGGCCGTCAACGGCCATAGGCGGGCCCACCAGAAGCACCGAGGCTCGCGTCCACCGGCCTAGAGAAACCTGCGTCAAGGCGATCAGGTGCAAGGGGCTGGGAATCAACCCGCCAACCGCGCCCATCCCCAGCCCTAAGAGCAACAAGTCCATAGTAATCTAGCAGCGTTCACGATTCCGGAATGCACAGCGGCGCGAAATGAAAGCGGCAAGGCGAATCAAAGCCTTTTGTTTCCGTCTCTCCCCCGCTCCGCTACAATGGGGAGCTTGGATGAACGGCCCTGAAGAGCCTCTAAACGGCATGAACCAAGGCAAGGTCCTAATTCTGACCGTCCCCCACGGCGCGGCGCATGAGCGGCTGGCCGGAGCCTTGGCCAAGGCCTTGCGACTGCTCCGTCCAGCCGCGGCGGTCGAGGTTGCCGATGCGCTCGAACACTGCACAGCCTGGTTCCGCGCTTACTACAACTCCTACCAGATACCCTTGAACTATTGGCCGTCGCTGTGGGGCTGGATTGAAGGCCTGCAGCACTCCCACCAATCCACGAATCCCCGCTGGGTCTACCGGCGGGGAGGGCAACCTCTCTTCCAATTTATTCAGTCGCGCAATCCAAGCGTGGTGGTGGCAACAGAAGCCGGCCTATGCGAGCTTGCCGCGATGCTCAAACGTGAAACCCATGCAAAGTTCCGGCTGGTCGCCGTTCCAACAGGAGTCGACCTCGACCGGGCGTGGGCCCAACCGGAAGTGGACCTCTACGCGGTAGCGCCAGCCCCTACCGCTCAGGCGCTGGAAGCCTGGGGCGTTCCAAGGCAGAAAATCCTGGCGTGCGGGGTCTCTGTAAACCCCGCCTTTGAGGTCCTCCCTGATCGTACCACGGCGCGGGAAAATCTGGGATTGCCGCCTGGGGTTCCAATCGTGCTGATCCTATTTGGTGGAACCGGCGTTGCCGCGCGGCCAGCCCGCTTGATGCGGGCCTTAAGAAGTCTCCGCGAGCCCTTCCAGCTTGTAGCCATCGGCGGCCGCAACCCCCGCTTGTGGTGGGAACTCGGGCGCTACCGGCAGAGGCAATCCAACCTGCGAGTACTCGGCTGGGTGCAAAACATCCAGGTTTGGATGGCCGCTGCGGACCTTCTGATCGGCAAGCCAGGAGGAAACACGGTTTTTGAAGCCCTCAACTGCGGACTGCCGCTCCTTATCCATGATCCCTTGCCGGGTTCCCAGCGCCGCACCTGCGAATTGATCGAGCAGTGGGGGGCCGGTAAATGGATCCGTCGCGCAAAAGAGATGCCGGCAGCCATTGAAGCCTTGTGGCGCCATCCCCAAGAACTCCGCGCCCTCAGAGACCGTGCCTTGGCTGTAAGCCATCCTGGCGCCGCCCGGACGGCCGCAAGGGCTATCCTCGATATTCTTCCGTGAACAAAAGGTCTGAGGAGAAAGCAGCGCGGGAAAGACAAATTCACTGTCAGGCGCTAAACCAGAACAAGATCCGGGTGATAGATGCTCCCCGCCACGTGACGAGCCACCGCAATCAGGCGGCGTTCTGGATTCATGACCTTGAGCAAGGCTACGGATTGCAGGCGTCCCGTTCCTCTCCCAAAGCGCTCCGGTTGACCGAGCTCAAACCGATGTCCGTGCCGGACGTTCTTCTCTTCCCTACCTCGCACCACCAACTCCGGGCAATCCGGCAGCAGGGCTTCCAGAGGCACCATGCACTCCCCAAGCTTTTCCTCGCGCACCGCCTCTGCCAGCCCTTCCAACGTCACCGAGCGGTCCAGCGTGAACTCCGCCACAGCAGTACGTCGCAATTCCTCCAGGTGCGCTCCGCAACCCAGCTTTTGGCCAATGTCATGGGCGAGTGACCGCACGTAGGTTCCGCCGGAACACTCCACGGCAAAACGGGCCCTTGAACCCTCGGCGCCCAGCAATTCAAAAGCGTAAACCTCTACCTCCACGGGCTCCAGCGTGACGGGCTTATGCTGGCGGGCCAGATCGTAGGCGCGCGCACCGCCAATCCTCTTGGCGGAGTACGCGGGCGGGGTTTGCATCAGCCGGCCGGTGAATTCCCGGAAGAGCTTTTCAAGCTCGGCCGCTTCAATTGAAACCGGAACCTCTTCAGAGGAAGGCGTTCCGGTACCGTCATAGGTGTCTGTAGAAAAACCGAAGCGCATGGTGCCTTCGTAGGCTTTGCGTGACTTCAGGTAGAACTGGGCAAAGCGCGTCGCTTTGCCGACCGAAAGAGGGAGCACACCGGTTGCAAAAGGATCTAGCGTTCCAAAATGCCCGATTTGCTTGATGCCGAGCACTCTCCGCACGTGAGCCACCACGTCGTGGGACGTCAAGCGGACAGGTTTATCGATAATCAAGACTCCGGAAATTTCTTGGTTCATAAGTCAGTTCAAGCGAGCGCCCCAGAGCATGTAGCAAAGAGGCTGAGCCTGCCTGGGGCCAGCAAATTCCAAAGCGTTGCACCCGCCAAGAGGCAGGCCGCAAGCTTCTTCTCGTCCCACCAGACACCGGGGCCCGTCCCCTTAGCCGGCTGGCGGAAGCCGACAATCGGCAGCTTTAATCTTGCCGGTCGGCCTCTTCCAGCAGGGATTCGATCTTCAGAGCTTCTTCAGGGCCGCGGTCCAAAACAAAAGTCAGTTCAGGCACTCGCCGCATCCTCAGGCGCTGTCCGATCTCGTGCCGTAAATACCCTGCCGCCGAAGACAACCCTTCCAGGGTCTCTCGCTGCTCCTCCGCCTCGCCCAGAACCGACACCCAGAGGCGTGCCGCGTGGAAATCCGGGCTCAAGTCCACCCGAGTCACGGTCACAAAACCAATCCGCGGGTCTTTTAATTCGAGCGTGATGATCTCGGCCGCTTCCGTCTGGATTTGGTCCGCCAGTCTCACCCGGCGGCGTCCGGGAACGGTCATCGCAACATGCCTCCCGTGTCAGCTTGTGCTCAGAAGTAGTCGATCGCGTGGCGGGCAACATCCTCTCCGAGAATGTTCTCAGATTCCCGGAGGACCTGCTGAAAGGTGGAATCCAGGATGGGCTGGCTATCCGAAATGGAAACCACACCGAGGGTGGCGACCTGCCACACGTCACGATGGTCCAATTCGGCGACCGCCACGTTGAACCGGGCGCGCAAGCGGTCGCGGATCTTCCGCAAAACCGCTCTTTTCTCCTTGAGAGAATGAGCGTAAGGCAGGTGGATTTCCAGGGTCAGCAAGCCGACAGGCATCTCCGAGACGTCACCTCGTCAGGCTAAAGCCGGTTCCATCACCCGCTCGACGGTGTACGCTTCAATGACATCGCCGACCTTGATGTCGCTAAAGTTCTCCAGCGAAATGCCGCACTCCGTGCCGAACTTCACCTCCGGCACGTCTTCCTTATAGCGCCGCACAGACCGCACACGACCGTCAAACACCACCACGTTGTCACGCAGCAACCGAACCTTGGACTCCCGCGTGACTTTCCCTTCCTGGACGTAGCATCCGGCCACTGTGCCGACTTTCGAAATGTGGAAGGTATTCCGCACTTCCGCACGCCCCTGGGTAATCTCTTTGAAGACGGCGGAAAGCAGGCCGGTCATGGCCTTCTTTACTTCATCGACCACTTCATAAATCACTGTGTGAAGGCGGATGTCCACGTTCTCAAGCTGGGCCAGCTCGTTGGCTTTGCGCTCCGGCCGCACGTTGAATCCCACAATCACGGCGTTGGACGCCGACGCCAGCAACACGTCGGTTTCGGTGATGGCTCCCACGCCGGCATGAATGACCTTGGACTTGACCTTTTCGTTTCCAATCTTGCCAAGCGTATCGGCGAGAACTTCAACCGAGCCCTGAACATCCGCCTTGATGATCAGCGCAAGCTCCTTCACTTCGCCCGCAGCCATCTGGGCGTGGAGCTGCTCAAGCGTAAGGCGCGCGGATTTGGCCAGGGCGGCTTCCCGAATCTTGGTTTGGCGGTGCATGGAAATTTGCCGCGCCTTGGTCGTATCCTCAAGAGCCTGCAAGCGGTCGCCGGCCTGCGGGACATCATCCAGGCCCAAAATCTCCACCGGTGAACTGGGCGCCGCCTCCGTGCAGGGCCGTCCCAGGTCGTCAAACATGGCCCGGACTTTTCCATAAATCGCGCCGATGATAAACGAGTCACCCACATGCAAAGTACCGTTCTGCACGATCAACGTGGCAACCGGCCCGCGGCCCTTGTCCAGCTCAGCCTCCAACACCGTTCCCGAAGCCAGGCGGGAAGGATTGGCTTTGAGCCCCTGCATATCCGCCACCAACAGAATCATTTCCAGCAAAAGGTCCAGATTTTTGCGCTGCTTGGCGGAAACTTCCACCATCACCGTGTCGCCTCCCCAAGACTCGGACATCAAACCCCGGTCTGCTAATTGTTTCTTCACCCGCTCCGGCAGGGCCTCCGGTTTATCAATCTTGTTGATGGCCACCAGGATCGGCACCTGGGCGGCGCGAGCGTGGTTGATGGCTTCAAGCGTCTGCGGCATCACGCCGTCATCGGCCGCCACCACCAGCACCACAATGTCGGTCACTTTGGCGCCGCGGGCACGCATCAGGGTGAAGGCCTCATGGCCGGGGGTATCCAAGAAAACAATTTTGCGGCCCTGGGCTTCAACATGGTAAGCGCCGATGTGCTGGGTAATGCCGCCGGCTTCACCGGCTGCCACACGGGTCTCCCGAATCGCGTCCAGCAAGGAGGTCTTGCCGTGGTCTACGTGTCCCATAACCGTCACCACAGGCGCGCGCGGGAGCAGCTCTTCTTCCCGGTCGGCCTCCTCGCTCTCTTGGAAAACTTCATCTTCAAAGCTGATCACTTTGGTCTCAGCTCCAAAGGCGCGAGAGATCTCAGAAGCCGTTTCGCTATCCAAAGTTTGGTTAATGGTTGCAAAGATGCCTTTGTCAAGCAGCCGCTTGAGGACGTCTTTGGCGCGGACTTCCAGCTTCTCGGAAAGCTCTTTGATGCTGATCCCTTCCGTAATCGTAATGTTCCGGGTAATCGGAACAACTTCCGGCACCGCAGGTTGGGAAGGCGGGGGCGCCGAGCGCCGCTCTGCGGCCGGAGCCGCCGAACGCCTCCCTGCAGAGGTCCGCGCCGACTTTCCCGCTCCAGCAGGAGAAGGCCGCGTAGCAGTTGGATGCATCGGCCGCGTCTCTCCGGGCCGCCGGTAACCGTGGCCGCGGCTGGGAACAGCCTTGGGTAAAGTCGCTGTTGGGTAGATGGGCTGCTTGGAAGCCGGCAACTTTGAGGACGAAGCCGCCCTCGAAGGCTTACCGGGCTGCGAGGCCGCAGCCGCTGGCGCAACGGCTCCTGAAGGTTTGGCGTGGACAGGGGGTTTCAGTTTTTGAATGGGTGGTTCGGCACCCCGGGCAACTGCTGCCGTCCCTGCAGAGGAAGCCACGGAACTCGCCGGGCCCGCGGCGGCAGCCTCCGGAGGACGAGTCGCGGGGCGAGCAGGAGGACGTGGCGGGGCGACCGTCTTGCGCGCCGCAGCCTTGATTTCCGCGATCGATCTCCGAAAAGACTTCTTGGCAGGCTCGGATTCGGGACGTTTTGCCGACCCAGGACCTGCGCCTTCAGAGGTCCGGGCGCGCGTCTCTTTTGCCTTTGCGGAAGGGGTCACTTTGCTTTCTTCTTCAGCTTCCTGGGCCTCGCCCTGGCCGCTGAAGTACGCGCGAACCTTACCGGCTGTATCGTCATCCAGGGAACTCGAATGCGACTTCTTCTCGGTGATTCCCAGCTCTTTCAGACAGTCCAGGATCGCTCGGCTCTTAACCTCCAGTTCGCGCGCCAATTCATTTACTCGAATACCGCCCATCGCACCTCTTCCATCCCGAATTGCTTGCAGGCCAAATCCTAGGCGCTGATTTCTCAGCCCCTCTAGTGTAGCGTATCTACGCCAATATTACTCCTTCTCGTCCTTAGTGTCCTCCCCTTGCGGGCTCTCCGGAGCATCCGGCACTGCGGCTTTTTCCGTTTCTTCTGTCGCTTCAGCTTCTTCTGTTGTTTCCGTCTCTTCCGCCGCGGCTGGCGATGTCTCGAGCGCTTCCTCTTCAGCTTCGGCGGCGGCCTCCGCAGCAGGCTCCGCACTTT
>JBJKQF010000309.1:0-7604 GCA_046705545.1 Terriglobia bacterium
GACCCGCTGCACAAAATGGCTATCGCACCCGCCTTCCGCGTTTTGCCTACCGCCGGTCGGCCGCGTCAGCCTCTGAAGCTTGGGATGGTGGAACCGCACCGCCGCGCGTGGACCACCTGCCCGTAAACCTCGGGAGGCACGGACGGCCCCGGACGCGTGCAATGGTGGCTGAAAGCCTTCATCAGTTCCGCGGCGATCGCCTGCGGGCTGACCCCTTCGATCTGCCGCCGCTGCAAGGCGTACACCAGGACGCCGTCCTTGAAGAGCGCGACGGACGGCGAGGAGGGTGGCACCTCGGGCATCAGTTCGCGGGCGCGCGCGGTCGCCTCCATGTCCACCCCGGCAAAAACGGTGGTTAAGTGGTCCGGGATCACCGCGCCCTGGAGCGCTTCGGTCACCCCGGGCCGCGCGCCGCCGGCGGCACAGCCACAGATGGAGTTGACCACAATCAGCGTGGTTCCAGGCTGGGCCACAGCGGCATCCACTTCCGCGGCCGCCCGCAGCGGCTTCACTCCGCATTGCGCGAGTTCCTCCCACATCGGTCGTACGGCTTCCGGATCATACAATGGCTGCATTCTCATTCCCCTTTTGTTTGGTTCCTGCGCCCCTGGCAGCGCTCCGGCAAGAAATCGATTGCCAGCTGGCACCGCGTTCCAGTGTCAGGTTCTTAACCAGTGTGGCAGAGCCGTCAATTTCTGGATACCACATTCTATGGAACGGCGCGATTCGGCGGGCCAACCGGCTTCCAGACGCTCCGGGCGGCGCTTTCGCGGCTGGCGCAGACGCGCCTTGTAGTATCTGCGGCCGCGCGAAGCGAGAGGCCCATTTTGAGCTTCATATCCTTCGGCCCGTTGCTTCCATTCGCATGGGGCGGCGCTGGGCGGCTCTGGAGCAACGCCATTCCAAGCCTCCTCAGCTAGGCTGTTCGCAGATACCAAAAATCAATATCTGCGCTACCTGCCTAGCGGCTCTGGGAAGGTCAAACACGAGATCAAGGACATCAAATGCCCCCATCTGCATGGCCTCCGCCCATTGGTCAAGTTCAAAGGTGCGAGCCAAAAGGACGATCTCATAGCTTAAACTATGTTCATCCGCAACTTCGATCAGGCTCTTCCACGATCCCTCACCCGTAAAGGGCGTGGAAAAGATGACGCCGAACCGCCCGGATCTTGCCGATTCACAGCCCGCTGTCATGTTATCGGCGCTTTCCGATTCCAAGCCCGCTTCCCGCAAGAGGATCTGCAGCAGGTCTGTGTCAGAATCTGTCTCGCAGACGATCAGGATTCGAGCCATATCGCGCGCTCTTGGGACTAAGCCAGCAAGGGGCTGAATTTCGTTAGCCCTATATGGAATTCCCGTCGGAAGACCCATTGCATGCCTCCTTCCTTCGACGCCCAAAATCTGTTCCTGCAAAGTTAGGTCTGTTGATAGCAGCCACCGTGCTCCAGTGTTGCAGTGAAAACTGAGCCGACCTTCGCGACCGGAGGTCTTACGGCATGACGCCAGCCCGTCGCTTTTTCACGAGCCTCGAGCGAGTTCTTTCGACGTACTCTTGAATGTCGGTCTGCCCGATGCGCAGGTGAGGCTCTGCGGGGGACTCGCTTGTTTCGCAGTCCAGCTCCTGCTTCAAGCGCGCGTAGCACATTCCTGGACCATCCTGAATTCTTAAGGGGGGCGAGCGGAACGCGGCGTTTTGAACTTCGACGGTGAATTTGCGAGTCCCGTGGGACGAGCCGATCACGTGATAAGCATAGATCCGAGAGGTTGCCTCGAGAGAAAAACCGAGATACTGGATGTACATGCCAGAGTCCTTTCGCCGACCGGCGTGCGCGAGAGCTGGGCCTTTGCGCACCGGCGGTTGGCTTCTGCCATCAAGGGACGAACTATGCCTGTTTCGATGCAGCCGGCGTCTCAGCCGCTTGCCACTGCGTTTCCAGCGCCTTTCGCAATTCGCGAGCTTGCTTCCGCCGGAGTATCTTTTGCCTCCGTAAGCGCCCGAACCTAGATTTGTCCCCATTTCTTCCCGACACAACTTCCTCCTTCGCGCCGTGGGCTTCTGTATCAGGCGGCAGCTAATTTGGCCGGATCTCATTACAAACTAACAAATGACTTCACCTGCCGCCTTTTCTTAGTGCATCCCTCCGCCCATGCCTGCCGCAGATGCCGCCGAAGTTCTACCCTCCTCCTCCGGGTACTCGCTGACCGACGCCTCGGTAGCTAGGAGCAGCGAAGCAATGGATGCAACGTTCTGGAGCGCGGCGCGCGTCACCTTGGTCGGGTCGATAACGCCATCGGCGACGAGGTCGCCGCACCCACTTGAATCTGGGCGAGGGCCACCATAGCGCCAGGAGCAACATAGGAATGAAACCCCGCTTCATCATCCTCGTAAACGTGGGTTATCTCGCTTCACCTAGCACCAAGCCCCTCTTCGCGTTCCCGGTTGTGCACGAGTCGCCTTAAAATGATTGGCTTCGCGGCCTTCGATTGGTGATGGATGGAATGGAGAAGGTCGGCTGACTCTTCAGCGCTTCAAGCGAGATCAGAAACGCAAACAGGCAAGCCAAATCCAGCCCGAGAAATACATTGCGGGAAAACGCAACGGGCACTATGGGGTTAAATAGCACGGAAATCGCAACGAACCCGGCCACCCAGAGGTATTTCGGCCGGACAACCGCCTCCGTAGCGACCATCAAGGCGCCCACACAGACTACGATGTCCAGGACGATTTTCACGCCCGGGGTGGCCACCCAGAATGCCATTAACAGCAACACCCCAGCACAAACGGACTTCATTATTTTCGTAAACATGGGATTCGCAAACATCGTACACCTCATATCTTCCGGCAACCGAAAGGCTGTCCTTTGCTGGATAAGGAAGAGGGCGGACTTCCCGCCTTCAATGAAGACCATGTGTCGAGGCTTAGGCTGCTGCGTGAGCAGCGATCTTGTGGAAAGTCGAGCTAGTGACCTCGTAGGTCTGAACGACAGGAGTCCCTTCAATGAAATTCGCCAGAGCCTTCTGCACTTGGGGAAAAGTGTCGCGGTCATAAAGTTCCAAGTTCTCTTTCCGTTCCCACAAACTGATCCCCACCACGTCCGTCCCGCCGGGAACCGTAAGAACAATTTCGTCCATGAACCCTTTCTGCTTTCGGAGCAATGGGATGATTTCGTCCTCAATAGCCCGGGTGAACTGCGCGATGCTGTCCGCTTTTAGGAACAGGGAGACGCTTCGTGCAAACATAGCAACCTCCTCGGTTGTCGTCTAAGAAGTACGATTGCAGGTAACCTGACTTAGTTCAGGTTGTCTGGAGACTTTAGGGCAAGAGCGATCTCATTAACCATCCTGAGTAAATTAACTTTACTTGTCAAGCAAATTCGTAGAAAATGTGGATGTGATGAACCAAAACAAGTTAAACGATGAAGGAGCCCGGTGGACATTTCCTTAGTGATTAAGCATCGCCTGGAAGAATTGGGTCTTGAGCAGCGAGATCTGGCAAGCGCCGCACAGGTTACGGAGTCCTACATTTCGCAACTGCTGACTCGAAAAAAGGTGCCCCCGGCACCTGCTCGAACGGATATTTACGACAAGATGTCAAAATTCTTGAAGCTCCCCGACGGCGAATTGGCAAAGGTGGCGGAGCTGCAGCGCCAGGAAGAGCTCAGAAGAAAACTGGCGGAACCGCCCGCCCCGCTGTTTAAAGAAGTTCGAGAGTTGGTTCTGCGCAAATGCAAAGCGGGAAAACAGAAGCAAGTGCAGGTGATTTTTGAGAACCAGCCTTTCGGCGAAGTCGAGCGCCTGGTGACCCAAAAGCTCCTGGACGTGGTTAAGCGCGTTGCCAGAGAAGAACTGGAAAGTGAAAACTGGCTTCGTTTGGTAGCCAAGCTAAGCAACCGGAGCTATGAAGACATGCGGGTGTCCATCCTTGAGTTCCTGGACACGGACGTGTTCGACGTGTCGATTGAAAACTGCGTCTCCTTTTTGGATCCGCTGATCGAATCCTGGGACATTGACCTCGCGACTTTTAGCGTGGAAATCGTTTTAAACCGGAGAGTGGCTCCGGATTGCACGAAAAGGGTTGAGTTTGGGGAGAAGGAACCGGAACCAGCTTTTGATCAAGAGCCAGGACTCAAAGAATTCCTTCGTGTTTCTTCCCTCAGCGGTGATGCAACCAAGGAAGAAATCGAGTTCCTAAGGAAGCTTCGATTCAGCCGGAAGCGGCCTACAGCCCTCTATTATTACCGGGAACTACAGAATCTTAGAGATCCTCTCCATTTTCACCATCCACGAGCGGAATAGCCGAGCAGATCTTTGGTTCCGAGCCAGTTAATCGCTTCGCGCTAACTTAACCCACACTCACTAGTCGCCCACTGCTTACCGACAAATCTGGAGTCGCAAACCCTGCTTCTGGCCGAAGCTGCCGGCATCAATTCGCATTGACGTATAACGGCCTAACCGGAAAAGTGGGGTCCGACTTCTGAAGATGTCCGGTTAGCCGACCACACATCAAAGTGGTGTTGGGGATCGAACCACGCTGGCAATTGCCCTCTGTAGACCTACGAGGTGTTATTTCGGAAAGTTCATGCGGTGCAGGAGGGCTTGGAATCGTGGCTCGGATTCTTCGGTCCTGCTTTCAAGTTTCGCTATGGAAGTTGTCTCATCGAAAGATGTTTGATCCACCAGTTGAAAAATCCGGCCGAACAGCGCGACAATATGACTGATTTGGCCGGACCCGAACCTGTTCCGAATTAATGCCCAGCATCAAACTTCGGAGCAAAGGCAGAAGACAACCTGATTGGGAAATAGTTTATGCCCCGCAAATCAATTGCATCCAGTCTCCCGGACACTTTTCTTAAAAAGCTCCAAAAGGGGAAATCCGTTCACGAGTTCCGCAACAAACAACGCATTTTTTCACAAGGGGATGCGGCTGACTCGGTTTTTTACTTGCAGAAGGGTAAAGTCAAATTGACGGTGGTATCCAAGCGTGGGAAAGAAGCCGTCATTGGTATGGTAGATGGTGGCCAGTTCTTTGGCGAAAGCAGCTTGGTCGCGGGACACCCTCTGCGTATGGCGAGTTCCGCCTCCATAGGACATTCGACTGTACTTCGCTTTGAGAAAGCAACCGTCGTGCGCCTGCTTCACGAGGACGCCGAATTCGCGGACTGTTTTGTGTCCTACACGCTGGCTCGGACCGTGCGAGTGGAAGAGGATTTGGTGGATCAGCTTTTCAATTCCACCGAGAAGCGGCTGGCTCGGATTCTCCTGCTTCTCGCCAACTTTGGTCAAGAGGGCAAACCCCAGCCCGTCATTCCCAGAATCAGTCAAGAGACTCTGGCGCAGATGGTTGGCGCCAGCCGACCCCGGGTGAGTTCCTTCCTGAACAAGTTCAGAAAGCTGGGCTTCATTGAATACAACGGCGGCCTGAAGGTTAATAGTTCTCTCCTCCGAATGGCCCTGCGCGACTAAGGTAGACCGGTTCAGTGCGCGCCCCCCATCGCTGTATTTTCCTCAAGTGTTCCATACAGAACAGCTTCTTATCGCTGATATGGCAGCGTGGGAATGGGGATAGTTCTCAGCGGTAGCACCTCGCCATCAGTATGAGGATCCGAGTCAAAGCCGCCCTTACGTAAGCCCGCTGGAATCGTTGGTGTGACTCCGCTGGGAATCCCGGGCATTCCCCTGGCATGGCTTGCCGGGAGGCGCGATTGCGGCCGCGATCTAATTCAATCCAGGGGAGAAAAAGGGATGCGGAATTCGACTGCGTTTCAGGGGCTCCACGGGTCTGGGACAGCGGATGATCCTGGCGGGAGGCCCGGCTTTTCTCCACTCGGCTCGGCCCTTAAGGTTCTCCTGGTTTGGCCGTGTTTTCCGTCTTCGTTCTGGACCCTCGACGGCATTCTGGACCTTGTTCCCATCGAGACCGATCAGCCCCCGCTCGGCCTGCTGACGGTCGGCGCGCTCTGCCCGAAAAATTGGACCCTCAGGCTGATCGACCGGAGCTTTGAGGACTTGCTCGATCAAGACCTGCTTTGGGCCGATCTCATCATGGTCAGTGGTATGCGCGTTCAGAAAGATGACATCCGCGAAATTCTCCTTAGGGCCCGTGCCCTGGGCAAGCGAACAATAATCGGCGGACCCTTTGCGAGCAGCGAACCGGAATTCCTGCTTCGCCTGGCGGACCACGTAGTGGTGGGTGAGCCCGACGAGGTTTTCCCTGAGATTGCTTCTGACCTTGAGCGCGGTTCCGCCAAACACCTCTACGTGGTCAAGGAAAAGCCAGATGTCAGCAAGACGCCTCTCCCCAGGTTTGATCTGCTCAAAATCGGAAAGTATGGCTCGATGGCCGTTCAGTTCTCCCGCGGGTGTCCGTTCCAATGTGAATTCTGCGACATCATCACCATTTACGGCAGGAAGCCCCGAACCAAGAGCCCTGCCCAGCTACTAGCCGAACTCGATGCCTTGATTGAGCTTGGATGGCGCGACCAGGTCTTTATCGTTGACGACAATTTTATCGGGAACCACAAACTGGCTCTTGAGCTGGCACTCGAACTTCAAGAATGGCAGAAACGCCGGGGCTTTCCGCTATTGTTTTACACCGAGGCATCGATCGATCTTGCGCAGAGGCCGGAATTGATTGAGGCCATGGTGAAGGCGAACTTTTTTTACGTTTTCATTGGCATCGAGAGTCCCTCCGCTAAATCCCTGGCGGAAGCGAAGAAATTCCAAAACTTGCGCCGTAATCCTTTGGAGAGCGTTCACTTCATCCAGAACCAGGGCCTTTGGGTGACGGCGGGTTTCATCATCGGTTTCGATTCCGATACCGAAGCAATCTTTGAACAGCAGAGGGACTTTATCGAGCGGGCGGCCATTCCATGGGCCATGGCTGGATTCCTGCAGGCACCTCCCACAACTCCGCTTTTTGATCGAATGCTGAAAGAAGGCCGGTTGCTGATGGATACCACGGCCACCAGCAACTTCGATCCTCCCAACTTCAAAACGATTTTGCCCCTGCCGGTTCTGCTGAAGGGATTCAAGGAGACCCTGTCTTCGCTCTATGCGCCCCCGGCATTCTACGACCGGTGCTATCGGTCGCTTGTGCAGTGGAAAGCCCGCAAGCCGCAGAGAGCACCCAACATTCCACTGGGCCCCATGGTTGGAATCTTGGTCCGCTCGATCGTTTACCAAGGTCTCCTCTCCAACTACCGGGGAGCGTACTGGAAATTTTTGTTGCGGCTCCTCCGCCATTGGCTCCTCGATCCACGGAAGTTCAGCCTGGGATTTGCGATGCTGCTATCAGGACATCATTTCATCCCTTACGCAAGGCGCGTTGAGGGCCAATTGGAGATCGAGCTTGATAGATGCACGATGGAACAGGAAGCCCCAGAATTACAAAATGAGACGGCTGCTTTCTAGGGATCACTTTCCTCATCATGCAAGCGGGGACGGTATCCAGCACGGAGGGCACTATGACGTATAACGGCCTTACCGCCAATGTGGTGGCTAGCGGTTCTGGGCCTATGGTCGGGAACTCGGAAATTACACCTACGCTTTCGCACTTCCTTTCCATGTAACCCCGAGCAACGGTCTAAAAAACCGTGGCTCTCCCC
>JBJKQF010000310.1:0-4174 GCA_046705545.1 Terriglobia bacterium
GAGATAACGTGTCGATGGAGATCGAGCTGATCACGCCGATCGCCATGGAGAAGGGGCTGCGCTTCGCGATCCGCGAGGGCGGCCACACGGTCGGCGCCGGCACCGTCACCGAGATTATTCAATAAAAGAGAGAACATGCTGCATCAAAAAATAAGGATTCGGTTGAAGGCGTTCGATCACAGGGTGCTGGACCAGTCGGCCGCGGACATTGTGTCCACCGCCAAGCGCTCCGGGGCGCAGGTTGCGGGGCCGGTTCCATTGCCCACGGTCAAAAACAAGTACTGCGTTTTGCGCTCGCCCCATACGGATAAGAAGTCGCGTGAGCAGTTTGAGATTCGTACGCATAAGCGGCTGGTGGATATCCTGGAACCGACGACGCAGACGATTGACGCGCTGACCAAGCTTGACCTGCCGGCCGGAGTGGATATTGAGATCAAAGCCTTTGGAAAAGAGCACACGAAGTAGCCGGAAGGGCTTGGGTCCGGGCGGCTGGCTGAGAATTTGAAGTCTGGTGACGAAATTATGGTGAAGGCAATATTAGGAAAGAAGCTGGGCATGACGCAGCTCTTTAGTGAGAACGGGGACGTTCTTCCCGTGACGCTCCTGAAGGCAGGGCCTTGCGTGGTGGTCCAGCGCAAGACGGCGGCGAAGGACGGCTACGAAGCCGCCCAGCTCGGGTTGGTTGAAGTTCCCCCGCCGCGGCGGGTGACCAAGGCTCGGGAGGGCCATTTCAAGCGCGGGGGAGCGAACCCCTCTCGTTATCTGCGGGAAGTCCGGTTGGACGCAGGCGCTGAAGAAGTGAAGGTCGGCGATAAGGTTTTGGTGGATGTTTTTGCAGTGAATGACGTTGTGGACGTCATCGGCACTTCGAAGGGACGAGGGTTCGCGGGATTTCAAAAGCGGCACCATTTTGGTGGCGGCGAGCGGGCGCACGGTTCGATGTTCCATCGGGCTCCGGGTTCGATCGGCTCTTCATCGTTTCCTTCGCGGGTTTTTAAAGGGATGCGGGCGGCCGGGCACATGGGCGCCGCGCGGGTGACGGTTCGGAATCTTCGGGTGATTCAGGTTTTGCAAGAAGATAACGCGCTGCTGGTAGAGGGCGCAGTTCCGGGACCGAACGGCGGTTACGTGATGGTGCGGAAAGCTCAGGCGCCGCACAAATAGATTCCGCCGAAGCGGCGGAACGCGAAAGTCGAATTATGGCAACTGTAGACGTAAAGAATTTGGAAGGACAGACGGTCAAGCAGCTTGAGCTGGCGGACGAGGTTTTTGCCGCCAAGCCCAACACCGGGCTGCTGTGGGAGGCCAGCAAGGCCTTCTTGGCAAGCCAGCGGCGTGGAACCCATTCCACCAAGAGTCGCGGCGAGGTTTCCGGGGGCGGCGTGAAGCCCTGGCGGCAGAAGGGAACGGGGCGCGCCCGGGCGGGCAGCATCCGCAGTTCTCTGTGGCGTCACGGGTCGATCGCTCACGGTCCCAAGCCTCGCGACTATACCATCAAGCTTCCGAAGAAGATGCTGATGGGGGCTCTGCGCTCGGCGCTGGCGGCGAAGTTTCAGGAAAACAAGATGACCGTGGTTGACCAGTTGAGCCTGCAGGAACCGAAATCGAAAGTTTTTGTGGGTGTCTTGAACAAGCTGGAAGTCAGCCCCAAGATCCTGATTGTTAGCGACGCACCGGATCGAAACCTGGAGCTCTCCTCTCGTAACGTCCGGGGCTGCGATTTGATTCGGCATCATGAGATTCATGCCTACCACGTGCTGAGCCACGATCGCCTGCTGATCTCGGAAGGAGCGCTGACCAGGCTCCAGGAGGCGTTGCGATGAAAAGGAGCGCTCATCAGGTGCTACGCAAGCCCATCATTACGGAGAAGAGTGTGGGCTTGAAGGACTCGGCGCGTACGCTCTGTTTCCAGGTGCATGCGCGGGCCAGCAAGGGCGAAATTAAGCAGGCGGTGGAAGAGATGTTCGTGGAACTGCGGGACAAGGTGGAGTCCGTGCACACCGCCTCCTTCCGCGGGAAGGTCCGCAGACGTGGAAGGATGGAAGGCCGGCGAGCGGACTGGAAGAAAGCTTACGTCAAGCTGCGGGAAGGGGCGAAGGTTCCCGAGTATGCGGAGACGGTCTAGGAGACTGTTTCCGTTTGGACGGATAGACGATTATGGCGATTAAGACTTACAGGCCTTATACGAAAACGCGGCGCTATCAAACCACTTTAGGGTTTGAAGAGCTGACAACCTCCAAGCCGCACAAAGCGCTTCTGGAGCCGAAAGACCGGATCTCAGGGCGCAATAACCGCGGAAGAATTACCATCCGGCACCGCGGCGGGGGGCACAAGCGCCACTACCGGGCCATCGACTTCAAGCGTGACAAAGCGGGAATTACAGCTCGCGTGGCGACGGTGGAATACGACCCGAACCGCTCGGCATTTATTTCTCTGCTGCATTACGCGGATGGCGAAAAGCGCTACATTCTTTACCCGCAAGGGTTGAAGGTCGGTGACAGCGTCGTCTCCGGCCCGGAAGCCGACATCGTGGTGGGCAACTCGCTGCCCTTGAAGAATATCCCGCTTGGCACCACGCTTCATAACTTGGAGCTGCGGCCAGGCAAGGGTGGACAGCTTGTTCGAAGCGCGGGAGGAAGTGCGCAGCTGGTAGCCAAAGAAGAAGACTACGCCCAAGTGCGGCTGCCTTCGGGTGAAGTCCGGCGCCTGCACGTGGATTGCACCGCGACCATCGGGCAGGTTGGGAATTTAGACCACGAGAACGTCACGGTCGGCAAAGCGGGCCGCAAGCGCTGGAAAGGAATCCGGCCCACGGTTCGCGGCGTGGCCATGAACCCTGTCGATCATCCTCTGGGCGGAGGAGAAGGCAAGACTTCCGGTGGTCGGAATCCGGTAACCCCGTGGGGCAAGCCCACCCGCGGATATAAGACGCGCCACAATAAGCAGACGGACCGCTATATTGTGAGACGCCGCCAGAAGAAATAGGGAGGAGAGATTGTCGAGATCGCTCAAAAAGGGTCCCTTTATAGATGGCCACCTCATCAGTAAGGTTGAGCTGCTGAACCGGCGGTTCGAGAAGAAGGTGATCAAGACGTGGTCGCGGCGTTCAACGATTGTTCCGGAGATGGTCGGGCATACGATTGCGGTTCACAACGGGAGGAAGTTTATTCCGGTTTATGTTACGGAGAACATGGTCGGGCACAAGCTTGGTGAGTTTTCACCGACGCGCACCTTTAAAGGTCACAGCGTGAAAGCGGCAACGGAGCGCACGGCCACGGCGGCCCGCCATTAAGCGTGGGGAAGCGCTGCGGGAGGATTTGAGAATAGCGATGGAAGCGATAGCAACAGGAAAGTATTTGCGAGTTTCGCCGCAGAAGGCCAGGCTGGTCGTGGATTTGATCCGCGGGCAGAACGTCGGCACGGCAGTCGATACTTTGCGGTTTACCAAGAAGCGGGTGGCCCTGGAAGTGATCAAGATTTTACAGGCCGCAATTGCCAATGCCGAGCAGAAGTCAGATTCGGTGGATGTAGACGAGCTGGTTGTATCAAAAGCTTACGTTAACGAAGGACCGCGCATGAAGCGGATTCGCCCGGCTCCCATGGGTCGCGCGTACCGCTACCAGCGCCGTATGAGCCACATTACGGTGGTGGTTGAAGCGCGTGAGCCGCAGGCTTAGAGTCTGAAAGATTTCGAGTCCGTCCGGTGGGCCGCCCGTGAGCGCGCCAGCCGGCAGGACAGAGCAGGGTTGTTCAAGGAGGTTGCTGGTGGGACACAAGGTGCATCCTTACGGATTCCGCCTCGGGAACATCAAGACGTGGAAGTCGCGCTGGTTTGCTAAGAAGGGTTATGCCGATCTGCTGCATGAGGACTTGAAGCTGAAGCGGCAGTTAAAGAAGCAGCTTAAGAGCGCAGGAGTTTCTTCCATTGAGATTGAGCGGCCCGGAAACAAGCTTAAGATCACGATCCAGACGGCGCGTCCGGGGATCATTATCGGCCGCAAGGGGGCGGAGATTGACCGTCTGCGGCAGGAAGTACAGAAGCGCACCGGGCGGGAGGTTTTGCCCATCAATATCCAGGAAGTGCACCGGCCGGAGTTGAACGCGCAGCTGGTGGCGGAGGCGATTGCGCTGCAACTCGAGAAGCGCGTGGCCTTCCGGCGGGCGATGCGCAAGG
>JBJKQF010000311.1:0-5338 GCA_046705545.1 Terriglobia bacterium
TGTCCGGTGTGAATCCAGCCGTTCTCAGCGCCGCCATCAGCGTCTCGCCGAAACTTCCCTGCCGCCGGAAAGCATCCAGCGAATAGGTAGCTCCCGGGCGGTCCTCAACTCCCGTCAGAACAAATTCCTGCTCAAAACTCGCCATCAATTTGAGCTCGAACTTGGCCAGCCCCTCCAGCGCCCGCGCGAGGAACGTCCTCGGGCAGCATTCCCACGGGCTGCCGTCGGTGTTCACCATATCTCCAAGGTAGAACCGCTCTGCCGTGCCGTCGTCGAACGGCAGATCGATTTTGGCCCGAGGATCCGGCCGGAGGATCAGGTCGCCGGCCGTGCCAAACGGAGTCGTAAGAATCGGCCCGAAAGCGGACATCATGATGTTGGAGTGCGTTAACCCGATCCCTTTCCTGAGCCGCACCGTAATTTCGGCTGCGGGAAACGCCTTGCCGCGGAAGATGCCAGCCCAGTCACACACTCCCGCGAATATGAGAGGTTCCGTTTTCATGAGTACCCTTCCTTTTCCCCAATTCCCTGCGTTGAAAATTTCGCCTCCGGCGCATCCCATTCCGCCTCAGAAAGCTTGGGTCGCATTGCAAGCAACCCGAGTCCCCCTACGAGGTAAGCAACCACGACATAAGGCCAGAGATCTTGCGGGTAGGCAGGCATTGGATAAACCGAGTTATAGAGGGGCCAAAGCAGGATCAGCGTCCCTGCTGTTCCCAGCCCCGCCCACAAAAACTTGCGCGCCCGAGCTGCATCCATTGCCTCCGCTATCGTAACACCGATATATACAAGGATTAGCGCGAGCGTGCCGATGGTCGCTACAGCGCCGTAAAAGTCGGTCGGCCCGGCAATCGGGGCCCACAACACCACGCCAGCTATTGAAACGGCTCCAATCGTCAGAACCGCAAGCCCCGGAGTACCATGCCGTTCATGAACCCGGCCCAACACGGGTGCAAATCCTGCCCGGCCCAGCGCAAACAGCAACCGCGAGGCCGCACTCAAACTTCCCAGCACACAAGAAAAAGCGGAAATGGCGGCAGCAAGGTCGAGCACGATGGCGAAATTCCGCGAGGCGAACCTGAGAGCGAGAGTGTTAAACGGGGCGCTGTCACTGGCGAGGGACTTCATGTTGGCCAGCCCGAAGCCCACCACCTGCACGTAAGAAGCGAAAACATAGAACGCTCCTGCCATGATCACCGTTCCCAACACGGCGATGGGGATTGACCGGTTTGGATCACCAGTTTCCTCACCCAGCGTCGCCGCCCCTTCGAAACCCGCAAAGGAAAGTACCGCAAACACCATTCCATATCCCACGCCCGACCAGCCCGAACTCGGATCGGGCGTAAATGGCGCTGCGCTCAGCCCCCCCGTGCCGCCCACCGCCTTCAGCACGATGACACCCAGGACAATGATTGCAAGTACGGAGACGGCCTCCAAGACCAGCATCACATGCGTAGCCAAGCGCATGTTCCTAAAGGCCAGCGCCATCGCAAGAACGACCGACAGAATGCTGACCGCGACCCAGATGTGGGGCGCTTTAGGTTTGAGGTCCGCAACCGCGGCGTCAACAAAGTTCCCTGCCAGCATGGCCGTCCCTGCGCCGTAGGAAAGATAGGTCAGCATGAGCGTCCATCCCGCCACGAACCCCGCGCGCAGCCCAAACTCCCGGGCAATATATGCGTAAGCAGAGCCCGCATGCGCGACCCGTCGCGCAAATGCCACAAATGAAAGCCCCACGATGGCAAGCGCCACTGTGCCCACGGCAAAAGCAAGGGGCGCAGCCCGGCCCGCAGCAGCCACCGCCAAAGTCACATTGAAGGCCATCGCCATCGAGGGCGCAATGATGGAGAGCGAAAGGCCGATGGCCTCAATCAGCCCGAGATTACGGCGCAGATGTCTCATTAACTCCCCGAGAGCGGAAGGCGTCTGGCCCAGCGCTGCTTCGTCCGCATGTGGGCCGCGAAAGAGCCTTACCCCTGTCCGCTGTGTCTCTCCCTTAACGGGCAAAGCGCCCTGGAGCGTGCCGGCTCTTCAAGGAGGCAGTTTCCAAATTCCGCCCCTCGGACGCTGGACTAGAAGACAACAAGAGACAAGTGGCTCAATCCAACAAGCCCTGTGCAAACGAAGGAATCCAAAAAGCTGAACTTACCCCGGGTGCCCCGAAATTCGTGCAGGTATTCCCTGACAGGCAGGAGTGCCGATATCCCCCGGCCTCCCTCAGGTGGCCTGAATTATAGCGGCTAGGACCGATCCTTACAACCCCAGCCCCAAGCGCGGGTGACGACCCCGAGCAGCTAGCCACGGCACGTTTTGCGTACCGTGGGCCCTTGGCATGTTGAAGGTAGTCTCCGATAGCGACTTTGGATCCTAAGATGAAGGCATCTCGCAGGACAATTCGTGACTCGCCCTAGGAAGTCGTCGATCTCAGTTCCACAGAACAAAGCTGTGTCTGCAATCAAGTTGCAAATAGCCCCGCAGCCGTTCTCCTCGGCCAAATATACTGTCCTGCGGGCGCCCTTGTCCGCGCTCAGGCTAACTTCAGAAGGACCGCGCAATACCGGTCAAAAGTGGGCAATGAGATGTGGATGTTGCCTTCCCTCTTTACCAAAGGCACATCCATCGTGTGGGGCCAAACGACCCTTGCTCCTGCAACTTTCAATTTGCGCGGGTTTACCACAATCGTGGTCGCGGGAGCTTTTCTTTGCTCCCCTTCTGCGGCGAGTTCAATCGTGTTCACAACCTGCGCCAGCACAAAGCGCCTGCTCTTGTCGTAAAAGAAAGTCCCATGAGCATACTCCGAGAACGGTTCAAACCTTAGCTCCACAATCGGATTGGGCGCCAGCCGTCGTACCAGGAACCGAATCCATTCCCGAACCCAGAACGGCCGCTCCTTCATGGCGCGGAAGATGGGCGCGCCAATGTAGATCGCCCGGCCTTTGCCAAATTGGTTCACGGTCACTGCCGGTCCCGCGGTTTTCGCGCCGGGTGGTGGCGGCCCAAAATTGTAAAACTGATTGTGCGGCACATCCTCAACCATCACGGGGAGCCGGTAGCGCATGACCTCCTGCGCGGTGGTAGGCTTCACGTGGAGAAAAGCTCCGGGCAGTCCCACAAATTTCTTCCCCAAGGTAGCGGCCAGCGGATGGCCCGCGGACTCAAGATAGGTTGTGATTTTGGTCGGCCGCGGCTTGCCCTGATCATCAAAGGCGTACTTGCGCTCTTCTCCTTCGTAGTCCACGCCCAACACTTCGGCCAGCGGGAAATTGGCGCGAGGCCGCTGCTGTTCGTCCTCGAGCCCGCACTTATAGGAAGCCAGCAACGTGCCTCCGTCCCGCACCCACTGCGCAATTTGCGCTGCGTGCTCCTCCGCAAGGCACTCGACTTCCGGCAGAACCAAGAGGTCCAGGCGCTCAAGCTGGGAAGCCAATCGGAATTCCGGCAGGCTTTCCACGGGACGCCCCGCATAGGTCAAGGTCTCCAGCGCGCCCAGCACCGAATGGCGGAAATCCAGCGGACGGTTTTGGAAAGCCATCTCCTGCATGGTGGGTTGGCTGTAGAGGATGGCGCCGCTCAAAACCGGCTGCAAGCCCGCGAGCAGCCCGTCCACCTCGCGCACGTCGGCAAAAGCTTCCCGGGCGCGGTCAAACCAGCGCACGGAATAGTTCACGCCTTCGGCGTCGGAAACAAACGGCGTTTCACCCACAAAGAAGACCCGCGCATTTTGGACGATCACGGCGTCTGCTTCCGTCCGAAAGGGAGTCGTGGGAAGCGAGTCAAGGTAGGGCCACATCGTAAAGATGCCCGCCTGATAATCCGGCCTTCCCCACCCTCGCAGGATCACCGAGCCCATCGCGATGCCCGTCACTGAGGGAACCGGTTCCGAATAGAGGAAGTCCACCCGCCTCTGAATCACATCCGGAAAAATCTCCGGGCCGCCGTTCAGGGCAATGATGATCTTCGGCTTCTCTCGTCGCGCCGCGGCAATGATCTCGTCGAGCACCTCCGTCTCAGTCCTGTTTCGGTGCCAGAGATAGCGCTTCTTCCATCCTTCGCGGGTCTTAAATCCTTCGCGATAGGGATCGCCGGGGTATTCACGGTTCCAGGCGGCCTGGGTGTATTTGCAAAAGCAGAAGGGGTTGGTTCCCTGGTTGTGAAAGCGCACAAACTGAATCGCAAAAATATCGATGAACAGTTCATCCACATCGTAGCGCGCGCAGATCTCCCCAATCATGCCCAGGGCGTACTGTCGGTAGGGCGAATCCATACAGGGAGTGAACCATCGTCCCCGGATGGGTTTACCCTTCTCATTCACGCAGCACCAGTCCGGATGCTTCAAGACAATTTGCGTGTTGGCCTGCAAGCAGTAATAGGCCACCACGGACATGCCGTTCTGCCGCGCCAGCTCGGTTTGCTTCCCGAAGAAGTCGTAGGTGAGGTTCGGATGCCGCACGCCAATGTCGGTCGGATAATGCGCATACCCCCAGGAGTCCTGCGCGTAGGCCATCACGGACTCCGTGCCCACCTCCCGCGTCTGCCTCATCACGCCTTCCAGGTCGAAATCGAACTTCCCCTGCGGCGGGAAGTGCAGGCCCCACTCCATCATGCGGTAGGTCTTTTGCGGAGATATCACCCCGGCCTTCTCGTGCGCAAGCCGCAATTGGGCCAGGTCCGGATAGCCGCCGGAGTCGAAGCGCTTTTCCCGGGGCAGCAGCAACGCGCCCGCCGTCCCCCCCGCCGTCGCTTTCAAAAAGCTCCGCCGGCTCGGATGCCAAACACCTTCTCGCTTGTCGGACATCTTTGCGCCTCCATTGATGCGTGAGGTCCCTTGGCCAGATGAATCGTCCTCGGCACGGCATGCGTCGCTTGCAGGCCCCCCTCAAGCAACACTTATTCGCGATGCGTGTGACCCCGCACACCCGCGCTGATGTGATATGTGTCCGGCCGCTTTCCGGTGAAGTTAATCCCTCCAACCGTCTCGCCTGCCCTCAAACGGATTGCGCGCGCGTCGCCGCTCTTCACCCACCCGGGATAATAGAGATAAGTTCTTGAATACAAACCGTGTGCCTGCGTTCCCCGCTCTTTGAATTGTGCGGCCACGTAATACTCACCTGGCCCAAGTCCAAAAATGCGGTATCTTCCCTTCTCGTCCGTCACAGCCTCACAGCATTCCGACAAGTAACTTGCGTGCCCAATGGAGTGAATCATTGTCACCGCCTCCACGCGCACCAGAGCTTGGGGCTTGCCCTGCAAACCGGTAATTCTTCCCGTAATCACCCCTTCGGGCTGTAGTTCCAACCCCACATTCTCCACATTCCAAGGGGCGATGGGCGATCCCGGC
>JBJKQF010000312.1:0-7502 GCA_046705545.1 Terriglobia bacterium
ACCGCGGGAGGCGGAACGTGGTCGTAAAAGCCGCCCCAATCATCCCAAGCCAGAAAGATCGCGGTGTCTTTCCAGTTCGGCCCCTGCATCACCGCGTTGATGAGCCCCGTCACGTAGCTCTGGCCCGCGGAGACCAGGGAGGGCGGATGCTCGCTGACCTTCATGGAAGGAGAGATCCAGACGACGGAGGGCAGGGTGCCCTTGCGGGCTTGCTTGTAGAAATTCTGAATGGGCTGAATGTTGGCGAGCTGATGGTTGTTCTTGACCGTGTCAAAGAAAGGCAGGGGATTCCACCAGCCTTCCGTGCGGTCGTCCCAGTCGGCGTGCGGGCACGGCCCCACACCCTTGTCGCAATTTTCATTGTCGCTCTTGAAGACGTAGAAGGCCCAGCTGACGTGGTGCTCATGCAACAGGTAGGTGATGTCCGTCCAGGCATAGATGGGCTTGGTGCCCGGAGGGCCGTTGCGCTGGCCGCCGAACTGCTGGCGCCAATTGCTGAAAGGCTTGCCGGGAACCACGAAGGCCCAGCGGAAATCCGGCGGCATGCCGGGCGCGTTCATCTCATTGATGCAGCTCATCGGGTCGTTGTGCTTGGAGCAATAGGCGGACCACGAGGAAACTTCAAAGAGATGCGCGGGCAGGCTCCAGGAGGCGATGGGGCAGAACATGTGATCCTGTAAAACGAAATTCCGGGCGTAGGCCCAGTAGTTGGGAATGTCGCGGCCGTCGTGATAGCCCATGACGTCCGGCACCGTCACCATCGGCCCGACGCAGGTGGGGTCGCCGAGGTTCCCGCAGCTTTGCTGGCCCTTCACCGCCTGAGCCTCGAAGCCGTCCATCCGACCGTTGTCGATGGCGATCAGGCTGGCGGTCCCGGAATGATCGCCGCCCCAGTTTTCATCATTCGTATCGTGATAGGGACTGACGCACTTGCCGGTCCAGGGATCGGGATTGCAGACGGTGAAAGCGCCGTTTTTATTCGGCAAGCCGTCCGCGCCGGGAAAGGTGCCGAAGTAACTGTCGAAGGAGCGGTTCTCCTGCATGATGATGATGATGTGGCGAATCTTGTGAATGCCCTCCGCCTTGGAATGCGCGGCCTGGGCGGCCAGCATTCCCGAAGGGCCGACCATCAGCAAGCAGAAGAACGCGCACCAACAACCCAATATCCATCGACCTAAGCAACCGGAATTTTGCGGCATCCAGGATTCCTTTCTGCACCTCATCGGAAAGCAGGTGGCGGGGAATTGTTTTGTAGCCATTGGCTTTTTAAGTTGTGAACGGATTTTAAGACAATATTACAGCTTTGGGCAACATCGATGCGCTTTCAGGCACCCAAGCGCCCGGAAAAAGCCGCAGAGTCACTCGTTCCGCGCAGAAGCTCAGCGCTGCCAGCTCGAAATCCCCAGCGTCATTCGCGGCCCGGAGAGTCGAGCAGCGGGTTGCCGTTTTCGGAAGCGGTGCGGCCCAAAGGGTTCGCCCAGACCAGCGGCGGACGGTAGCCGGTGCGAGTGCGAACATGATACTTCTGCAGCTTCTTTCCGACCAGTTTCACCGTGATGGTGCGCCAGCCCACGTTCGGATTGGGCTTGGGGTAGTAGCTGATCGTATAGAGATGCGCAAGGTCGTCGCGAATGGCGTCAAAGGCCTTGCGCTGCCCCTTCCAGTGTCCGGCAAAATAAGCCTCGCCTCCGGTGGCGAGGGCGATGCGCTTGAAGATGGCAGTGGAAAGCGGGTCATCCTCCGCTTGCCGGGTGCAGACCATGTAGATGGGAATGCCTTCCGACTGCGCGAGGTCGCGAGCGTCTTCCGGCGAAGCCACGCTGGAGTCGTCAGGGCCGTTTGAGAAGACCACCACCGCCCTGCGGCCGGAAAAATCACCCGCGTACTTGAGGATCCTTATCAGCGCGTCATAAAGCGCCGCATCGTCTCCGGCCACGGTGGTTCGGACTCCTTTCAGGATGCTGGCGCGGTTGCGGGTGAGCTGGCACACCCGGGAAACGTCGCGGCTGTAAGAATAAAAGGCCACGCGGTCCCGGTGATTGAGGTGCTGAACGAAGGAGGAGACGGCGTCCTGCGCGAACACAAAGTCGTGGTACATGTAGTTGCTGGTGTCAAAAAGCACAAAAATGCTGGAGGCCGCTCCAGGAGCGTCAACGCCATCCGGGTTGCGCACGATGTCCCGGCGGGAGAAGGGTTTCACCAGGCGGGGCTTGCTTTTCCAATGCTCAAAGTCCTCCAGCTTTTGCGGCGCCCGGTCCTCAACTCCAAAAGTGGCGATCTTCTCAGGAATCCCATCCTCATAGACCGTGAAGTCCTGAGGAGCGAGGCCGGCGACGTAATATCCCCGAACGTCCCTCACCGCCACCTCCAACTGCACCATGTCAACCCGGACCCTGACTACCGGCATCTTGGGCTGGTGCTGCGCCCAGAGCCAACCCACGGCTCCCAGAAGCGCCGCCACGCACAGAGCCGTCAACCGTTCGCGTCGTCCCATCATGCTTCACCCCGTTTTCTTCCCTGAACCCGCTCGCAAGATGCCGGCCGCTTTTAGAGCGGAGGAGCTCCGCCCGCGCGCGGCATGAAGGCAAGCTTGCCTTGCTGAAACTCGCTGCCCGTTTGCCGCAGGGCTCGAAGCAGCGAAGGCCAGTCGCCCAGATAGGTGGCGAAAATATTCTGGACCATGCGGTGAGTCAACTCAGGCACCAGGAGATTCATCATCGCCGGCGGATACCCGCTTTCATCCGCCAGGCGGGCCCAATAAAGATTGTTGGAATCCCAGGACTCCGCCAGCAGGCGGCTGGAGTAACCAAAGTAGGTGGGGAGGGGCCGCGAATCGCCCAACGCGCAAGCGTACGTCTGCTCCAGCGCAGGATGTGGAACGCCAAAATCGCGGGAGAGCCGCTTCAGGCTTACAGCCTCCGGATCGCGCCGCACCAGGGCGTCAAGCGCTGCCCCTGCTTTCCCCACGGAACGGCTCTCTTGCGGATATTGCCGCCGAAATTCGGCCGCCAGATAAAACTGCTCCCCAGGCGTTACGCGGGCAATCGCCGCTTTCAGGCGTCCGGCGCGCAGCGCCTCTCCCAGTTCCGTCGAGTTTTCCGGGAGCATGCGATGGGTGAGAATTCCCATTACCTTGCGGCGAAGGCCCGCGTTTCCGGCCGACGCCTTGAGGAGTTCCTGGCCGTAACGCTGGTAGAGCGCGGCGGCGTGGAGCTCGTCGCGGCTGACCCGCCACCAGCGCGGCAGGACGGCTCCCGTCATCAACGAAGGAGCGACGTCTTCCCAGATAAGGGCCTGGACGTGCGTCGGAGTGATGAAATTCTGTTCCATAGCGGACAGAACGTAGGGCAAGTTGGCCAGAGAACCCACCAGATGTGCGCCGCCGCTGGTTGGAAAGCCGCGACCCGACAAGACGGGAGTCTGCCAGGATCGGTCACCCCCGCCCGTCCAGGGCGTCGAGGTGAAATCGTGAGAGCGGACCAGAAGGGGATTGTGGTATAGCGTCTGGGCTCCCGGCGGAGCGTAATAGGCGTAATTCAGCCCCACCAGCGTGTCCCTCAGAAAGGGGACCAGCCTGCCTCGCGCCTTTCGAAGCTTGGCAGGGTTGTTGGATCGGAGGACCTTGGCAAGGTTCGTGTGCAGCTCGGCCTTAAGATGGGGGGCATCGTAAACCGTATAAGTTACAGGGTTCGTAGCGGTGGGCAAGAGGACGGGCTTGGGCGGCTGGAACTCCCGCAGTTTTTCCGCCAGCGGCAGCAACTTTGCCCTTGGAGCTTTGCCCTGCGCCATTTGGTTCAAGCCATTCCCCAAGGCAAACAGCGTATCCAAGGAAACCAGTTGTTGCGCGCTCAGCACCGACTGGATCTTTAACGCCATCGTCTGCCGCACCCGCTGGGCTTGCGCATTCGCCTGCCTGGGTCCGGCCAGCAATATCACCAGAGCACCTTCTGAAAATTGTGTTCCCGGGGCAGCCGCCTGCCAGAGCGCTCCCAGGGAGCTTCGCGCCGCGTCGTAAAGCTGCTCCTGGGTCCGGATGCCGTCAAAAGGCTTCAGCACCTGCTGCCAGGATGAGTTCTGAGCCGCCGGCGGAATTTCACCCTGGCGCGCCAGGATTTGCCACAGCCCGGTGTTGGATTGGAAGATGCCCACCGCATCGGCGCGCAGCGTAGCTTCTCGAATGTGATCGAGGGAGTCCGCTGCGGCGAGAAAGCGAGTTATGGATTGGTTCTTGAGCGTGTGAAATTCGGTGAAGATGCGGTACTGGTCTCCGAACACCGAATACCTCTGCGCGAGCAAGAGGGCGGTTTTAGAACTCAAGCGCTCACCTGCGGGACGCACGCGGTCGATCTCGCTCAAAACCAAATAAAGCTCCACCGGGTTCTTGTTTGTCTCCATGCGGGAAAGGCCGACTAGTCCCGCCACCACCTGATCGGGGTTTTTCCAATCCCGCGCGCGGCGCGCCCAGCTCCGGGCAAGCTTCGATTTGCCATCCTGCTCCCGCGTCAGGATTTCTTTCCAGGCTTTCAATCCTCCTGGCAGGTGGGGCTGGCCCGAAGGGTCCAGCTGAAGCTGAGTGGCCAGCAGCACTAACCCTGCGTCCTGACGGAAGGAGGGCCGAGCCGGCCCGGGAACAAACTTCTTTCCAAGCAGCGCTTTGTAAAAAAGCTGAAGCCGGTCTTCTGTGGTGAAATAATTTTCTTGGGCTGTGCCGGCGCGCGACAGAGCGTCAAAAAACGCCGCCAACCACCCTGCATCCTTGCCGAGCAACCGTGTGACGAATTCCGCCGGCGAGTCCGGGCTGGCGCCCACCAGGGTCTTCCAGGCGGGGTATGCGGAAGTACCGCCCGGAACCAGGACTCTTCCGGAGCGAATACAAATCTGGCTGCCGAAGTAATCGAGGACCGGAGCCACCGGAAGCAGTTGCTGCAGCCCCGGAGACTTGAGCAAATCGTCGCGGGTATTCCCATCGACCTTCGACATGGCCCAGTAGAGGCGGGCGAGTTTGGGATCGTGGATCAGAGCATCCAGAACATTCCGCTGCTGAGGGGGGCCGATTGCCAGCCAGCTTTGAGTGTTGAATAGGACCGGAACCCGGGAACTCGGATAAGGATAAGCAAAGGACCCTCCTGTGCGGAGGACGTGCTCCAGGTTGGCCAGCGGAAATCCCGAATCGACCGTGAGGAAGGCTTTGTCGGCGTCCGCAGCTTCAAGAGAAGGGCGCGAATTGCAAGGGCCGGTGAGCTGATAACCCAGGGCAGTGAGCAGCGGCTGCGCCTGAGAGCAATTCGCAATGCGAATGACGCCTTGCGGCCCTGCCAAGGCCTTGAGTTCTCTGGCCTGTTCCAAGTATCTCTCAAGCAGCTTCAGGTATTCCTTGGGCTGGACGTACTCGTGTTTGCGGTTGTGCTGCCTTTGGAAATAGCCGTCCGTAAAAACATTGTGGGCCAGAAGAGGGAGCACTTCCTCGCGAGGTGCGTTCTGGCTGATGGCAGCCATGCGCAGGAAAGAGCGGAGAGGACCCGGAATCGCTACCGTGGAGAGGGACGCGCCAGGCTGCCCGTGGGGAGCTTCCGCGCTCCGGGCAGCATACGGGAAACACCAATTAGCAAGAAGGAAGGAAGCCGCCAGCAGAAGCGTCTGTGGGTAAGAGGGGGATTTCATCTCCGAACTCCTCCCCCGAGTCTTAAAGCGGAAATGGAGCCGAATCTTCGCGTCCCTCTAGGAGCAGGCGACGCTTTCCGTGGGAAGCTCCCGCCCTCGGGGCCGCCCCGCGCCTTGAAGGTGGCGAGTTCAATCCGCTGTCCGCATCAATCCGCGTTACACCCGGGTCTGTTGCGCCTTCAGCAAGATGAACGTGAACTTTCTAGGTAGTGTGCAGTATATACCCTGGGGACCTCCGCTTCAACAACGAGCTTTGGGCGGCTTTGATTTGTGCTCGGGCGGCGCCGGATCTCCGCGTAAGGGAATCAAGGCGCACTAGCCAAGCAGGTTGGCGTGGCTTAGAATCCAGGCATGGCTGCAAACAAATCTGGAGCTGCGGCGAAGCGAAGCCGGCCCGCCGCCATCTTGATCCAGGTGGCGGTGCTGTCCGCCATCCGGCGCCCGCTCACTTACTCGGTGCCGGAGCCGCTCCAGGTACGCGCCGGACAGCGGCTTCTGGTTCCGCTCGGCGCCCGGCGCGTGACCGGCATCGCTCTTGAGCCGGCGCCGCCGCTACCCGCCGGGATCGAGGTTCGGGAGGTCCTGCGCGTGCTCGATACTGAGCCGGTCCTTTCGCCGGAACTGTTGACCTTGGGGCTTTGGATCTCCGACTACTACTTGGCGCCGCTCGGAGAGGTTTTCCGGGCCATGCTGCCGCTGCGCCCGGAGACTCGCAGGGTGCGCGTGGCGCGCCTGTCTGACGCCGGGCGTAGGAAGCTGGAGCAAATGGCCGCAAGCCTTCTGGGGGAAACCCGGCAAAGCGCGGAAGCCGGCCTGCTGCAGCACGTGGAGAAGAACCCCGGACAAAGCGTCGAGGCGCTGCGCCGCAAGTTCGGCAAAATTTCTCCGGGAGTGGTTACCCAGGCAATCGAGGACCGGCTCCTGGTCCTCTCACAAGCCGAACGAGAGCGCGGACAGAGAAAAGTTTTTTCCGTCAGGCTTTCCGGACCCTTGGAGCTTGCCGAGCGCCGCCTGTCGCCGGTTGCGCGCCGCATTGTTGAAACTCTGGAGCGCGACGGAGAAGCAAACGACCATCGCCAGCTCTTGAAGGCGACTCGAGGCTCGCTCGCACACTTAAAGAAACTTCATCAGCAAGGAATTGTGGAATTGGGCGACGGAGCGCTGCTTGCCGCGGACCCGGACCCGCCTTTCGAAGCGCCTCCTGACATGACCGCCCAGCAAGCCGAGGCGATTGACGCGCTGGCCGAGCGCCTGGACCGGCGGGAGTTCAGCGTCACCTTGCTCCACGGCATTACGGCCAGCGGCAAGACCGAGGTCTACATGCGCCTGATCGAACGCGCGCTCGACTCCGGCCGGGCCGCTCTGATGCTGGTGCCGGAAATCGCCCTGACCCCGGCGATCCACCAGCAGTTTCTCTGCCGCTTTGGGAACACCCTGGCGGTGCTCCACAGCGCCCTGGGCGCGAACGAACGCCACGAAGCCTGGTGGCGGGCGCGCCGGGGCGAGGTCCGGGTGGTGCTGGGAACGCGCTCGGCGGTTTTTGCGCCGATGGAAAATCTTGGCGTGATCATTGTGGACGAGGAGCATGAGTCGAGCTACAAGCAGGAGGAGACGCCTCGCTACCACGGGCGGGATGTTGCGGTAGTGCGCGGCCGGCTGGAGAAGGCGCTGGTGGTTCTGGGTTCCGCCACGCCGTCACTGGAGAGCTACGCCAACGCCCAGCAAGGGAAGTACGACCTCATAACGCTCGGCGAGCGCGTGGGCGGACGGCCGCTGGCCAGCGTGGAAATCGTCGATATGCGGGAGGAGTTCCGCGAGACGCACACGCAGGTGCCGATTTC
>JBJKQF010000313.1:0-3997 GCA_046705545.1 Terriglobia bacterium
AGATTCACCGCCACAAAGTGTGCATGCTGACTGCTTTCTGTACTTCCACGCTCTTTCTGGTTTTCTATTTGACGGACCACTTCTTGCGTGGAATCGTTTACTTCCAGGGAAAAGGGGCAATCCGGACCTTTTATCTGGCCCTGCTGGGCACGCATTCGGTTCTGGCTGTGGTGATCGTTCCTCTGGTTCTAATCACGCTCTACCGCGCATGGCGGCAGCGCTTCGCGCTACACAAACGCATTGCGCGCTGGACGCTGCCCATCTGGCTCTACGTCTCCGTCACAGGAGTCGTTGTCTATTGGATGCTGTACCGCCTCTACCCTCCAGCTTAAAAAGTACCAGGGCGCGGCCCACGCTCGCGGCGACGGGAGGAAGGTACGAATCCTTTCCTGGCGCCGGCCTCCGGTTTGTCTTTCTCATGCAAGTGGGAAAGATGTTGTCTTCTCAGCGTTTTGTGTTTCAATAGGAGGTTGTTTCCGATAGATCTGCCGGGGCGGCTTTAGGCCTGCATTTTCTTGATTCCGCACGCAGAGGGAAAAAACGATGAGTACTGCATTTAATTGGACGTTGGTTTTCCATGTCTTGGGAATCGTGTTTTGGCTAGGTGGATTGCTGGTTGTAACCCACGTGCTAGCCGCCGATACGGAGGCCTCTTCGGAGGAGGCCCATCAAACTCTGGGCCGCTTGGAAAGCAAGCTGTTTAACGGCATCATCCATCCTGGCGCGGCGATTGTGCTTATTTCCGGTTTAGGTTTGCTCACGAGCAATCCGCACTATTACCTGGACGCTCCTTGGCTGCGGGTGAAACTAGTGCTAGTGGCCGTCTTGATCGTTTTGGATTGGATTACTTACCGCCGGATGCGGGCCTTTCATGCGGGCAGCCTGAAGCTTGAACGAAAACAATGTATGGCTTTGCACGGCGGAATCGCCTTGCTTTTTTTTGTGATTCTGATCATGGTGCTGGTCCAGCCGTTTTAACGCGGGGCAAGCGGGATAAGGGGTTTCGCGCAATCAGGCATGGGGCCTTAGCATTGAAAACTTCAAAAATTCCATAAGGGTGGGAGGATCTCTTGGCAGCAACTAAAATTATTGTCCGCAACAACGGCTCTCTGCGCGTCGAGGGCGATTTTGAAATTCAGGACGCTGAGGGCGGCGTCTTTGACCTGGCGGGGCGCACGAGCATCGGGCTGTGCCGGTGCGGGCATTCGCAAAACAAACCCTTTTGCGACGGCAGCCACAGAAATGCCGGTTTTCAATCTGAGATCAAGGCTCGCGCGCTGCCCCCGCCCGCGCCCAAGCCACCTTCGGCTTAACATGCCACCTGCAGCCGGATTTTCCTCTGGCTGCGGCCAAGCACTCAACAGAAGATTTCAGTACTCCTCAAGGGGTGAGAGCGGGGGCTACGGTGCGGGCTCTTGAGTCTTTGGGGAGGTTTTAGCCCAGGCACGCAGCAGTTCCGCTACTGTCCAGGCCTGCGCGATGCACCCGCGAGGCGCGAACGGGGCGTCGCCATCGAAAATTTCGCTGGCGGTCCCCAGGCCATGCGTTTGCAGCTGGTGAACCATGGGTTCCAGAAAGCGCGCCGCAGCAGCATGATCGTTCCAAACACGCAGATGGGCCAGGACAAACGGTCCGAGCAGCCATCCCCAGACAGTTCCCTGATGATAAGCCGCGTCACGGCGGCCCTGGTCCCCACCATAAGCGCCGCAATAGCGGGGATCATCCGGGTCAAGGCTGCGCAAGCCGTGAGAAGTAAGCAAACGGCATTCGATGGTCTGAACAATCGCCCGTTGCCACTCCAAATCGAACGGGCTTACGGGGAGCGACACGGCGAAGATCTGGTTGGGACGGACGGAAGCGTCGTTGCCCCCCGGGGCATCCAGCACATCGAAACAGCAACTTTCTGCAGGATTCCAGAAACGCCCAAAACCGCGCAAGGCTTGTTGGGCCGCCCGCGTCAGCTCCGCGGTCGGCTCCAGGAGTTCCGCGGCAAATTCCTTCATGGCGGAGAGCGCGTTCAGCCAGAGCGCGTTGACCTCCACCGGTTTGCCAATCCGCGGCGTCACCACACGGTTTCCCACCCTAGCGTCCATCCAGGTAAGCTGCACACCTGGCTCCCCGGCGTAAAGAAGGCCGTCGGAGGAATCAACGTGGATGTTGTATCGAGTTCCTTGAACGTACCGCTGGATGATTTCAGCAAGGGTGGGGAAGACGGTGCGGAGAAATTCCAAATCGTGGGACGTAGTCCAATATTCACGCACCGCCTGGAAATACCAGAGCGCCGCATCAACCGTATTGTATTCGGGCTTCTCGCCCGTTTCCGGAAAGCGGTTCGGCAACATGCCTTGATCCGCAAAATCCGCCCAGGACAGTAGGATGTTCCGTGCGATCTCCGGCCGCCCGGTGGCGAGTGCGAGGCCGGGCAGGGAAACCATCGCGTCGCGGCCCCAGTCTCCGAACCAGTGGTAGCCGGCGATCACCGTGCTGGCCCTGGAGGCTCCCTCGGGTGGACGCTCTACGATGAACTGATCGGCCGCCAGCGCAAGCTGCCCGGCCCAAGCTGGAACGTCGCGGCCGGCGTGGGTGTTTTGAAATTGCGTGAGCCGCAAGTTGTCCCGCTCCCGATGCGCCTGCCAGGAGCTTTGTGAGTCCAAGCTTGCCTCCGGATCCGTGCTGGCGACGAGCGTGATGGATTCTCCCGGGGCAAGGTCGGCAATCAAGGTTCCGGCGTGCAAATGATCCTCATCGCAGTTGAAGCCGCGGTATTGCTCTTCGGGCAGTTCAAAACCGCAATACCACTCCTGAGAGAGCGCGAAATTTCCGCCCGAGGCGAGCAGATAAAACGGCGTCGCCCCGGCAAAGGCCATCACGCGCAGGCCGTTTTCGACGTGACCGACCTCCATTCGCCAGCCGTCCGCCTGGGTCAGGCTGTAAAAATCGCGATAGTTGACCAAAAGCTTGACTTGAAACTTTAACCGGCTGCTGGCCGATTCCAGTTGGTAGCGGATGTAAGTGGTGTTGGCGCCTTGTTGCATCCAGAGAGTCTTGGTCAGGCGCGCATCAGCCAGGGCGTAACGCCACACCGGGCTGGCGCCTTCCAGGTGAAATTCTTCGATCAGCCGGTAGCCCTGCGGATCGGTCGCGCCGCTTTTCCAGCGGTTGGTGGAAAGGGAATAAGTCTTTCCATCATAATCGGCGACTTCATCGAATTTGGAAACCAGCAAAGTACGTCCCAGAGGCGGATGCAAGGCGGCAATCAGCAGGCCGTGAAAGCGCCGCGTGGGATTGCCGCTCACCGTGCCGGAGGCAAACCCTCCGAGTCCGTTGGTGACGAGCCACTCGCGCGTTTCGGCAATCTGCAGGTCGCCGCAAATCTCCCGGCCGAAACTGACGCAGGGCTGGCTAAGAAGTTCCAGCGGGCCCTTCTTGATTTCTTCCGCCACCTATCGAATCCTCTGGTGAAAAGTCTTCAGCAACCCTCGCCGCTCTGCTGGAGAAGTTTGGCGACCAGGCCCGTCCAGCCCGTTTGGTGGCCGGCCCCGATCCCCGCGCCGTTGTCGCCGTGGAAGTACTCGTAAAACAGAATGAGGTCGCGCCAGTGCGGATCGTCTTGGAACATCTTGGTTCCTCCGTACACCGGCCGGCGGCCATTCGAATCCCGAAGGAAAATCCGCGACAATCGCCGGGAGATTTCCGCCGCGACTTCCCAGAGCGTCAGCATCCGGCCCGATCCCGTGGGGCATTCCACCTTCAGTTGGTCGCCGAAATAGTAATGGTATTTCTGCAGCGATTCAATCAGAAGGAAATTGACCGGAAACCATACCGGGCCCCGCCAGTTCGAGTTGCCGCCAAATAGCCCTGTGGTGGACTCCGGGGGCTCGTAGTCCACGGAATGGGTTTCTCCGTCGAGGCGAAGCGCGTAGGGATGCTGCTGGTGGTACCGGGAGAGCGCACGGATGCCGAACGGCGAGAAAAACTCATTTTCATCCAGCATATA
>JBJKQF010000314.1:0-5773 GCA_046705545.1 Terriglobia bacterium
GAGGTTCACCTCAACGGCCACAAGGTCGGCCACCGCGTTCTCGACCCCGCCTGGACGACTTATCCCAAGCGGGTTCTCTACTCCACCTACGATGTTTCGGAAGACCTCCGCCCGGGCGAGAACGCCATTGGCGCCATGCTGGGTGGAGGCTGGGCGACCCTTGGCCACGGCGTGACCGTTTCCAGCTCGTACTATGCCGAGCCCGCTTTGCTGCTCCAACTGAATATCACCACGGCGGACGGCAAGAAGCTCAGTGTGGTGAGCGACGGCACGTGGAAGGAGAATCGCGGACCTATTGTGAGTGACAGCATTTATAACGGTGAGGTTTACGACGCGCGGCTGGCAACTCCCGGCTGGGACCGGCCCGGTTATGACGATTCTTCCTGGAAGCCAGCGCGTGTGGTTCCAGGCTCGCGAGGCGTTCTCTCCGCCGAGATGATGCCCCCCATTCGCGTGGTGGACACGCTGGTTCCGCGGAGAATGACGAACCCTCGCAAGGGCGTTTTTGTGTTTGACATGGGGCAAAACATGAGCGGCTGGGCGCGATTGCGGGTGCTCGGCCCGCGCGGCACGGCCGTCCGGATGCGCTACGCTGAAACGCTTTATCCCAACGGCATGATTGACCGCGAAAACCTGCGCCAAGCTAAGGCGCGGGACATTTACATCCTGCGTGGCGGGAAAGAGGAAATTTACGAGCCGCGCTTCACCTACCACGGCTTCCGCTACGTTGAGGTGACGGGATATCCGGGCACCCCGAGCATCAACTCGCTGCGTGGCCGGGTGGCGCACACGGATGTCCGGCCCGTGGGAAGCTTTGCGGCTTCCACTCCTATCTTGAACGACCTTCAGCGCGCCATCATTTGGACCCAGCTCTCGAATTTGTTCAGCATTCCCACTGACTGCGACCAGCGCGACGAGCGGCAGGGCTGGATGGGAGATGCACAGCTTTCCGCTGAAGAGGCCATGATGAATTTCGACATGGCAGCGTTTTACACCAATTTCATCCGCGATATCCGCGACGCGCAAGACCCTGACGGCGCGCTGCCTGAAACCGTGCCGGAAAAGTACGGCCAAAATCCCGGCGATCCTGCCTGGGAATCGGCCTACCCCCTGCTCTGCTGGTACATGTGGCAACAGTATGGAGACCGCCGCATCCTTGAGGAAAATTACGACGGGCTGAAGAAGTTTGTGGGATTCCTGAGCAGCCGCGCTCCCGACCACGTTCTGCGCTTCAACTGGAACGGCGATTGGATCGCCACCGCCGATACGCCGGGGCCCATCATCTCAGATTTCTATTACTACTTTGACGTGACCATTCTGCAGAACGCTGCTAAGGTGCTCGGCAAGACCGCGGACGCACAAACCTATTCGCAGCTTGCGCAACAGATCAAGGCTGCCTTCCAGCAGAATTTCTTCGATCCCAAGACCCATCAATATGTGGGGCAGACCCAGACGGCGGAAGCACTGGCGCTCTATCTTGACCTTCTCACCCCAAAAGAGCGCGGTAGCGTTTCCTTTGACCTGGAAAAAGACGTTCATTACCTCCACGACAACCATTTGACCACGGGAATTATCGGCACCAAGTACCTGCTGCCCGCCCTTACCGAGACGGGCCGAGGCGATCTCGCTTATCAATTGGCCATCCAAACCACCTACCCAAGCTGGGGCTACATGCTCCGGAACGGCGCAACCACTATCTGGGAGCAGTGGCAGAAATGGAGCCGGGCCTGGATGAACTCGCACGACCATCCGGCGTTGGCCAGCGTAGGTGCATGGCTCTATCAATCGCCGGGAGGCATCACTCAGGGGGCAGACGGGGCAGGGTATCGCCACATCAGGATTGCGCCGCTCATCGTGGAGGGCCTGCACTGGGCCAGCGCTTCCATCGATACGATCCGCGGCACGGTGGCTTGCTCCTGGGGCCACGAGCCCGGCAAAATCACCGTGGACGTCACGATTCCAGTTAACAGCGACGCGCAAGTGGTGATTCCGCCTGAGGGTGACATGACGGAGATCACCTTGACTGAAAGCGGCCGCGTGATCTGGCGGGACGGTCGCTTTGTGGGCGGCGACGCGGGAATTACGACGGTCCGCCAGGAAGGCGGCGCGCTGGTGGCAAGCGTTGGCTCTGGCAGCTATTCTTTTGAGTTGGAAGGGAAGTGAATACAACTTCGACAACCGGCCTCTGGCATTTTGCCGCGCTGCTGCTCCTGCAATGTAGTTTGCTGGTGGTTCCAGCCTTTGCACAGTCGCCATCTCCCGGCCTGCCGGAGGCCAATCCCGGTCGTCCTACAGTTGCAACGCCTGCCACCCTAACCCCGGTTGGTTACTTGCAGTTTGAGAGTGGCTACCTGGGCGCGAGCGATTCACCCGGCTTGTCCTCGCAAAACAGTTTCAATGAAGTGGTCAAGCTCACGGTAACACCGCGGCTCCAGCTTCTGGCCTCGTCAGAGCCAGTTGCGAGCACCAGCGCGCAGGGGGCGGTCAGCAACCTCGCGGGCGACGTTTCCCTGGGTGTGCAGGGGGTCATCTACCAGGGTGAAGGCGCGCGGCCCACCCTGGCCCTCAGCTATTTCCATCGCGTGTATTCTGGAGCGGCGCCGGACCTTGATATCGAAGGAGCGTCCAATTCGTTTGTGGTTCTGGCCAGTGCGGACGTTCACGGCTTTCACTACGATGCCAACGCCTTCTTCTCGGAGGTAGTGGAGTCGCCGGCGCGGCGCGCGCAGTACGGCCAGGCGATTTCCGTCTCGCACCCTTTCCTTAAGAAGTTCACGCTTTCTGGTGAAATCTGGCACTTTACCCAGCCTTTTCTGCGGGGGGATGCGGTTGGAAACCTTTGGGGTGTCAGTTACGCGCTGAGGAAGAACCTTGTCCTCGATGTGGCCTTTAACCGTGGTCTGACCGCCACCTCAACGCGGTGGGAAGGGCTTGCCGGGTTTACCTATGTGCTTCCGCAACGGCTATGGCCGTCGCGCGGACACCTCTAACCAGTGTCGCCAGCCGGTTTCATTCCGGAGCCCTCCAACTGTCATTTTGTGCTCCTCGCCGTGCTATTCCGAGCGAAGCGAGGAATCTGCTCCGCGCTCAGGACGACAGGGTCAGGCTGAAATGGGTCGCAGGCCTGGGGAAGGTAAAGGCTAGTTCAAGGGTTTGACAGGGTCCTTCACGTGCGGGTCCAGTTTGATTTGCTTGGCGCCCTCTTTGGCCAGGTAAAAGGCATTGGCGCGGACGTTTGTGAATCGGTCCACTTGGCCGCTGGGCCAGCGAATTTCCAGATCCACCTTGGGCGCTTCACCCAGCCCGACGTGAACCCTCACATCGTTGCTGGCCAGAAAACTGCCGCTGGTGCGCACCTCAAAATATTGCTGCATGCTGCTGGTGGTGGCAATGACTTTGGCGCCAAAGCCGCAGCGATTGCTTTTCACGCCCTCAGTGCGAAGGGTGATCCAATTCTGCCGATTGCCCCCGTCGTTTCTCCAGAGCGTGGGGATGTCGTTTTTATTGATCACCAGGACGTCGATATCTCCGTCATTGTCAAAGTCCGCGAAGGCGGTGCCCCGGCCCACCTTGTCGGGAACTTTACGAAGCCCGGCGATTTCCGAGACGTCCACGAAGCTCTTTCCATCAATCCCTTTTAGAACGTAGTCGGGTTCAGCATAGCGGTCCGCCGGGTCGGAGAAGTGCTCCTGCATTTGCTCCACCACGTGCCCATTGGTTATCCAGAGATCCAGCCAGCCGTCGTTGTCGAAGTCGAGTAAACCAATTCCCCAGGAGCTGTAGTTATAGGCCACGGAGCCGAGGCCGTACTCCGTGGTCTCATCGACAAACAGGTTGTTGCCCTGGTTCATATAAAGAATCTTGGGTTGCTGGATGAAGTTGGCGACCACAATATCCTGGAGCCCGTCGTGGTTGACGTCGCCTACATACACACCCATGCTGCCGTCACCGCTGCCGAACCCGTCCACGGCGGTGCCGGAAAAGTCACTGTAATCGGTGAAATGCCCTTTGCCGTCGTTGATCCAGTAGATGTTCGGTCCGGCGTCGTTGATCACGTACATGTCCTGGTCGCCGTCGTTGTCGAAATCGGAGAAGACAACGCCAAAACCCTTGCCGGGATGCTCGCGGATGATACCTGCTTCCTTGCTGATGTCCGTGAAGGTCCCGTCGCCGTTGTTGTGATAGAGCAGGTCCTGTTGCGGCAGATACCTCTCCGGTGCGCAGGCGATAGGGAAGCCTTTCATCTTGCAAGGGCTGGAAGGGATGGGAGGGGGATAAAGCTTGTAATCGAAGGCCACAAAGTTAGGGACGTAGAGATCCAGCAGACCGTCGTTGTCAATGTCGCCGAACGCAGCACCCATGCTCCATTTGGGAGGATTCCATTCAGGGCCGGCTACTCCCGCCTCTTTGGTGACGTCGGTAAAGGTGCCGTCGCCGTTGTTACGGTAGAGTGTGTTGGGCCCATAGTTGGTCAAATACAGGTCCATGTAGCCGTCGTTGTTGTAATCGCCCACAGCGGCGCCCGTGTGCCAGCCTGAAGCGCCTAGGTGAGCTTCTTTGGTGACGTCGGTAAAAGTACCGTCGCCGTTGTTGTGGAGTAGGTGATCGTGCGGCAGTCGGCCCTCGCGCTCGTCTTTGCGGGAACAACCGTTCACCAGGTAAATATCCTGGTAGCCGTCGTTGTCATAATCAAAGAAGCAGGAGCCTCCCGCCTTGACGTCGATCAGGTATTCGGTCGGGTAGTCTCCGATGGTGATCTTGTAGGCCACCTTGGCTTGGTGCGTGACGTCTGAAAAGGTGGGAAAGGGGTGGGGCATCTTGCCCGCGCTCGGCCCGGAAGCGAAACCTCGCCCGAGGAGCCGTGCGGCGGCAGGCAGACCCGCAAAGCCGGCGGCGCCCGAACTTAGCATGTTGAGGAATCGTCTGCGGTTAAGAATCCGAGCCATCGCTTACCAATCTCCTCCCGAAACTCGCTCCTGAGAATAAACGGGATGGGCCGTGTTGTGTGGCCGCAAAGTGAAATTTGAAGGTGATGCTAGGCGGGCCCTATGCATGCGCTCGTTTGATGGTCTCCCAAAGGTTGGCCCATTCTTTTCCCCCGCAGCGCTGATATCCCCCAGGTCCACCTGCTGAACTCCCAGGGAGCAGTAATATACACCGCCTCGCGCGAACCCCGCAACGGTTGGCTCGCGGCGCCTTAAACCTCCCGGCAGTGAATCTCACGCTCCCAGTAGGGAACCAAGCGAACCGGCCCCATCCAGCCGTTGAGGTCGATGTTCTTTAAAATCCCCACAGAACCTCCCACGGCGCGGGCGTTGGCTTCCGTGTTGACCACGCGCACCTTGAGGTGGTTGCTGCCCGGCCGCAGGTGTCCGCTGAGGTCGAACACATAAGGCTGCCAGGGCCGCACACCCGCATGAACGCCGTTCACCCAGACTTCCGCCGCCACGCCCACTTGGCCGCAATCGAGCAGCACTCGCTCCTGGAGCAGCGCGGCGGGGACCTCCACGCTCTTTTCGTAAACGATCGCACCGGAAAAATTCTTAAGCGCCGGAAGGTTCCACGTCCCCAGCCGCCAGGGCGCCGGGACGGTGGTCAGCTCAAAGGGTTGATCGAGGACCTGATTCGCGTCCACGCGCAGCACCACTTGTCGCGCGCCGCGCGGCAGGGGAATTTCCGGAGCGGCCGCCACGCGCTTGCCGTCCACGTAGGCCAGCCACTTCCCCTCATACCGTGGGGCGCGCACGCTGCGGGTGAGCGCGCAAACCGGAAT
>JBJKQF010000315.1:0-4735 GCA_046705545.1 Terriglobia bacterium
TCGAAGTTCAAACTCTTTCGCGTGGAAAGCACCATCATACCCTGAGGGGAATAAGGCTAGGCCGTTACACGTCCAAAGGTTTTGTGAAAGACCTTTGGGTATATACTCTACCCGTCTGGGACCCAAAGCGAAAATCCAGGGTGGACGAACATCCAAACATCCAGAATCACCTATTGAAGGCCGAGTCAAGCAGAGGGCGCAACGGCCAATGCAAGGCGACGGCTTGAGGTCTGATCCAGTTTTTTGATATTACAAGATACTTTCCCTTTCCATCTCTGAGGAGCCTGCGGCAACGGTCAATCACAAGACATCCTAGGAGTGGAGTCCCAGATGGGCATGAAATTCTTTTTCTAAACTTACGGCGAAAGAGGACTGTGATCATGGATAGAATCGAAACACACGGAAGAACGCTGAAGAGAATCTCTCTCCTTGGCGCATTCCTCCTGTTATTTGTCCGCGCATTCTTCGCTCTCCCGCCTCCCGCCTCTGCCGGTATCCGGGGTAATACCTTTACGATCTTTATGGCCGTCGGGGTCAAAGATACCCAGCCCACGTTTTGGGACGGACACGTTCGCGTTGAGCACGGCGAACTAACCCAAATCAAGGGATACCGGTTCTTACAGAAAGAAGACCATATTCTATCGCCGGATAGCTGGAAGATCACCAGCCGGGTTGAAAGAATGCTTGAAGAACCAAACCTCGTCCGGCAATCGCCGGAGGGAATCCTCTTCTTTGGGGTCGCGACGTCTCCCAACGCCAAGTTTCATGTGAGTACCCAACAAGGAGATTACTCTTTTGAGTTGGGTGATCTGAGTTTCGGAAAGCAGCTTTTAGAGCTTAACGGCAGGGTTCGAGTGGAATTGCTCCCCGCAGCGACTAAGCTTTCGGAGAATTGCCGCAATGCCGACGACTTTCCCTCCATCACGGTGAGCCGCGATGGCACAGTCTGGGCGGTGTGGTCCTCATTTGACGGGACGCGGGATAGGATCCCCGTACGCCGTTATAAGCACGGAAAGTGGATGGGCGCCGACGTTACGGTCCCGAATGCTTCAGGAGATGTTTGGAGGCCCCAGGTGGCCGTGGACTCCGCCAACCACCCTTGGGTGCTGTGGTCGGGCCAGGAAAATGGGAACTGGGACCTTTATGTCGCCAAATTTGACGGCAACCGGTGGCAAGGCCCGTTCCGCCTGACCAAGGACCCCGCCCCTGATATTAACCAGCAACTGGTTGCCGACGCAGCAGGCAACTTGTGGGTTGTATGGCAATCGTTTCGCTCGGGAAATTCGGACATCTATTTAAAGTATTTCAAGGACGGTAGCTGGTCTAAAGATATCCGGGTTACCAGCGACCCAGCGGATGAGTGGGACCCGGCAATCGCGGTGGATGCAGGCGGCCGGGCGCACATCGCGTGGGACACCTACCGCAACGGAAATTATGACGTCTACATGCGCAGTTTCAAAGATGGCCGACTGTCCTCAACCATACCCGTAGCCACAAGTCCCCAATTTGAGGCTCACGCGAGCATTGCCTGCGATCACCATGGCCGCGTATGGATTGCTTGGGATGTGGGGGGCTCAAATTGGGGAAAAGACCGGGGCGAAACAATCCGGCGGCACAACGTGGGAACAACCTTGTATGGGCCGCGGACAATCGCGGTTAGGTGCTTCGTGAATGGAGCGGCAAAGGAACCGGTGAAAAGTATTTCTGATCCTTTGCCGGAGGGAGCAAAGAATTTCTTGTTGTCGCCCCGATTGCTTGTTGACCAGCAGGGCCGGCTGTGGATGCTCTTCCTCCATTTCTTTTCTAACACCCCGGCGTCTTCCACAGAACCCGGCCGTCATCTTCATCGGGGTTGGTATTGGGAACAGTACATTACGTCATACCAAGGCGACGCGTGGATGCCGCCCGTGAGGCTGCCTGAAAGTTGGAATCGGCTGAGTTCCAGGGCTTCTCTGGCAGCCGGAGCCGATACGCTTTGGCTCGCCTGGCCCACGGACAATCGTCTTTATGACCAACCCAATTTCCCGGTTTCAAACCAAGTCTACGTGGGCAAATTGAGGATGCCGTCAGCGGTTCAAACACCGCTGCTTCTTGATTCCGATCCGGCAAAGCCTGTGTCCGTGCCCGAAGAAGCGGGGATCCACGTACGCGGAGCCCATGCCGATGCCGAGGAGCTTCGCGATGTAAGCACGGTACGCTCCTATCGAGTGCTTATAGGAGGCAAGAATTACCGGATCTTGCGCGGTGATCTCCACCGCCATACAGACTTATCGTGGGATCTGGGAGGGAATCCCGACGGCACGCTTGAGGATTTCTACCGCTACATGCTGGATGCAGCCCACATGGATTTCGGCGCCACGACCGATCACATGGCCGGCGGGGGTTACCCATACTGGTTTTGGCTCACCGGGAAGTTCGCAGATCTTTATCACGTTCCAGGAACCTTTCTCCCTCTCTTTGGGTACGAGCGGAGCGTTACCTACCCTTACGGCCATCGCAATATCATTTGTGCCCATCGAGGGTTTCCTGTGGTTCCTTTTCACTATAAGTTCGGAGTCCATTCGTGGCCCGGCGTTCAAGCAAAGTCCAGTGAAGTCGTTGAGAACGACACGCAGCTGCTTTATATACCGGTTCGAGCCGCCAACTGCATCGCCATTCCCCATACAACGTCAGATGACCAAGGGACGGATTGGCGGGATTACTCACCAGCAGTGGAGCCGGTGGTGGAGATATACCAGGGAAACAGGTTCAGCTCCGAACATGCTGGAGCGCCCAGGACCGCCACACCCGATAAAGAGGGCATGGAACATATCGACGGGGAGTATTTGTACTTGGATATCGTTCCCACCCCGGGGAAGAACTGCTGCGACTACTTGCATATGTTGAACGTATCGCTACCCTACAGGCCTAAAGGATTCGTGTGGAACGCCTGGGCAAAAGGCTACCGGTTAGGGGTGGAAGCAAGCTCAGACCACATCTCAACGCACATTTCCTATACGATGGTCTACGTTGAAAACTCAACGCGCAAAGGCGTGATGGAAGCGCTCAGCCAGCGCCATGTCTACGGGGCCACAGACAACATCGTTCTCGACTTCCGAATCGGCGGCCACCTCATGGGCGACAAATTCACAACCCACGATCCCACCCTGAAGCTCCAGGTCAAAGTCATTGGCACCGGCCCGCTCGCCCACGTGCGCTTCATCAAGAATGGGACCTACCTTTACACCGCCCGTCCTAAAAAGCGGCAGGCCAACTTGAGCTATGTCGACCGTCATCCCAAAGCAGGCCTGAATTATTACTACGTGCGAGTCGAACAAGAAAATGGAGAATTGGCATGGTCAAGTCCAATCTGGGTTGAGTATCACCCCTAAGCGCCGCACGGCGTTTCCATGGTCTTGGCAGGATGCAGCCAAACGCAAGGACCCGACCGCAGCACTCTAGCGGCGATCGCAGCCTGCCCTGACTGACCCAGGAAGGGATCGTGGGTCCTTAATGCGAAAGGGCACGGATTCATCCGTGCCGCAACGGGAGCCCGCTCAACACCACCCGGCTTTAGCCGCCGAAACCCTCACGGGCTGAAGCCCTGGAAACATTCCTGCGAACGCTTTTCCGGCACGAGTAAGCTCGTGCCTTTTCGCTAAAGGCGTCACGCCATGTCTCTTGCTGCCCGTTCACAGCACGCGATGGATTCCTCCGCCTTGCGCCTATCTCTACTTCAAGCGGAAGCTGCGCAGCATCTGCTCGAAGGTGGGCTGCAGCTTGGAGAAGTCGCGCTCCGGCGAGACGAACACAAGATAAATTACACGGCTTTGCTGATACGGCAGCGCCACCAGCCAATCGCGTTCCTCGAGAGGCTGGCCATTCGACTTGAGCGGCGACTGGCCTCGCAGGCCGACCGATTTCGCCGGTTCCCCATTCACCGTGATGCTGTGGTTGGCGGCGGCGCGCAGTCCGGGATTCTGCCGCACCAGGCGCGAGACCAGTTCCTGCACGGCGGCGTCCAGGGAGGTGGTATTTTGCGGCCGGAAGGCGCTGATCATGGCGCCGTAGGCGATGCCGCGCAGGTTCACGCCGCCCGGCGGCGCGATCGTCACTCCGCCTCCCTCCGGGGCCTGGCGCGCCTGCCAGTTGCCCGGATGCTCGATCGAGAACGCCTGGGTATTCAGCGCCTGGAAGCTGCCGCGGGGCATCACCTCGGAGAAGTTGACCTTCCCCAGGTTGCCGGGCACGGACAAGCCCGCCGGCACTCCGGTATTGTGAATCTGGCCGCTCTGGGCCATCTGGGAGATCTGCTGGGCGGTGTAGGCGCGCTTGCTCCGCGCCTGCCGCCTGATCCGGGTGAATTCCGCGGTGTCGGTGCGGAAGTGCTTGGGCGGCCAGTTCTGCACTTCCTTGCTGACCGCCTGGTAGCGGTTGCCGGGATTGGGATGGTCGCTCAGGAATTGCGGTCCGCCGCCCGCGCCCTGCTTTTCCAAGGCCTCAAAGAACACCGCCATCTGGCGCGGGTCATAGCCGGCCTTGTACATGATGATGGCCCCAACCGCATCGGCCTGAGCTTCGTCGCCGCGCGAATACTTCATGCTCAGGATGCCGCCGCCGAGCTGGCCGCCGACGGAAGCGAGAGCGCCCCCGGCGCCGCCGATCACCTGCCCCAGGATCTGGCCAATCCCCGCAATCACGTTGGGGACCTGGTTCTTGCGCATCTGCTTGATTGAATGCTGCATGTAGACGTGAG
>JBJKQF010000316.1:0-13972 GCA_046705545.1 Terriglobia bacterium
CGCCCCACGCGAGCAGTTTACGGACTGCCGCCGTGGTATCCCGTGATTTTGTGGCCTTACGGACAAATTGGGTAACACGCGGCGCAAGCCGCAGCTTGACCCGGCTAGCGCCAGCGCCGGGATCACGCAGGGTGATGTATTGCCCCTGCTTGTAGATGTTCCCTGCAAGCGCCAAGACTGTCTCTGAGGCAGAGCCAGGGCGCTGCTTGACCCATTGGGCGATCTCTTCGGGAACGCGGACTGCTATTTCCTTCATAAGGCACCTGACCTCTTGCGTAATCGCGCCAGCGCCTTTGGGCACAAAATGGGCACAAAACCCGCCTTTTCGGGGGTGTAATTTGGCAAAAGGGACGCTGAAAACACGGGGTTTAGATAGGTTGGGTTTATCTTGGGCGCAAGAGGCCCCCGGTTCGAATCCGGGCGCCCCGACCATTTAATCAGCAATTTGCATTAATCCCAAAGCTCCAAGGAGTAACCTTCTTCGGGGTCGCTCGGCTTGATGCCAGGGGACCTAAGGGGCTGGTTTAGAAAGCGGTAGCCCTTGCGATCCCGCATAGAAGACGATCAGCACAGCGGGTTTATCACCCGTGAAGCCTCGGTGAACGACTCCCATCACTTCTGCCATGGCCTCGCCGGCGACAAAGTGACGCCGGGTCCCGTCCCGTTTCTCAACCGTGAGACTGCCTGAAAGGATATATGCAGAAATCGGCATGGGATGGGTATGCCACTTCAGAACGGTATGCGCTGGGATCGTGATCTTGAGCACGCTGATTTGGGGCTGGCCCGCGGGGTAGTGTTTGTAAGGTGTGCCGTCCCAGGAGGAGGTGGTCTTGAGGAGCGTCGTGTTACTAACGGAAGATGGATGGGTGCTATTCGGGCCGGCAAAAGCAAGAACTAGCAGTGCCGGTAACGCTAAAGCCTTAAGTTTCATAATTTCCTCCTGATTCTGCGGACTGTCGAGACCTCTTTGCGGCTTTTGCGCGCTGTGAGTTCCCGGGTTTAGAGAAACATTGTCTGCGATTGCTGGAGCTAGAGAGCTGAACAACCTACGGGAGTCTGAAATCTAGAGAAGGGGACTCGATGATCAACGCGACTGCCCTGTGATTTCCCGCACGCCTTCGATGAGGCGCTCGACTTCTTCTCCATTCGTGTAGCACGCGCAACCAGCGCGGACCAGTCCTTGTTCGCGGAGGCCGAGCCTCTCGACGACGGTGGCCGCGTAGAAGTTTCCATGCGAGACAAAAACGCCTCGATCCGCCAAGCGCCGCGCCACCTCAGCCGGGGCAATGCCCTGGACCGTGAAAGCTATCGTGGGAGTTCGAGGCGCAGCCGGATCAGGGCCGTACACCTTGGCTCCTGGAATCGCCGAAAGGCCCTCCCACATCCTCGTTGAGAGCGCTTGGCCCCGCTCTTCCAATCCCGCGAGAGCAGCTTGGAGACGTTCACGCCTTGACGCCCCAGGAGCCAGCGTGGACAAGAAATCAACGGCCGCCGCCGCTCCCGCGATGCCTTCGTGGTTCAGGGTGCCGGTTTCAGCCTTTTCCGGTGGAAGTTCGGGAGCCGGCAGAAGTTTCGGAAAGTCGATAGATTCCAGAAGTTCCCGACGTCCAAACAGAACTCCCAGGTGCGGACCGTAGAACTTGTAGGCGGAGCAGGCCAGGAAATCACACTGCAAGGTTTTCACGTCCGTCGGCAGGTGGGGTGTGGAGTGGACGGCGTCCGCGAAGAGCAGGGCTCCGGCCCGGTGCGCAATTTCCGCGGCTCGAGGAATGTCATTGATCGTACCCAGGGCGTTTGAGGCCACGCCGATTGCCAGGACTTTCGTCCGTTTGTTCACCTTGTTCTCAAGATCTTTCCAGTCGAGCTGGCCTGTTTCCGGAACCATCCTTGCCATATGAACGGTGATGCCGCGCTCGCGCGCCAAGGCCTGCCAGGGAGCAACGTTGGCGTGATGGTCCAACTCCGTAACCACAACTTCGTCCCCCGGACCAAAAGCTCGGCCCAGCGCCCGGGAAAGGTGGAACGTCAGCGTGGTCATGTTGGGACCGAAAATGATCTCACCCGGACTGGCGTTCAGGAAGTCTGCCAGAGCGGCGCGCCCGTTGCGGATGGTAGCGTCCGTTTCTGCGCTGGTTGGGAAGGCCCAATGAGCGTTCGCATTGTGATGATAGAGGTAGTCGCTGATGGTCTCGGCCACGTTGCGGGCGACCTGCGTGCCACCGGGGCCGTCAAAGTAGGCCACCGGATTTCCACCCTGCCGCCGCTCCAACGCTGGGAAATGCGTACGAATTTTCTCGACTGGCGTGAGATTGGCTGGAGTTGTTGTGGTGCTCATCGGAACCCTCAATCTTAGTGCTTTGCGAAGTTTTCGGCCATCGAAATATCCATGACTCTAGACAAAGATGCACTCCACACTTCTGTGGCGGATTGGCCGCGATTAAGAGCGGTGCAGGAATGCGCTGCCGCGGGTGATCGGCGGAAATAACTCACAAAAAGCCGGCGTTGACCCAATCGGCGTGGTCCCAGTTGGTGCTGCCATTGCACGCCAGGCGGATTTCTCTCTTGCCGAGGAAGAGGGGAAGTTGAACCTCGATGGGCCACGACTCCCCGGGATAAAGCAGCGGGGTCGAATAGATCAGCATCTCCTGGCGCTCATCCCGGACGTAAACCTGGAAAGCGGCTCTCGCAACGTTGCGCCCCCGCATGTTGTCATCGAGTCCCACGTGCGCCACAAAGCGGGTGTATTCCGGTTCAAGTTTGTAAACCACTTCGGAGGGGCAAACCATGCCCAGCCCGTGGGCGTACTTCCGGCCATTGATGGAAAGCGGCGTGCCGGGAGACGAAAGATTGTTCCGGGGCTTTTTGCGGCTCGCCGACCGGCTCTCAATCGGCGTAAGGTCGCTGAGATAGAACCGGGGAAGCGGCGCCGCCGGAGGCAGCTTGGCGAAATGCCCTACCGTGCCCGCGCTCGGCTCCAGCCCCGGTACAAAGGTCTTGGCATGAACCAAAGTGGAGGCGCTCAATTCCAGGGGACCCGAATAGAGCGGGGAATTGCCTGTAACGCCCAGGCCATCCAAGGTGACGCAATCCTGCACGGCAGGCAGAGCCAGCGAGCTGTACGACAAATTGGGAAGCTCGCAGCCCCCTGTCGCGTAGCGAATTTCGGCGTCCCGGATGGAATACGGCTGGCGGATTTGTACCGTGACCTTGTCCTTGAAATTGCTTTGGAAAGGTTCAATCCACGGCGCAGGCGGGGGAGTCTTGACGAACTCAGCCGTCATCAGCGATCCGGCCTGCTCCTTGCCGCGGAACACCGCTCCTTTGAGCAGAGAGGTCTTATCCAGTTCCAAGGGCTCGGAATAGACCGAAGAGTTGGCGGTGGGGTTGCGGCCATCGAGCGTATAGCGGATTTGGGCTCCCTGGACGGTGGTTCCGAGAGTTGCCGTCAGCGTCTTTAAGAAGTAGTGCTGTGCCGGCTTGATCCAGGCATAGCAAAGCTTCACCATGGCGCAGCCTCGCTCGAGCGGCACATCCAGGGTTAACTGGTCTCCTCTTTCAACACCGCTGAGGGGTGTCCAATCCGTCTGACCAGGGTGGATGGCTGTGATTTCAAATCCCTTCTGGCCCGGCAGGCGCTGGAGGCCCCGCAGAGATATCTTGGCGTGGGTTTTCTCACCGCCCATGACCACGGAGGCAACGTAACCGCCTGGAATCTCAAAGAAGTTCGCCTTGGCGTCATTACCCTCGACTTCAATGACGTGCGGATGGAGTACCCACCGGCGGCCTCGCAGGGCGTCAAACATCGGTCCATAGTCCACGTAATACTGATCCACCGGAGGCCCGCACGGCAGCATGTCATGGTTGTCGAGCGGGATGGGTGCGGAAAGGTAAGCGCCAAGATAGAGATGCCGCTGAAAGTAGGTGTCCGGGTCGGGGTGGTCAATCTCAATAGTCCAGACCAGATGAGACTTGCGCACCGCCAGGAAGGCGATGAGATTGAGATTGACAGGGTACTCGCCGAACTCATCAAAGAAGCCGTCCAGGTGCCGCATCAGGTCCAGGCGACGGAAGAGCGGGTTCGCGTAAATCACCTTGTCCGCCTCTACCATCATTGGACCCAGCTTGCCCATGAGACTTTTCCAGGAAAAGATCAAGGCCCGAGCCGGCCTGCCGTCTTTCCAGGTGATCCCGTCATCGCGATGCCAGTTATAGAGCCGCAAGTGCTGCATCTCGTCAAAGCATAGCCCGGAGCTTGCGGGAAGCTTCTCGATGTGCCGCTGAGCCTGTTCCAGCACGTACTTCTGGAAGGACGGCTCGCCCACATCCATCAATACGTCTCTTTGCCAGCCGTGCAGCAGCTTGCCGTCCGGACCGTAGAGGATGGCGTCTTTCAAAACCACAAAAGCATACGCGGCAGAGTTCTGCCACAGATCTTGCCGGCTGAGCGACTCGGTGACGGCTGGCGGCGGAGGGCCTTCGATGTGCTCGCCGAATTCGCAGGCGTTGAAGTAGTTCAGCACGTGGAACCCGCTCTTCCGCATCTTTTCGGAGTAACGGCGCAGGCGCGCGATTGAGGTGGGATGCTCCGGGGTTCCTGTCGTCGCCCGGTTGCAGATCCACTCCACATGGTCGTCCACCGGAGGCAGGAACATTCCCATGTAGTAATAGTCGTAGCTGGCCTTCCAGTTGACGCGGTAGCCCATGCTCAAAAACTTGTAGGCATCAAGGTTACCTTCGAATTCGGAATAAGAAGCGAGCCCGGCCACCTGATAGGTCGAGGGATTCGGCGGGTCGAAATATTCGGGATAGCGAGCCACAAACCATCCCAGAGCGCCACGCCAATCGGCCGGATGGGCCAGCAGGTCCAGGGTGAAGCGCACGGGCCTCTCCTTGCTGATGCGAAGGTAGAGGCGCGAGAAAACGATGCCGCCTTCCGGCGTGGTTGTGAGTTCCATTTCCGGTACCGCGTCGCGGGGTGAGAGCGCCACGCTCCATCCCGCGCCGTCACCCGGTTCCAGCACCGTGGCGAGTGGAACGCTGAAGGCCTCTACTCCCTCGTTGGCGTTCTTGCCGCCATAGGTGAGCATCCGCTTTCCGAAAGCCGACGGGATCAGCGGGTCATGCCATTCAGCTGTAGGGGGAAAGCTGTCGGAAGCGGTTCCCACTTGGGTATCGCCGCAGGTTGTCCAGAACCTGGTTGCGGGTGTCGTCGGCCAAGCAAGATGGGTTTCAATCGGCACGCTCCATGGCCCGGCGTCCCCCAGAATTTCGATTTCCCACCGGACGCTGCCGGAATCTGTGGGAGTGAACCGTTCGAGCAGCCGGCACGACCCCGCGCCCTGCTCTTGGGCCAAGGCTTTGGTAAACTCGATGCCTCCGTTCGGGAGCTTTTTGGATTTCACGGAGCGAACCCGGCACCCCTCTAGAACTGTTCTGCCTCTGACCTGGCGCGCCACCTTTCCTGCCAATTGGGGATGGAGGGCCAAGCTGTCAACTTCGCCGTGTTTATTCAGCCCTACGCTGAGGCTGGAAGAACGGACGTGATGGGCGCTCGAACCCACAGGCCCCGCCACCGCGACGCTGGCTTTTTGCAGGTTCATGGCTCCCAGCACGGCGATCAGACGCTGGATCAGTTCTCTTCTATTCATTTTCTTCCTCCTGCGGAATGCTCGATCGAAGGGCTCGGGATGACCGGCCGCCAGGACTTGGAATGGCATTCGGGCTCATGCCACAAACTCGCGCCTCAGCATACTATCTCTTTTCCCGGGTGGTGATCGTGACCGTGCCGGAGGTGAACCCGGTCGGCAGAACCACGGAGCCGTCTGTTGAAAGCTTTATCTTACGCCCATCGAGGTGCGCGTGTTTGGCTGGCCCGCTACCGCCGATTTCAAGATGCAGACGCCCTTTCTTGAGGCGCAGGTCCGCGGAAACAGGTGCGGAACCGGGGTAGAGATTCGGGCGAATGGCGACTCTTCCGCCTTGGAACCGCACGCCCAGCCAGTGGCGGACCACAAACAAGATGACCTCTCCGCAAGTCCACGGCAACAAGCCGGCTTTGGGCTCCTGCGAGCGTGTGGAAGGGATTTCCTCATACCAGCAGCCTGACTGCGCTCCTTGAACGCTATGCATCCATTCGAGGGTTCGGCGGCTGCGGTCGTAGAGCCCGGCGTCGTGCTGGGCCTTCAAAACAAAACAGCAGGCAAAGGGCCACGGCCCGGGTTGATCCAACTGGGTACTGGAGTTGTAGCGGTCGTAGCCGCCATCACTCCAGCGGGCATTCCACAACTGCTCGATCTGGTTGAGACTCTCACGGGCAAGGGAGGAAGCCGGATCGATGATTCCCAGGGCAATGGGCAGAGCCATGGAAGTGTCCGGGTCAAGGCGATGATAACTTTCAGTGCAGAGTGGCGCTCCGGGCAGGCAACGGCCCCCGGAAGGTATGGCGTCGGCAATTTCTCCTGTTACGTTCCGCCGCTTGATCAGGTGCCCGTGGTCAACCAGCGCTCGGGTAGGGTGATGCACCATGGCCTCGAGTGTTCGGCTGGCTTCTTTCTGCCAGCTGGCTGCGTGCTCTTGTGCTCCAAGCAGAGGGGCAAGGTCCGCGGCGTCCCGCAGCCCCTGCACGAGGAAAGTCTGGTAAGCCAGTTCATAAGCGTCGTCAAAAGTGCGCTCCCAATATTCCCGGCGGTCATGGACCATGCCGGTGGAGTCGCGAAATTGCGGCAACAGCGGGCGCGCGATTAATTTCAGAAGTTTTGTCCGATGCTCGCGGATTAAGGAATCATCGCCCGACCAGTCATAGTAGGCCTTCAAGGAGTGGAGGATTTCACCCATTTGGTCTAGCTCTTCGAGGTCCGGCTTCTCAAATTTGCTCGCCACCATGGTTGTTCCCTCATCGGAAATCATGGCGGTCAGAACCTTGTTGAGCGCGGCGTGGGCCAAGTCAAAATGGCCTGCATGGGCGGCGCCCAGCGCGCTGTTGGAAGTATCGCGAGCCCACTGGTGCCCGTACTCAAAGATGCCGGCATCCATGCTGCCGTCTTCAGCGATCATGCCCGGAAGGGTGTAGCGCGCGTTGTCAAAGAGTTCCTGGATCGTGCGGTCAGCGGTCTTCAGTTGCGAGGCCGTGGCCCAAAGTTGAGCGGTGGCGCGGCGTTCGTTTACTGGCGAGGCGGACGCAAGCTGCGCAGTGCGATTCATCACCACGCTGGCATGGGCGCGGGGAATCTGAACCAGCACCGCGGTTTGAACCGCCAGATTGCCGTTGGGGGCGACGTTGAGCGGACCAATATCAAGGTAACCTCGCGCGGCATTGCTTTTCACGGGGACACTGCTGTGGACGGTGAGCCCTATCTGGCAATTTTCAGCATCGCGTACCAGAACACTGCCTTGGCCGGAAATGTTCCCGGCGGGCAGGGAGAGCCGAAGAGTGACCGGTTGCTCTCCCATGATGTTGGCGCCTTCCAGTCGAATGAGCCTCTGAAAGACACCACCACTTGAGAGTGCTGAAAACTGTTCCGTGATCTTGATGCCTCCCGCCCACCAGACGGCCTCCGCTGTTGGCACGCCGTCCACTGTTACCCAGCGTGTGTCTGTGCGCTGCCCCAGGGCGCAAAATAGGAAGCCGCCAAGCTCCACCTGCAAGGCGCTGGAGGCGGCTCCTTCGCCGGGGATGAAGTTGAACGCCCGGGACTTTGTGAGGGTCTGGGCGGGAACTTCCGCGTCAAAGAGCATGTAAGTGAATGCTGGGCCCAGGTCGGCGCGATCCGCCTGGAGGATCATCGTAGCGCGGCCGCTCCTCAGAACGAAATATTGGCGGCCGAAAAAGTAAGCGCTCTCGTAGAGGTCAAGGGTCTCGTTGCCAACTATCTCAGCCTGGCTGCCGTTTTTCTGTGAGCCGGTCGGTAATCCATTGCCAAGGGCCGGAAACGAAAACGGAGCCAGGGCACAGCCGGCTAATCCCATGAAGTCCCTTCGGCTTAGCCTGGAGGTTTGGATTTCAGGTTTCTTTTTGCGCATCATCGCCTCCCATGTGCTCCGCGTTCTTTCTTGCGATAACCTCCGCAACCGCAAGCCGTTGTTGGACTTGAATGGCGCGGGCGGCACGTAAACCTGTCTGGACCAAGTTGACGGATTGTATCACTTGGCTGGGCGATTTCAATCTAATCCCCACGGTTCTCTTCCACCTGGTATCCCCTTGATCTGTGGTATAATACTTTTGCGCTTAACACCACGGTCGTGTGGTGCGGTAGCTCCGATTGTCTTCGTTGTTGATCTGAGAATTCCCGCCTTCAGTTTCCTCCGTATGTTTTTAGCGTAAATCAAAGAAGTCTGGCCATGCCAGTCGATGCGCCCGTGCAGATGTTTAGCCGGGCGCGGACGGCTGTAGCCGGAAAAAGAAAAGAGAGATAAGAATAGTGCAGAATTTTTCAGAACTACCGATTTCACCCTACCTCAAGGAGCGGCTCGCGCGTGCTCGCTTTGTAACACCTACGCCCGTGCAGGCCGCCGCGATTCCCCAGGCGCTGGAAGGTAAAGACGTGCTCGGCACCGCCCAGACGGGGACCGGCAAGACGCTGGCGTTTCTGATTCCCGTCATGGAGCGGCTGCTCAAGCAGCGCACGCCGGGGATTGCGGCATTGGTGCTGGTTCCCACGCGCGAACTCGCCATGCAGGTTACGGAGCAGTACGAGCGGCTGAGAGGCAAAACGCTTCCCGGTTCGGCTCTGGTGGTGGGAGGATTGTCCGAAGGACAACAACTCAACGCGCTGCGCCGCGGCGCCCGGCTGGTGGTCGCCACTCCGGGGCGTTTGGAAGACCTGTTGGACCGCAAGCTCATCAACTTCCGAACCTTGCAGATGCTGGTTCTCGATGAAGCCGACCGCATGCTGGACATGGGATTCCTTCCCGCCATTCGCAGGATTGTGTCGGGACTGCCGAAGGAGCGGCAGACGCTGTTGTTTTCGGCGACGCTGGAGACCTCGGCCGCCCGGCTGGTCAACGACTACCTGAAGGACCCTGTACGTCTTTCCTTCGGGTCGGTTCTAAAGCCTTCTGAGAACGTTCGGGTCCAGGCGCTGGAGGTTCCCGCAGCCCGCAAGCAAGACGCTTTGCAGCGTTTGCTCGCCCAAGAGACGGGGCGTTGTCTGGTCTTCGCTCGCACCAAGCGCGGGACCGAGCGGATTGCCAAGACTCTGACCCGCAACGGATTCTCCGCCACCATGATTCATGGCGACCGGTCGCAATCGCAACGCACTGCGGCGCTCGCGGGATTCCAGAAAGGCCGCTATCGCGTCCTGGTGGCCACGGACCTTGCTTCCCGCGGCATCCACGTTCAGGACATCGCGCACGTCATTAACTACGACTTGCCGGAAATTGCCGAGAACTTTATCCACCGGGTGGGGCGCACCGGGCGCGCCGGCGGAACTGGCGTGGCTTCCACGCTCTATTCGCGGGAGCAGCGTCCGGACCTGTTCTTGCTGGAGCACACTCTGGGCATCCGCATGGAGCGGATCCAAACGCCGGTGGCCCAGCCTGGAAAGCGGAACGAGACGCGTCCCGCCACGGAGAGAATGGTGTCGGCACCCAAGTTCCGCATGGTTCCTCTTCCCGGAGAGGTTCTGCAAGCGCAAACTTAGGAGACCTCGCTGGACCGGAAAAGCAGGCGGCACGGAACGAGTGCCGCCCGCTGCCACTCTAGCTGGGACTGACGCAATGGCCGCCGGGGGCGCTTCCCATCCTGGAAATTCCGGCTCAATACCCCGGACAGAACAATCCCACAATCTTTAGTCGAACTTGACTTCTACGTCCTTGCGGTCTTCCTCAGCTGCCTTGAACAGGTCGCGGCGCTGTAAGTGCATCAGGCCGGCCAGGAAAACGTCAGGCACCTGCTGGATGCGAATGTTGTAAACGTTGACGCTGTCGTTAAAGAACTCGCGGCGGTCAGCGATTCTCTCCTCGAGTTCCGTGATGCGTTGCTGGAGCTGCATAAAGTTGTTGTCTGCCTTCAGGTCCGGATAATTCTCCGCCACGGCAAACAAGCTTTTGAGTGCGCCCGTGACCATATTGTCGGCCTGGGCTTTTTCCGGCACGGTAGTGGCTTTCTGATAGGCGCTGCGTGCCTCCGTCACCATCTCAAAGGTCTTTTGCTCGTACTGCATGTAACCTTTGCAGGTCGCAATCAACTTGGGCAATTCGTCATGGCGTTGCTTGAGCAGAACGTCGATGTTCGCCCAGGCTTTGTCGATGTCATTCTTCAGCCGCACCAGGCTGTTATAGATGCTGATGGTGTAAAAGATCAGAGCGATCACTACCAGCAGAATAACCAGACCGATGACCAATTCAATTCCCATGTTTCTCCTCTCTCCGCCTCTCTACTAAAAGAAGCCGAATTCAGCCAGTAGGAGCGCCGCGCAGGCGCCCACCAGTGCCACTCCGCCCCACACCATCAACGCGGATTTCCAGCTCAGACTGCGCTCCAATTGAGCCGGCGCCTTTGACGATATCAGAAAAGTTTCTTCGTTCCGTCCCTTAGTGATTAAGTTCCGGTCATTGGGATTCTCCGGGCGAGGGTTTTCCACACAGGTTCCCAGAACATCGTATTCCTGGTCTGGAAGCACGCAATACTCTGTAAAGCGGTAGCGGTTGGAGTAGTCCCCGCCAAGTCCCTGGGCGAATTCCTGGAGGTCTTCATCGGAGCGGACCGTCAGTCCTGCAGTGGCAGTGGTCGTAGCGGGGAAGTCCGCTTCCTTATCGGTCCAGGAGCTCCAGTAGGACTCCGGAACCGTCCGCCGGCAGGTGCGGGGTACATCGAGATCCGCGCCGTAGGGATCAACCTGCACGCGCCCGGTGTCGTCTTCCAAATAAAACCGTTTGCCGTTAACGTCGGTGCGGTAGTGAGACCAACCGTTGCGGTTCGAACGCCGCTTGTAGCGTTCAATCACCACCTTGTATGCATAACAGGGCAAGCCGCTGACCGGGCTTGGAAATGCTCCTTCGCCTTTGGCGGTGCCTCGCATCTGCGACAGCCCCATGGCGACGCTGCGGATGGGGATGGAGGGAGTGTCTGCCACCACCAGGGCCTTTTTGTAGTACCGCAATCCCCGAAAGAAGGACACAAATCCCGCCCCCAATCCGAATGCCAGCCAGATTACAACGTTTCCCTGATGTTGGATCATAGAAGAAAGAGACAGAAATCCGGGGCATCTTAAACCAAAAACGCAGGAAAAGGCAAGCTGTGTCACATAGTTAGGCCTCTCCAGAGCGCCCGCCACCGCTGTTTTTTATCGGGCAAAAGCCCGCGGATTTCTTGGAGAAGAAAGGGCTTAACTGAGATTTAACTTGACTAAAGTCAAACGGAGGTTTAAGACGATAGTTTGAAGTAGTTTCTTGGCTCGGGCTAAACGCAAGATCCGAAAACCGACACCAGACTGCGGCGCCGGGGAGCCGGCGCGGCTTAAAATCAGTGGAGAATTTCAGGCTTATGCCAGTGCGTTCCTCGGTGCGTGATCAGGCGACCCGCCAGCGGCTCTTGGAGACCGCGGCTCATCTTTTTGCGGAACGGGGCTTCCGGAAGGTGACCGTGCGTGACATCTCCCGCGAGGCAGCCGCCAACGCGGCAGCGATCAATTACCACTTTGGAGATAAGCTAGGGCTCTACGAAGAAGTTGTGCGTTTTGCCGCGGCGCGAATGGAAAGCTCCGAGCCGAAGCCCAATGGGAACGGCAAGGCGCGCTCGCCGCAACAGCAACTGCGCTCCTACATCCGGGTGTTCCTGCGCCACCTGTTGACCGAGGAAGAGGATTCCTGGATGGACAAGTTGATCGGCCGCGAGATGGCCGACCCCACACCCGGGCTTGACCTGATCATCGAGCATGGAATCAGGCCGAGCTCCCAACGCTTGGCGAGATTGGTGCGGCAGATTTTGGATTGTCCGCCCAACGACGAACGCGTCTGGCAGTCCGCGGTCAGCATTCAGGCGCAGTGCTTCTTCTACCGATTTTCAAAGCCCGTCTTTGCGCGTATGGCGCCGGGCTTAAAGATGAACCCGGAAATGATTGACCGCATCGCCGACCACATCGCCGACTTTTCTCTTGCCGGGCTGCGATCGCTTGCCCGCGACGGGAAATTGAAAGCGAAGCATCAACTCGCCGTGGCTTCCTGAATCTCACTCAGGGGCAATTTCCCAGCTAAATAGCGAATCACAAGGGGGGCGCGAAGGCGCGGCTTTTGTGCCGCAGTCGCGAGGCGGGGAGTGAACCCTGTAAAATTTACCCGCTGCACCAAAATGGTACACTTTTTGCCAGCTTGCCAGTGCTTTCGGGCATGAGTTGTTTGTAACGGCATGATAATAAAATACTTAATAAATTAAGTCGTTTCGTCCCAGAAATCCCACCCGTCCCATTTTAAAGACCAAGCGCCTAAGGTTAGCAAACCATGATGGGCTAGGAAGCTTTTTCACGTTGCGGAATGCGCGCTGCGCTGGTGGCGCTGATGAAGCGCAATGGCAAATCTCAAATCGCAAATTGCAGAGCCTTCGCGCGCCGGGCGGAGGCGGTTGACTTCGCCTGCTGGCCGCAATAAGATGCGCGCAGCAAATTCCAGGCGCAGGGAGGCTGGCGATGAAGCGGCGGCATTTTCTGAAGGCTGCGGCGGGCGCGGCGGGACTGGGTGGATTGGCAAAGACGCTGCCGGCGGCATGGGCGGGAGCAGCGACACGGGGCGGGGCGCAGCGGGCGCGACTGACCGTGGTGATGGATGAGCCGACGGGCGTGCTGAACCGCAACCTGCTGGGCCAGTTTGCGGAGTTTCTGGGCACCTGCATTTATGACGGCATGTGGGTGGGGCCGGACTCTTCGATTCCCAACACCCACGGCCTGCGGAACGACACCCTGCAGGCGCTCAAGCGCATTCACGCTCCCATCATGCGCTGGCCGGGAGGCTGTTACGCTGAGTCCTACCACTGGCGCGACGGCATTGGGCCGCGCAGCCGCCGCCCGCGGAACTGGAACCTCTTCTGGGGCCGCGAGGAATCGAACGCTTTCGGCACGGACGAGTTTATGGAGTATTGCCACCTCACCGGCATCTCTCCCTATCTCTGCCTCAACATCGGCTCCGGCAGCGTGCAGGAGGCCATCGACTGGATGGAATACTGCAACGGCGACTACTCCACCACGCTCACGCGCGAGCGCGCCGCGAACGGACATCCGGCGCCTTACAACGTGAAGTACTGGTCGCTGGGCAATGAGGACTGGGGCTGCGGCGGGCGCTACACGCCGGAGGGCTACGCGGACCGCTACGTCAATTTTGTGGCTTATTTGGAGAACGCGGCCCACGGCCACAAGGTGGAGTTCGTCGCCTGCGGCTGGGAAGAAGGGGATTGGAACCGGAAGTTCTTTGCGGAGCTGCCGCGCAAGCCGGGCGTGCGGCGCATCTCGCGCTTTGTCCAGCAGCTTTCCATCCATCACTACATGAACACCGGCAAGGACATGGACTTCACGGAGAAGGAGTACTACGACCTGCTGGCCGCCATCTCCGGACTGGAGCGGGTTCTCAAGCGCACGATCGGCGTGATTGATGAATTCACCGAGTCCGAGGGCGGCACCATCGGCGTTGCGCTCGACGAGTGGGGCGTTTACCATCCCACCCCCAGCCGCGGCCCGCACGCCTGGCTCCAGCCCGTCACTTTCCGGGACTCCCTGGCGGCGGCGGTTTCGCTCCACAGCATGCACAGCTTCGGCAGCCGAGTCTCCATGGCCTGCATTTCCCAGGCCTTCAACGCCATTCAGAGCATGGCCTTCACGCGCGGGCCGCGCATGGTGCTGACGCCTACCTATTACGTCTTTGACCTGATGACGCCCCACATGGACGCCACGGGCCTGCGCAGCATCGTCGATTCCCCCACCTTCGAGGGCGAGGTGAAGACGCCCGAGGACAGCATCCTGCCGTCAAAAATCTCCCGTCCCTGCCTGAG
>JBJKQF010000317.1:0-10101 GCA_046705545.1 Terriglobia bacterium
TTAGGGGGCATCGGCGTCGTGGTCGTCGAAATCGGCGTCGTAGCCGCCGTACCCGTAGCCGTAGGACTGGTAGTAGCCGTGCTTATAGCCGCCCCGGCGCACGTTGACGTCGTTCAGCGCCACCCCCAGGATCCGCGCCCCCGCCCCGTAGAGCAGCCCGCGCGCCCGCCGCACCACTTCGTACGGCGTCTCATAAGCCCTGGTCACCAGCACCACCGCGTCCGTCAGCGTCGCCAGAATCCGGCTGTCCGCCACGTTCATCAAGGGCGGCGAGTCCACCAGTACATACTCGAACTTACTCTGCAGCCGCCGCAGCATCTGCCCCGTCAGCGGGGAGGAGAGCACCTCCGCCGGATTGGGCGGGATCGGCCCGCAGGGAATCACAAACAGGTTCGGCACCTTCGGCACCGGCAGAATCGCTTCCGCCAGCTCCACCCTCCCCGTCAGGCACTGCACGAATCCCGGGCTGTTCCGTACCCCCGTCGTCCGATGGCAGGAGGGCCGCCGCATGTCGCAGTCCACGATCACCACCTGGCTCCCCAGGCTGGCCAGCGTCGCCCCCAGGTTCACCGTCGTCGTCGTCTTCCCTTCGCCCGGCAGCGCGCTCGTCACCAGCAGCAGCTTCGGCACCGGATTCGCCGAGAGCAGAATCGAGGTGCGCAGCGACCGGAACGCTTCCAGCGACGCCGTGTTCTTCTGAATCGCCAGCCCTCCCGCTCCGTTCCCGTCCGCATCGAGCGTCGCCAGCTTGCCGTTGCCTCCCTTCGCCGCCCCGTTCAGGTGGAACGACGGCAGAATCCCCAGCGACGGCAGCCGCAGCAGCGATTCCACTTCCTCCGGCGTCTTCAGCGTGTTGTCCAGATACTCCTGCACGAACGCCAGCCCCACGCCTAATCCCAATCCCAGCATGAATCCCAGCGCCAGGTTCAGCTTCACCCGCGGCTTCGCCGGACCCTGCGGCACCTCCGACGGGTCCACCACCCGGATGTTGCTCGCCCTCAGCCCCGCCGCCACCTGCGCTTCCTTCATCCGCTGCAGCACCCCGTCGTAGAGCCCCTGGTTGGTTTGAACGTCCCGCTTCAGAATGTTGTACCGGATCGATTTCTGCGACACCACGTTGACCAGCTGCTCCTGCTGCTTCAGCAGCTTGTTCAGATACTTTTCCCGCGCCTCGGCCGCCTGATATCCCTCCGCGATGTTCTTCGCCAGCGCCAGCTTCTGCCGGTTGAGCGTCGCCTGCACCGAATCGATCTGCTTCTTCAAGGCCTTCGCCTGCGGATAACCCGGCTTCACCGTGGAGGTCAGTTGCGAATACTTGCTCTGCAACTCCGACAGGTTCTCCTGCAACTGCTGGATCAGGCTGTTGGAAAGGAACCCCGGCAGGTCCTGCACCCTCCCCTGCTGTACCAGGCTGTAGAGCGCCTCATCCTTGGTCCGCTCCGCCTGCGCCTTCGTGTACTCCTGCTGCAACTGCTCCAGCCGCGCCCCCGCCATGTTCTGGTTTACGCCGTTGGCGGCGTTCTGCACAAATAGAATCGAGTTCTGCTCCGCGTAGGCCTGCAAGGCGTCTTCCGACTTCTGCAGCTTGGCCTTCAACTCCACCAGCCGCCCCGAGAGCCATTCCGAAGCCTTCAGCGCTTCATCCCACTTCACCTGCAGGTTCTGGTCAATGTAATCGTTGGTCAGTTGGTTGGCGACCCGCGACGCCATCTCCGGGTTGTGCGAATAGAACGTCACCCGCACCAGGTTGCTCCGCTCTACCGGCGTCACCTCCGTCGCCGCCATGAAGTTCCCCACGCTGTTCCGGAAGGCTTCCGAGTTGGCGTCCGGAGGGCTGGGGTCCGACGGCGAGGGAATGTGCTTCGGCACGTTCGTCACCAGCCCGAAATACGCATGCCCCTCGTAGAACTCCGGGTCGTCGTAGAGGTGCAGGTCCCGCACCACCCGCTCCGCCAGCGACCGGCTGTTCAGTATCTTGTATTGCGTCTCCCGGTAGCTGTCGATGTCCCACGACGATCCCGCCTGCGCAATCTGCTGGAAGCTCAGAACCTGCGGCTCCTCCGGGTTGATCTCAATCAGCGCCCGCCCCGCATACAGCGGCCGCTCCTTGAACGTCGCCAGCGCCACCGTCGTGAAGACGATCAGCAGCGTGGTCAGCACGATCCACCGCCGCTTCAGAATGATCTGCCAGTAGTCGAGCAGACGAACCGCTTCCTCCGGCGAGACGTCCACCACCTCTTCTTCGCGCAGCGAGGCGTGCTGCCGCCCTAGGCCGCGCAGAGGCTGGAACGGCGTGATCCCCTTCTCGTCCTCGTCCATGCCGTTGCTTCTCAACGCCTCACTCCGCTTGGCCGCTCTGGTTTCATTCGGGATTTTTGCCGGGCTGGAATCGATGGCTCCTGCGGGAAATCATGGTGGGGGAAGACCTTCAGCGCCCCGGCCTCCCTCCGCCCTCCTCGGAAAAGTCTTAAAAACCTCTAATCCTCACCTGAGCCTAACAGAGCGTTTCAATCCTTGTCAATCGCCGCCCTCCCTCCGTACCCGCTTGAATTTACGCCCCTTCCTTCCGATTCCACCCCTCCCCCCTCCCCCATTCATCAGGCCCCGCAGGATGCCTCTTCCTGCCGCAAACTCAAGACCCCTCTCAGCGCCCAGCCCCGCCCCCGCCCCGCCGCCCTTGATCTAACTCCGCTTGCGCGCGAAAATAACGCGCAAGATCGCTTCAGAAAATTAGGGAGGAGTTCGGTGGATCGTCACATCAAGGCCAAGGCAAATGGAACCTATCTGGAGATCGTCCCCACCGGAAGCTTGCGCCTCTTGGACTTCGCGCGACTGCAACTCAAGAAAGGCGAGAAGCACGCCGGAGAGACAGGTGAGCGGGAGTATGTGTTTGATATTTTTTCCGGCGCCGCCTCGGTTTTTGTGGAAAGCCTGTTGGGACGCAAGCAGGTCTTTCCGCATGCGGGTGCGCGGCCGGACGTCTTTTCCGGACCGCCGGTGATGATCTATCTTCCCCGCCATTCGAGTTTTGAAATGACAGTGCTTTCCGAATCGCTTGACGCCGGCGTATTCTCCGCCCCTGCCGCCACCCTTACGCATCCGCGCCTCATGGAGGGAAAGGATATTATAGGTAGAGAAGTGGGTTTAGGTAACTGGCAGCGCACAGTCTACACTGCGCTCGGCGAGGACATTCCTGCTGAGCGCCTGTTGGCCGGGGAGACGCTGAACCCTCCCGGTAACTGGTCGAGCTATCCTCCGCATAAGCATGACCGCCACAATCCTCCTCACGAAGCTGCTCTGGAAGAGATTTATTTCTTCCGAGTCAAACCCTCGCAGGGCTACGGGCTGATTTGGACTTACACCGAACCAGGTGACCCTGAGGGTTTTTCTAACGTCTTCGTTGTCGAGGACGGTGACACGGTGCTTCTGCCGAAAGGCTATCATCCCGTAGTCGCCGCGCCCGGCTATCAACTGCACTACACCTGGGTGCTGGCGGGAGAAGAACGCCGCTTCGGCGCATGGAAGGATGATCCTCGCCACGCCTGGGTCAAGAAGCGCTGATGGCTCGAACGCCGGGCACAAGTCCCGATGCCGAAGCCAGCGAAATTTGATTTCAAATCCAGCGCTCCCGTCGCTGCTCCTGCCTCCGGACAGGTCCAATACCTGGGCTATCGGCCAGCATTTCCGACCCAAACCTACAGGCGTGACACCAATGTCGCCACGCTCCTCCGGGTTGTCATAGGTCCCCACCGCACCGGCTGAAAAAATTTACCTATACCACGTATTTTTTTCATAGCCATTCCCTGACCATACACTTACTTTTCAACAACTTAGCTTGGGAATTAAACGTGCTTACAATTGACTGAACAGTAAATAGAAATCCCGTCGTGATCTAGAAAATATCGATTGCTTTTTGCTTTGGCTAGGCATTTAAGCCTTAGCGGACCCCGGGCGGCTTCAGGATAGCGGAAGTCGATGACAATTCCGCCGATGGAGGTAGCGTTCGATGAGCAGCAGCTATTCAGTGATTAATGATCTTTACGGCGTCGAGTCAAGGCGGCAGGAGCGCGAGCCCCGCAGTCATTGGGGACTGATTATGGTACTTGCCGTGGCCGCGCTGTTTCTTTATGAGTCGGTCCACCCGGTCATGCGCCTTCGCAGCAACCCGCCTTCTGAGTTCGTCAATGTCACAGCAAATCGCAAGGCGCCGGTTCAGGTGGAGCAGGAGGTCGTCGCCCGCTCCTACTGGAACATTGCGAGCGAGTTCGCATCCGGGAAGTACGCTTATGGCGATGCTCTGCCCGTCAATCCTCCGGCGGATTTTGCCCTTTCGAGCGACCAAGACTATGCCACCCGTGCTCTTTACTGGCACCGCTTCCGCGAGATGTGGAACGAGCAAGCGGCATGGGTTACGGCCTACCAGTTCAACACGGACTGGATGGATGACGGGTTAGACTCTCTTCGGGGTTTTGTAAGGGACCGCCTCAGCCTTTAGCCCACGGTCGTTGTTCCTGCCTGGGAATCAGCGTGTGCCGAAGCCGCGCGCGTATCGCATCCGTTCCTTCCCGCTAATTTAATGCGGCGTGCAACAGCACGCCGCATCCCTTGCCATTCTGAAGCCGCTTCACAGCCGAATAAGCTACTTTTGCCAAGTACTCTGCCCGGCTCCCGCGTAACGCCCTCGTTAACTCCTCTCGCGATCATCTTGCACCGCACCTTTCGGAGGTTATGAGGATGTGCTGGCCAATCGCCGGTATTCGCGCTCCGATTCACTGGGCAGCAGCACCCAAAGTGTATAGATTCCCAACGCAGTTCCCAGCGGAAAATGAATGAGCGAGATGGCGCCCAAAACCAGCGCTAGAACCCGCGCCCACGGATAGCATTTCAATAGCCCCCATCCCGCCAGAATTCCTGCCACGGAGCCGGCCAGTAGAAAGAGGGTAATAACGCCGGCAAACGGCATCAGAAGAGATCTCACCCCAAACGGCATAAAATGCATCGCGAAGCCGCTTCCGAAAAGAAGGCCGAAGGCCGGCAGCAAACGGAAGGCGGAAATCACCAGCCATAGGATGGCGACGATCTTGAGGTGCTTTTCCAATCTCGTCTCAGCGAATGGCAAAGGTGAGGTGCGTGGCGGCGTTTGCGATGTGGGCGGATGTAACTCCGCCGCGAGCCGCCTCCCACAGCGGCTGCAAAAATTCTGTCCCGGGAGAACGTTGGCCCCACAATTTTCGCAAAACATTTTGGTCTTCCTCGTCTCTATATTATATAAAGACTACGCGCACAGATGGAGATTGATTCCCGGTTCTCCATCGTCGCTTGGGGTTGGGGGACTTTCAGATTCCCCAATCGCCGCTGCAGCACAGTTGCAAGCCGCCGGAGCACGCGTCGCGCACGACGCAGTCCGCGCTTGCCGGAAGATTTGGGGAGCATGCCTTCACCCATCCCGCAAGACAACCCGAAGCGAGAGTACACCTCACGCCTGGAAGCGCTGGGGAAGTCGCGGTCGGGGCTCGACGCCCGGCACAAGAGACTCGGCCGCATCAATCTAGCGCTGGCCGCGGCAGCCCTGGGCGTTGTCGTGTGGGCGCTTGCTTCTCCTTCGGTTTCCATTCTGTGGACCCTGGTTCCGGGCGCTTGCTTCGTTTTTTCTGAAACCGTTCACGGCCGTGTGCTGCGGCGCCTGCGGCGCTGCAAGCGCGTCATCGCCTTCTATGAGCGTGGCCTAGCCCGCCTGGAGGACCGCTGGATGGGAACCGGCGAAACAGGCGAGCGCTTTCTTGACCCTGTGCATCCTTACGCGCGCGACCTCGACCTGTTTGGCAAGGGATCGTTATTTGAGCTCCTTTCCACGGCGCGCACGCGGGCGGGCGAGGAAGTTCTGGCCCGCTGGCTGCTGGAGCCCGCCGCGGTGGCGGAAATCAAGAGCCGTCATGCCGCCATCGCCGACCTCCGAGCGCGCCTCGGTCTGCGTGAAGATTTGGCTGTGATGGGAGAAGATGTCAACTCGGCGGTTCATCCTGAAGCCTTAGCCTCCTGGGCGGAAGCGGCGCCGATTCTGAAACCGGGCTTGGCGCAGACGGCGGCCCTGGTGTTGGCGGGTGTGTGGGTGTTCAGCTTGGTGGGTTTAGTGGCTTGGGGCTGGTGGAACCTCTTCTTTGCATCGAGTGTAGTCAATTTGTTTTTCAGTACGCGATTCCGCAAGCGCGTGCAGCAAGTCGCTCCCGACCCTGGTTTTCGCGCGGCCCCGGATGCGACCGGGCCGGCAACGCCGTCTACGGAAGTGATTGCGCCGGACCTGGCTGTGCTGTCGGTGGTGCTCGGACGGCTGGAACGCGAAGAGTTCTCCGCGCCCAAGCTCGTGGATTTGCAGTCAGCCTTGAGAGTGAATGGAGTTATGCCCTCGCGTGCGATCGCGCGGCTGGGCCGCCTGGTGGAATATCTTGAATCGCGGCGAAACCAGTTGGTGGCACTTCTCAACCTGTTTGTATTCTGGACCCTCATCGTAGCTTTTGCCATTGAGGCATGGCGCCGGAAGTTCGGGCCGTCCATCCGCGGCTGGCTCGCCGCCGTGGGGGAGATGGAAGCTCTCTCCGCGCTTGCGAGCTACGCGTACGAGCACCCGGCGGATATCTTTCCGGAGTTCACCTCCTCGGAGAAAGGGCTGTTCCAGGCCGAGGGACTGGCCCACCCCCTCGTTCCTGAAAGCAAGGCCGTGCGAAACGATCTGACGCTGGGCGGCGAGCTGCGGCTGATGATTATCAGCGGTCCCAACATGGCGGGCAAAAGCACCCTGGTGCGCGCGGTAGGTATCAATGCGGTGCTGGCGCAGTGTGGCGCTCCGGTGCGCACCACCCGGCTGCGCATGTCACCGCTGGCCGTCGCCGCGTCGATCTGCGTCCTCGATTCGTTGCAAGGCGGCGTCTCGCGCTTCTATGCCGAAATCACTCGACTGAAGCTGATCACCGAACTGACCAAGGGCAAACCTCCCGTGCTGTTTCTGCTCGATGAGTTGCTAAGCGGCACCAATTCCCATGACCGCCGCATCGGCGCGGAAGGCTTGGCGCGGAGTCTGGTGGAGCAGGGCGCCATCGGCATGATCACCACGCACGATCTGGCGCTGGCCAAGATGGCGGAGCAGCTGGGCGCGCGGGCCGCCAACTTCCACTTTGAAGACCATCTCGAGGATGGCAAGCTTCGCTTTAATTACAAGCTCACTCCCGGCGTCGTCCAAACTTCGAACGCACTCAAGCTGATGCGTTCCGTCGGGCTTGAAATCTAAGCTCAAACCCTGCAAAAATCACTGCGGAAGCCCCAACGCCCTTTCGGCAACACCGCAGGACGTGAATGAGAACGTCCATCGAGCTTGTGCAACAACGACCGGCGATTGAACGACGCCATTGCGGAGAGTTCTTCACCCGCTACAGAAATCAATCGTTCGGCGATGGGAGGTAATTGTTGCAAGGCACGTGCGCGAACTCATGAGCATCACGGGCTGCCATGAGTATTTCCAGTCAATACCGAGGTGATATGTGCTGATTCGGTTCCGGGCCCGCAACTTTGGATCTCTCAAAACGGAGCAGGCCTTTTCGATGGAGGCGGGTTCGAGCGAGGCCGCATCAGGTTCATCTTGGGGCCAAGATAGTCCCCAAGATGAACCCTTCCGGATCGCGGCAATTTACGGCGCCAACGCTTCGGGAAAGACAACCCTCTTCAAAGCGCTTGCGTACATGAAAAATGCGGTGCGCAATTCTCAAAAGCTTTGGCCGCCCGACGGGCCGCTTCCCCGCGAACCTTTTCTGCTCGACTCTGAATCCAAAAACGATCCTTCCTTTTTTGAGGCCGACTTTCTCCTGGACCAAACGCGATTCCGTTATGCTTTCACCCTGGATGACCGGGAAATTCTGGAGGAGCGGCTCGACGCATACCCACAGGGCAAGCACCAAACGTGGCTCCGGCGCGAAGGGCGCGATTTCATTTTCGGAAAGGACCTAGCCGGAGACAACCAAGCCATCAAGCGCCGAACTCGTCCCAACAGCCTTTTCCTTTCCGCCGCGGCCGAGGGCAACCACCCGGCGCTGCTTCCGCTCTACGGGTGGTTTGCAAAGCAGGTTATCTTCGTGCCGCGCGACCGGCGGGCGTTTCGCCGCGTGACTGCGGAGATGTGCCGGAGCGAAGCCTTGAAGCCTTCCATTTTGCGCTTGCTTGGCGTGGCGGACCCGCTGATTACAGGATTAAGCGTCCGCGAGGAAGATCTGTATGCAGCGCTGTCTGAGCAGCAAGACCCGCAAAACAAGCAGTTGTTGGGGGACCTGATTGGCTCGCTTCAAAAGCTGATTGCCGCCGCCAAGGAAGAAGAACCGGATGCGGCGAGCTCTTGGGAAAAGCGACCTGTTTTGACGCTCCTTCATAAAGGTTCCGGAGATACGGATATTCCGCTGGAAGAGGAGCAGGAGTCTGACGGCGCCTTAGCCTTTCTGGGATTGTTCGGGCCCGTGCTCCAAGCGGTCCGGTCGGGCGGCACGGTGTGTGTCGATGGAATCGAAACGGGGCTTCATCCCCTCCTGGCCCTGAGAATTGTCCGCCTTTTCAGCAATGCCAAAGTGGCCGCTCGCGGAGCGCAGATTATTTTCATCACCCATGACACTAATTTGCTCAACGTGGCTTCGCTGCGCCGCGAACAAATCTGGTTTACTGAAAAGGACGCGGAAGGCGGTACTCACCTATATCCGCTCACCGATTTCGTGCCAAAAGCGAATGAAAAACTGGGCCACGGATATTTGCAGGGACATTACGGAGCAGTGCCTTTTATAGGTTGGAAGAATTTCTTCGCCCAGCTCGACGCCAGAGCAGGACGCTGACTTCCGAAAACCGCAATGAGCCTGGGCGGCTAACTCGGCCGCCGGCCGCAAGAATTTACCTGCCGCCCCCAACCGTAAATTACAGAATGTCCTTGAGGGTATCACTCAGCGAATTGAACCTTCACGCCACAGCGGGGCATCCAAAAGTGTCACGCATCCATTGAGCGCTGAAATGAACCTGGAGGAGAGGCATGTCAAACCTGTTTGATCCGCTTACGATCCGCGGCGCAATGCTCCGCAACCGCATCGCAGTTTCGCCCATGTGCCAGTATTCGAGCACGGACGGCTTTGCCACAGACTGGCATTTGGTGCACTTGGGCAGCCGTGCGGCGGGCGGCGCCGCACTGGTGATGACGGAGGCAACCGCGGTGCTTCCGGAGGCCAGAATCAGCCCTGAAGACCTGGGCATCTGGGACGACGCCCACGTTGAAATGCTCGGGCGCATTGTGCGCTTTATCCACGCGCAGGGAGCGCTGGCAGGAATTCAGTTGGCACACGCCGGGCGCAAGGCGAGCACTTACACGCCCTGGAAGGGCCAAGGTGCCGTTCCGGAAGGTGAAGGCGGATGGAAAGAGGTGATGGGTCCGAGTGAGGAACCCTTCAGCGAGGATTATCCAAAGCCTCAGCCGCTTACAACGGAGGGCATTCGCCGTGTGATGGAGGCTTTTGTTCAAGCAGCCCGGCGCGCCTGCCAGGCCGGCTTCGACGTCATCGAGATTCACGCCGCGCACGGCTACCTGCTCCATGAATTTCTTTCTCCTCTCAGCAATCATCGGAAAGATGAATACGGCGGCTCGCTTGAGAACCGTACGCGCTTGGCGCGCGAAGTGGTGGAAGCGGTGCGCAACGTCTGGCCCGAGCACGCGCCTCTCTTCATGCGGATTTCAGCCACGGATTGGGAGGAAGGCGGCTGGGACCCCGCGCAGTCCGTGGAACTTGCACGGCAGGTCAAACCACTGGGCATTGACCTGCTGGATTGCTCGTCCGGAGGCAATCTGCCACACGCGAAGATTCCCGCCGGGCCGGGTTTCCAAACGCCTTTTGCCGAACGCATCCGGCGCGAGGCGGAGATGCTGACCGGGAGCGTGGGCTTTATTACGGACCCCGCGCAGGCCGATCACATCGGAGCGGCCAGGCGGATTTGGTGCTGCTGGCGCGGGAGATGCTTCGCGATCCTTACTGGCCTCTCCGGGCCGCGCGAGAGTTGGGGTATCCGACCACCTGGCCTGTGCAATATCTG
>JBJKQF010000318.1:0-6974 GCA_046705545.1 Terriglobia bacterium
CCCACGACGCCCGCAAAGATCAGCGGCACCGTGAAGTTACGCCTGATGCTTTGGAATGAGGTTTTTCGCCAAGCCAGCAGCGGCCCGGCGCCCGTCAGAAAGAGCAGCAGCAGCCCGATGGGGATCATCACCTTGTTAAAGAAAGGAGGGCCTACCGTCACCGTCTGGTTCTCTACGACCTTGGAAATGACCGGGAAAATCGTGCCCCAAAGTACGGCAAGAACGGCAGCCAGCAGAATCCAGTTGTTGAACAGGAACCCGCTCTCACGGGAGACGATGGAGTCCAAGCGATTATCGCTCTTCAGGAAATCCAGGCGCAGGAACAGCACCGTCAGCGAAAATACCGCAATGATGGCCAGGAACACCGAAAACCACGGGCCGATGTCGGATTTCGCAAATGCATGGACTGAGGAGATGATGCCGCTGCGCGTCAAGAAGGTGCCGAAAATCGACAGGAAGAAAGTCAGGATGATCAGCACCATGTTCCAGACTTTCAGCATGCCGCGCTTTTCCTGGATCATCACGGAGTGGAGGAAGGCCGTGCCTGCCAGCCAAGGCAGCAGCGAGGCATTTTCCACCGGGTCCCAGGCCCAGTAGCCGCCCCATCCGAGCACGTGATACGCCCATTGTCCGCCCAGGATGATGCCGGTGCCCAGGAACATCCAGGGCACCATCGTCCAGCGGCGCGTGATGCGGATCCAGTTATCACCCAATTGCTTTGTCATCAACGCCGACATAGCAAAAGCGAAGGGAATCGCCATCCCCACGTACCCGAGGTAAAGCATGGGTGGGTGGGCTACCATGGAGTGGTATTGCAGCGAAGGGTTCAAACCATTGCCGTCAGGAGGCGTAAAGGGAGTGATTCCGCTGGCTGTGACCAAGTTGAGTTCAGTAAAAGGGTTCGCCACCCAGAAGGTAATCAAGGAAAAGAAGGTGGCAACTCCCATGCAGATCGAAATCACGTAAGGCATCAACTGGCGGTTCTTGCGCCGGTTCATCCAAACGGCAATGCCCGCGTAAATCGAAAGCAGCCAGGTCCAGAACAGCAGCGACCCTTCCTGGCCGGCCCAGAGGACCGGAACCTTGTAAAGCAGAGGCAGGTCGCGGCTGGAGTGGGAAGCAACGTAGGCGCTGTGGAAATCATTGGTCAGGATGAGGTATTCGAGGGCGGCCACCGCGAGGGTGATCATGAGGAAAAAGCCAAGGACTGCGCGCTGGGCGCTTTTCAGCATTCGGGGGCTGCGGAGCTTGCCTGCCAAGGCTCCCGTTACCACGCCGTAAATTGCGAACGCCAGGGCGGCGATCAGGCCTACGCTTCCGACTTGGTTCATGGTGGTTAAGTTCTCCTTGCCTTCAGGGCCCGCCCAATGTCAGGGGATAGGAACCCGGCCCGCTGGGCTTGACGCGTTTGAACCTTAAGCTTGATTCTATCTGGGTTCAGTGTATGAAGCCACCTTGGAAGCCGCGGCCCCTGGCTTCGGAGCCGGAGGCACGGCTTTATATTTGGAAGCGCACTTGGCCTGAACGTTTTGGGCGCGGAAGGTTCCGTCCGTGAGGTAGGTCCCCTCCACGATCGCTTTTGCGCCGCCTTTGAAATCGTCCGGTAGGGAGGCCGTGCCGACGTAGGTTACGGGGATAGATTCCTGTTCCTGCGTAAGCCGGAAGGTTAGCATCTCGCCATTGCGCTGGATGCTGCCAGGTGCGATTGTTCCTCCCACCCGCACATGGTGGTGGGAGACCTTGCCGCTGGTTAGCTCCTTGACGGTAACGTAGTAGGTCTTGGACTCTTGAAAGCCTGAAACCGCTTCCCACCCCACCACCGCCAGAATAATAGCGATGCCAACCCCAAATTTTATCTTCTTGTTAGCCACGAATGTTGGCCTCCTTCCCCGTGAGGCATGTTCTCAGTGGGACCCTCGCCCTGCCAGGCTGGAAACTTTAATTCTGCACCCATGCAGGAACCGAGTCAATGCTATTCGGTCCTTCTCTATTGCTTGCAGTATCTTGCCGCTTTGGGGCCACAAAGAAATCCTCGCCTACAGGGAAATTCTAGGGTGGAGCCGGTGAATTATCTGTGACCTAAATCACACGATATGCCTTCCCGCACCCGGCCGTCGGCTTGCTATTCCCTATCCGTCTGAAAGCGTGGCGAGAAGTCCTACGGCAAGCGTTGGGGGTTCTTCTCAAAAGCGACTTTTGGCGGGTCTGGAGGCGTGTTAGTATCTATCCTCTAAACATTCGGCTTTCTTTCTACCGGCTGGTTGGGGAGTCCCTTTCTGGCCTGGGGATGTGTCACAACCTTTTCTACGAGAGGTTTATGATGGTGGAAATCCCACTGGAAAAGTTCCGACTGAAGCTTTGCAAGTCTATCTGGATTGTACTGCCGGCGATGGTGCTATGGACGGGCGCGGCGATGGCAGCCCAGCATGCCGTCGAGGTGCAGTGGTCGAAAGTCGAGCGGGTATCCCGGACCACGCCTACCCTTCAAGTGGTGGTCAACCCGCCGTTGCGGCGCGGCTCTAAGATTCACGACCGGGCTTTCCAGGCTCTCAAGGACCTTCACTGCAATGACGTGCGCTACGTGCCCTGGCTGCCCTATCCCAAGCTGGCGGTGGCGGAGCTTGAGCCCCCCAAGGACGGCAAGACCTCCTGGGACTTTTCTCTGATTGATCCCATGACCGAGGATTTTATGAACGCCACGGCGGGACATTCGGTGATTCTGAATTTCAGCACCATCCCGGAATGGATGTTCAAGACGCCGAAGCCTGTGGCCTATCCGGCCGATCCCGACAAAGTCTTTTGGCACTACGAGGAGGGCACAGAGCTGCGGGATCCTAGCATGAAGCAGGTGGCGGATTATTACGCGCGCCTGGTCAGCTGGTACACGCAGGGTGGCTTTACGGATGAATATGGCAAGCGCCACGTGTCAGGACATCACTACAAGGTCCCCTACTGGGAGGTCTTGAATGAGATCGATTTTGAGCACAAGATGTCCCCGGAGTTTTACACACACCTCTATGACGCGATCGTGACGGCCATCCGCAAGGTCGATCCGAACATGAAATTCATCGGCCTGGCCCTGGCGGGGACTTCTCCGGGCGTGAGGTTCGAGCATCCCTTGGCGGAATACTTTGAATACTTCCTGAACCACAAGAACCACCGCCCCGGCATTCCCCTGGACATGATTTCCTACCACTTCTATGCCATGCCGAAGGTTGACGAGCCCATCTCGACTTGGCCTTCCACCTTTTTCGCCCAGGCCGACGGTTTTGTGAACCAGGTTCGCTTCATCGAGTCCATTCGCAAGCGGCTGTCTCCGGAGACGGGAACCACCATTGACGAGGTGGGCGCCATCGTTCCGGACAACAATGTTTCCGTTCGCAACGGCATCCCGGATTCTTATTGGAACCTTTGCGGCGCCCTCTACGCCTATCTCTACGCGCAGCTCAGCCGTATGGGGATCAATGACGTAGGTGAGTCGCAACTGGTCGGCTTCCCCACGCAGTTTCCCAGCGTGACGATGGTGGACTGGAACAACGGCCGGCCCAACGCGCGTTATTGGGTCTTGAAACTTCTGCGCGATAATTTCGGACCCGGGGACAAGCTGGTTGAAACTGGATTGTCCACGTCCGGTGTTTTTGCGCAGGGATTCGTGACGCCGTCGGGGGAGCGCAAAATGCTGCTGATCAACGAGGACGACCGGCAGGTCGAATTCTCGCTGCCCGGCGGCACGCACGCCACCGAGGAATATGTGGACCAGACGACGGGCTATAATCCCCCGGCTTCGCTGCAACTTGCGGGAGACACGGTCACGCTGCGTGGTTTTGCCGTCGCGGTGGTCCACATGCCGCGCTAAAAGTTCGGGATGTACACTTAACAAGTTCATAGGAGGACTCGCTCTTGCGCATTACAGACGTCAAAGCTTTCCCGATTGAGATGACGGGTTCATGGCTGAGCAACGGCCTGATTGCGAACCCGATGTCGATTTATCCTCAGTACAGAGAAAAGCGCTCCAGTTGGTACGGGCCCATGACCACCGCTGTCGTCATGGTTGAAACCGATACGGGCCTGCGCGGGCTCGGCACGGTGGGCGGAGGAAGAGCCCGGTTGGCGCCCGCCATCATTGAAGACCAGTTCAAGGCTTTGATCGTGGGGCGTAGCCCTTTCGATGTTGAACTGATCTGGGAACAGCTCTATCGCGCCTCGCAGTTTTACGGCCGTCGCGGTGTGGTAATCGACGTCATCAGCGGCATCGATATCGCCCTCTGGGATCTGCTGGGCAAAGCCTTGGGCCAGCCGGTTTTCAACCTGATCGGCGGCCGTACCAAAGAGAAGATTCCGGCCTACGTCACCGGCAACCTGACCGACCGCCATCTGAAAGAAGGCTTTAAGAGCGTGAAGCTGGCGGTGCCGCACGGCCCTGCGGACGGCAAGGAAGGTCTGCGCCAGAACGTCGAGATGGTGCGCAAAACGCGCGAGCTGGTGGGCCCGGACGGTGACATCATGCTCGATTGCTACATGTCTCTCGACGTTCCTTACGCTATCGCGCTGGCCAACGCCGTCAAGGAATTTCAGGTGCTGTGGATCGAGGAGCCGGTTCCTCCGGATCAAATTGATTCTTACCGGCGCATCCGGGACTCGGTTTCGGGAATTCTGATCACCGGCGGCGAACACGAATACACGCGCTACGGTTTCCGCGAATTGATTGAAAAGCAGGCGGTGGATATATTACAGCCCGATATCTATCGCGCCGGTGGCATCTCGGAGCTGAAGAAGATCGCCGCCATGGCCAGCGCCTACAATATGCCCGTGATTCCGCACGGCGTGGGCGCGCCCACTTATCACTTCATCATGGCCACGCCCAACTCGCCGCGCGCGGAGTTTGTGGACATCTTCGCGCAGGGCAACCGGTATCTCCTCAAGGGCGACGTGCTGCCCAAGAACGGTTTTGTTGAACTGAGCGACGCGCCGGGCTTCGGCTACGACATCGATGAAGAAGTGATGGCCGGCAAGGCGAACGTGGCCCTGATCTGGTAGAAAGGAAAATTCCTTGAAAGCTGCTTCAACCTTATCAAAACCGGCCCTGCGCCGCGACTGGACCAAGGAAGAGGTCCTGTCGATTTACCAGCAGCCGCTTCTGGAGCTAGTGTTCCAGGCGCAGCAGCTTCACCGGCAATATCACAATGCTGGAGAAGTCCAGATGTGCCGTCTGCTCTCCATCAAGACGGGAGGTTGTCCGGAAGATTGCGGCTACTGCCCGCAGAGCGCCCACTACCAGACGGAAGTGGGGCGCGAGTCCATGCTGGACGTGGAGGACGTGCTTGCCAAGGCTCGCGAGGCCAAGAGCGAGGGTTCCACGCGCTTTTGCATGGGAGCGGCCTGGCGGGAAGTTCGTGACGGCAAGGATTTTGACAGCGTTGTGGAAATGGTGCGCGGAGTCGCGGCTCTGGGGATGGAAGTCTGCTGCACGCTAGGGATGCTGACGGATGCGCAAGCTGAGCGCCTGGCCGCGGCCGGGCTCACGGCGTATAACCACAACCTGGATACCTCGCCGGAATTCTACGGCAACATCATCACCACTCGCCGCTACGAAGACCGCCTGAGCACCCTCGAGCACGTTCGCAAGGCGGGCATCACGGTCTGCTGCGGCGGGATCATCGGCATGGGCGAAAGCGACGCCGACCGCGCCGGCTTGCTCCATCAGCTTGCCTGTTTGAACCCGCATCCTGAAAGCGTTCCCATCAACATGCTGGTGAGAGTGGAGGGCACGCCCCTGGGCGAAACTGCCGCGCTCGATCCTCTGGTGTTTGTCCGCACCATTGCGGCGGCGCGCGTCCTGATGCCCGCCTCCATGGTAAGGCTGAGCGCCGGGCGCCGCTCGCTCACGCGTGAAGCGGCGGCACTTTGCTTCCTTGCCGGAGCGAACTCCATCTTTACGGGAGAGAAATTGCTTACCACACCCAATCCGGATGTGGACGAAGACCAACAGCTCTTCCACGACCTGGGCTTGCGCCCCATGCCCTATGAGCAAACCGGACACTAACACGCTCCTTGGTCGTCTGGAGAGCGAGCTGAAATCGCTCCAGGCGCACTCGAACCTGCGCCGTCTCGAGCAGATGCAGGGGATTAACCTCAGCTCGAACGACTATCTCGGCCTTTCCACCGATCCTCGCCTGCGCGAGGCCGCCATCGTGGCTTTGTCCGCGGGCGTCCCCGTTGCTTCCACGGGCTCGCGCCTGCTTTCCGGCAACGCGCCCATTTGGGAGGAATTAGAGTCGGAGTTTGCGCGCTTTATCGGAAGCGAGTCAGCGCTCTACTTCAGCTCCGGCTACGCGGCGAACCTCGGACTGCTCAGCGCGCTGCTTGGCCCCGAGGACGTGGTCTATTCCGACCAGTTGAATCATGCCAGCATTATTGACGGCATTCGATTGTCCCGGGCGCGCAAAGTTATCTTTCCTCACCTCGACCTTAACTTTCTCGAGGACGCACTGCGGAAGCCTGATGCTTCCCCCGGGCAGAAATTGATTGTGGTGGAGAGCGTCTTCAGTATGGACGGCGACCGCGCGCCGGTCGCGGAGCTTTTGGCGCTGGCAGAGCGCTTCGGCGCTTCCCTCATTGTGGACGAAGCTCATGCCACGGGCGTCTTCGGTCCGCAAGGGAGGGGCCTGGTGGCTGCAGCGGGCGCGACGGGCCGCGTGCTGGCCATCGTGCATCCCTGCGGCAAGGCGCTGGCTTCCGCGGGAGGCTTTGTCTGCGGCTCGGAAACGCTGAAGAGATACCTCATCAACCGCGCACGTTCTTTTATCTTCAGCACCGCGCAGCCTCCGTATCTGGCCGCGCAGATTCGCCGGGCCGTGGAGATTGTGGCGGAAGCTGATTCCGGACGCCGCAACCTGGAAAGCCTGTCGGACTTTTTGCGCCGGAAATTGCAGCAGGCTGGTTTTGATACCGGCAAGAGTGATTCGCAGATCATC
>JBJKQF010000319.1:0-24090 GCA_046705545.1 Terriglobia bacterium
CCACGCTGATAACCGACCTCCTCTCAGCGAGCCCTGTTCTCAGAGCCTAGAAAGCCGTAGAATGGTTGCACCGGTTGTGGCCAGCCCGTGCAGCCGGCGCTGCATCTAAAGCATCAATGGGTGAGGGGCAACGCTCTCCCGGCAATGTTAATCTATAGGTGTTAAGCGAAAGCCGCACTACGGCGGCGGTTGGTAATCCAGTAGGATGACGTATATGAACACGGGGCAGGATTTTCAAGGAGTCAATTTAGGTTACGTTCTGGAGCTTTACGAAAGATATCTCAAGGACCCCAGTTCCCTTGACGCGCAGACGCGCGACTTCTTTCTGCATTGGAAACCGCCTGCGGAAGATCGCGTTGCAGTTGCAGCCTCCACGGCGGCCGAAACGAATAAGATTGTCGGCACCGTCAATCTGGCGGAATCGATTCGAAAATTCGGGCACATGGATGCCCGGATTGATCCCTTGGGCGGCGATCCTCCGGGAGACTATTCCTTGCGGCCGGAGTCGCACGGGGTGAGTGAAGAAGATCTTCAGCGGCTTCCCGCCAGCCTGATCGTGGGCCCCATCGCAGCGGGGAAAGCCAATGCCCTGGAAGTCATCCAGGCGCTGCGCAAGGTGTACAGTTCCTCCACGGGATACGACTATGCCCACCTGCGTGACCCGGAGGAACGGCACTGGCTCCACGAAGCGGCCGAATCGGGACGATTCCGCAGCCCTGTCGATCCGGTGGACGGTCCGCAAATGCTGGAGCGGCTGACGCAAGTGGAGGCTTTCGAACGCTTCCTGCATCGGACCTTTCCAGGCAAAACACGTTTCTCGATCGAGGGCCTGGACATGCTGATTCCGATCCTGGATGAGATGATCGGGGCCTCAGCGGAAGTGAACGTCCGCCACGTCCTGATCGCCATGGCTCATCGCGGGCGGCTGAACGTTTTAGTCCACGTTTTGAAAAAGCCCTACGCTGAAATTCTGGCGGAGTTCAAAGACCCGGTGCGGGCGCGGAATTTCCGGGAAGACCTGGGCTGGACGGGTGATGTGAAGTACCACCTGGGTGCGCGGCGGGCCATCAACGGCGGCCAGGAAGTCGATCTGATTGTCACCATGCCTCCCAACCCCAGCCATTTGGAGGCGGCGGACCCGGTGGTGGATGGCATGGCGCGCGCCGCCGGAACGCAGGTGGACCAGCGGGGGGCTCCGCGCTTCGATCCCACCTGGACCCTTCCGATCCTGATCCACGGCGACGCGGCATTTTCCGGGCAGGGAGTAGTTGCCGAGACCCTCAACTTTTATCGTTTGCCCGGCTACAAGACAGGCGGGACCATTCACATCATCGCGGATAACCAGCTTGGCTACACCACCACGGTGCAGGAGTATCGCAGCTCGCTTTATGCCAGCGGCGTGGCGCGTGGCTTCAAGATTCCTCTCGTGCACGTCAACGCGGACGATCCGGAAGCATGCATTGAAGTGGCGCGGCTGGCCTTTGCTTACCGGGCGCGCTTTGAGAAAGATTTTGTGATTGATCTGGTTGGGTACCGGCGTTACGGGCACAACGAGGGCGATGAGCCCAGCTTTACTCAGCCGCTGATGTACGAGAAGATCACCAACCATCCTACAGTTCGGGAATTGTGGGCCACCAGGATGGTTGAGCAAGGCGCCGTCCCCGAAGGCTGCCCTGAGGCGATGGTCCTGGAGCGTTCGGCGGAACTGCAAAAGCTTTTTGACTCCCTTGAGCCCAGCGAGGAACTCTTAGATCCCACCCCGGAACCTCCTCCTCCGGGAGCGGCGCGGCAAGCCAAAACCTCCGTTCCACTCGAGCGCCTTCGGGCATTGAATAAGAGCCTCTTGTTCCTACCGGAGGGCTTTGCGCTCCACAAGAAACTGGAACGCGCGCACGCCCGGAGGGCCAAGGCGCTTGATGCTCCCGACGAGAAAACCATTGACTGGGCCACCGCCGAGGAACTGGCCTTTGCTTCCATCCTGGAGGACGGCATCGCAATTCGAATGACTGGCGAAGATGTAGAGCGTGGCACCTTCAGCCAGCGGCACGCTGTGCTCCATGATGTTAAGACCGGGAAGAAATTTACTCCCCTGCAAGCTCTGGAGCAGGCCCAAGCGGCCTTTGAGATTCACAACAGCCCGCTGACTGAAAGCGCCGTGGTGGGTTTTGAATACGGTTACAGCTTGCAGGAGCCTGGACGCATGGTGCTCTGGGAAGCGCAGTACGGCGACTTCGTGAACGGCGCTCAGGTGATGATCGATGAGTTTCTGACTTCCGGCCGGGCCAAGTGGTCGCTCACCCCCTCGCTGGTGATGCTGTTGCCGCACGGATACGAAGGGCAGGGACCGGACCACTCGAGCGCGCGCCCGGAGCGCTTTTTGCAGTTGGCGGCGGAGACCAACCTGCGCATTGCCAACTGCACCACAGCCGCGCAATACTTCCACCTCCTGCGCCGCCAGGCTTACGTTCTTACGACGGACCCGCTGCCGCTGATTATCCTGACGCCCAAGAGCCTGCTGCGCCATCCGATGGTCGCCTCCTCGCCTCGCGAACTCGCCGAGGGAAGCTGGCAGGAGGTCATCGCGGACGCCGAGGCGGCCGAGCGAAGCGAGGAAATCCGCCGACTGGTTCTTTGTAGCGGCAAAATTTACGTGGACCTGATTTCGAGCGATCTGCGCGAGCGCCGTCCCGGCGTCGCGATCTGCCGGGTGGAACAGCTTTATCCTTTCCCCGCCGGCAAGCTGAAGCAGATCATGCAGCGTTTTCCGAAACTTCATGAGGTGGTGTGGGTCCAAGAGGAGCCGGAGAACATGGGCGCCTGGGAATATGTGCGCCCGTTGCTCAGCGAGCTGGTGCGCAACCGTTGGCGGCTGCGTTACATCGGACGGGCGCGAAGCTCCAGCCCCTCGGAAGGTTCTACCGCCCGGCACCTGCACAACCAGGAGGCGATTGTGCACCAAACATTCAGCACCCGGCTGGCGGAGGGCGAAGAGGATATGGTGTTGGTAGAAAACGTTGCGGGAAATTCCAGAAGGAGATAACGTGCCGACGAAGATTCTTGTGCCCGAGTTGGGAGAATCGGTGGTGGAGGCCACCGTTGGACATTGGCGGAAGCAGGAAGGCGACCCGGTCAGCGCGGGCGACGTGCTCGTGGAGCTTGAAACCGAAAAGGTTGATTTGGAAGTGGGCGCCGAGCACAGCGGCGTCCTGGCGCACATCGAGCATAACGAGGGCGATAACGTAAAGATCGGCGACGTACTAGGGCTGATCGAAGAAGCCAATGGAGATCACGCTGCGGCTTTGAAGAGCGCCAAACCAGCCGGCGCCTCGGCAGAAAAAGCGCCCGCCGCCGCAAAGGAGCCTCGCGCTGCAGTGCCGGCGGCTCCTCCCAAACTTCTGGCGACTCCTTTGGCCAAGCGCTTTGCCGAGGAGCACGGTGTGGACCTTTCAAAGATTCAGCTGAGCGATGCGGGAGGCCGCATCAAGCAGAAGGACGTTGAGGATTATCTTCAGGGTAACGGCTCTCGAACCGCGCCTCCGCAAGCGCCCAAAGAGGAATCCGGCGCCGGGCGGCAGGCGAGAGAAGATCAATCGCCGCGGCCCGCTGCGCCGCGGGCGCAGGGAGAGGGCGGACGCCAGGAAGAGCGCGTGCGGATGTCGCGCCGCCGCCTGACCATCGCGCGGCGTCTGGTGGAGGCTCAGCGCACCGCCGCGATGCTCACCACCTTCAATGAAATCGACATGGGCGCCGTGATGGCGCTGCGCGCCCGCTGGAAAGAGGCTTTTAAATCGCAGCACGGCATCGGCTTGGGCATTACTTCTTTTTTTGTCAAAGCCAGCGTGGCTGCTCTCCAGCAGTTTCCGCGCTTGAATGCGGAAATCCAGGGCACCGACATGGTGCTCAAGCACTATTGGGACATCGGCGTGGCGGTGGGAGCTCCGGAAGGCTTGGTGGTTCCCGTCCTGCGCAACGCCGACCGCATGGGGTTCGCGGAGATCGAGAAGGCCATCAAGGATTTTGCGCGCAAGGCGGAGGCTCGCCAGCTGACCTTGGAAGAACTGCGCGGCGGGACTTTCACTATCTCAAACGGCGGCGTTTATGGTTCTTTGCTGAGCACTCCCATCCTCAACCCTCCGCAGTCGGGCATCCTGGGGCTCCATAAGATCCAGAATCGCGCCATGCCTGTGGAAGGCGAAATCCAGATCCGCCCCATGATGTATGTGGCGCTCAGCTACGACCACCGGATGGTGGACGGCCTGGAGGCGGTTAAGTTCCTGGTGCGCGTCAAGGAATTGGTTGAAGACCCCGCCAGCCTGCTATTCGCACTTTAGATAACCCTTCAACTGCCTTGCATCCTGCCGGGCCCTCGCCCGTGATGGCAGGAGCCTTTGCTGCGCTCAGGGATCCAGATGCTGCGCGCGCAGAAACTCCCGCACCACTTGCTTGAGGTCACGGTGTTCTATGGCCACCTGGTAATTGAGCTGGCGCATCTGGCTGTCGGAGATTTTCCCGGCTAACTCTTCCAATGCTTTGCGCACCGCCGGATGCATCGCCAGCGTTTGCGGGCGCACAACCGGCACCGCTTGATAGGGCGGAAAGAAATTCTTGTCGTCTTTCAGGACCGTCAGGTCATGGCTTTCCAGCAGGCCGTCGGTGGAGTTCGCCGCGATCAAATCTACTTGATGATCAAACAAGGCGCGGTAGAGCAAGCCTAAATCCATGATGCGAGGCGCTTGGCCGAACTTCAATCCGTAGGCTTTGATCAAACCCGGGTACCCGTCCGGCCTTTCCATGAATTCGTAGCCAAAACCGGGCCGCCACTGGGCGGCGTAGGGAACGGCCTGGGAGATGGTTTCAATGTGGTCCTTGCGCGCCTCCTGGCCGCGAATCACCAGTACGAAGGTGTCGTTGAAGCCGAGCGGCGGCATCACGTCCAGATGGAAGCGCGAGGCATATTCGGATTTAACTTTGTTATAAACAGCCTGGGGGGCGTGTCCGGCAGGCTGCTTGAGAATGGCGGTTAGGGCAGTGCCGGTATATTCCACGTAAACGTCGATGCGTCCGGCCAGGATGGCCTGCTGGCAGATGTACGTGCCGCCCAGGTAGAAGCGGCGCTCCACCTGGAGCCCCGTTTGATGCTCAAGGTGCTGGGCCAGAATTTCACCGAGGATGGCCTGCTCGGTGAAATTCTTGGAGCCGACTACGACGACGTCTTTGCGGGGCGGGCCGCAGGCCGTCGCGGTGAGAACCAGCAGGGAGAGGCTCAGCAATTTTTTCATTGGTTCGCCGAAGGCGTCAGGAGCCGCTCCGCCCAGCCCAAAATAAAATCCGCCGCAAGCGCCAACAACGCCGCCGGAATGGCTCCTTCCAAGATGACGCGGTTATCCACCATGGACAATCCTCGAAAAATGAATTCTCCCAAGCCTCCGGCGCCGATGGCCGCGGCAATGGTGGCGACGCCTACCGTAATCACGGTGGCCACGCGAACGCCGGCCAGAATCACGCCCAGCGCCAGCGGCAACTCCACCTGCGTGAGGACTTGCCAGTCCGTCATGCCCATGCCGCGCGCCGCGTCGCGCACGCTGGGGTCCACGCCCATGATGCCCGTGTAGGTGTTGCGAATGATCGGCAAGAGCGCGTAACCCGCCAGAGCGGCGATGGCCAGCCGGTCGGCCCGCTCGCCGAGCCAGGGAAGGGGCATCAGAAAGCCGAAGAGCGCTAAGCTCGGAATCGTCTGGATGATGTTGGCGCTTCCCAGGATGGGCTTGTTCCAGGCCGCGCGGCGCGTGATCAAAATGCCCAGGGGAACACCGATGAGAATGGCCAGCAGCATCGACATTCCCACCAGCCAGAGATGCTCCAGGGTGAGAGTGGAAATCTCCGCGCGGTGGCGATAGAAAAATTCCAGCAAGCTCATAAGGAAATTCCTTTCCGGCTGGTTTCCAGAATTTCAAGCTTCAAGCGCCTGCTCCGGGGAACCCAAGGCGGCGAGATACTCCAGGATGATGGGTTCGCGGGAGCTCAGGAACTCCGCGCGCGTATAAATTCCCAGCAGCCTGCCTTCTTCCAGCAGCGCGATGCGCGTGCCCACAATTAGCGCCTCGCGGATGTCATGCGTGACGAAGACGGTGGTTTTGCGAAGACGTTGCTGGAGCGAAAGAAACTCCCGCTGAATCTCGAGGCGCGTGAGAGGGTCGAGGGCGCCGAAGGGTTCATCCATCAGCAGGATCGGCGGGTCAGCGGCGAGCGCTCGCGCCACGCCCACCCGCTGGCGCTGGCCGCCGGAGAGCTGCCGGGGATAACGCGGGCCGAACGCCGCGGGATCGAGCCCGACCATCTGCAACAATTCTTCCACGCGCTGCACCCGGCGCTCCGGGCTCCAGCCTTCGAGTTGCGGCACCACGCCGACGTTGCGAGCGACGGTGAAATGCGGAAATAGGCCGACTTCTTGAATAACGTAGCCGATCCGGCGGCGCAGGCGGATGGGATCCCAATCAAGGATCGAGCGCCCCTCCACCAGGACCTGCCCCGAAGTCGGCTCCAGCAGACGATTGATCAGCTTGAGCGTGGTGGACTTGCCGGAGCTGCTGCGCCCCAGAAGCGCCAAGGTTTCGCCCGGTTCGACGAGGAGATTGAGCCCCTTAACCAGATCTCGCCCGGCGCTGGTGGCGTAGCGGACTTCCCGGAACTCAATCATCGCCATCGTCCCTTCCAGCAAGAGAGGCCCTTGGAATTTCTGCAAACCTTCAGTCTGAATTTACCGGCATGTTGAGGGTTGGCGGCCTGCCATTTGGATGTTGGATTTTGATTTGTTATCATTTTCAGCGGGGCACCTTCACAAAAAAATCGGCGAAATCGTAACGCAATTTCCTTCGAAGCATCTTTCATGGGAAAGGGTAGGAGGAAAATGACTGAGATGCAAAACGATTTATTTTCCCAGGAAAGCGTCTTTGAACGTCTGGCCGACGCGCGGGCGCGGACCGATCAGCTTTTTGAACTGCTGAGTCCGGAGGCCTTGTACGACCGGCCGATTCCGGAGAGGCATCGGATCGTGTTTTATCTGGGACACCTCGAAGCCTTCGATTGGAATCTTCTGGGCCACTACGCGTTTGACCTGAAGCCGTTCAAGGCAGACTTTGACAACCTGTTCGCCTTCGGGATCGATCCGGTGGATGGCGGCTTGCCGTCCGACCAACCTTCAGATTGGCCGCGGGAAGCGGAAATTCGCGAGTACAATCAGCGCCTGCGCGCGGAGCTTGACCAGCACCTCACGCGAGAGCCGGTCAGGGAAATTGACGGCGCCCTTTCTTCTGCGGCCATCTACCTCAACGTGGCGATTGAACATCGCCTGATGCACGCGGAAACCCTTGCTTACATGCTTCACCAACTGCCGCTGGACCGCAAAGTGCCCCAGCCGGCTCCCAGCGGCACGGCTGGCCCCGAGCGAGCCGGGCAAAAGATGATCGACATTCCCGCCGGAACCGCCACTTTGGGTCTGCTGAGGCAAAGCGGGGCTTTCGGCTGGGACAACGAATTCGACGCCCACGCGGAGAACGTTCCCGCTTTCGCGATGGATGAATACAAAGTGACCAACGGAGACTTTCTCAAATTTGTCCGTGAGGGCGGTTATAAGGATTCCAGCCTTTGGACCAAAGAGGATTGGGAGTGGATTCAGCGGGAAGAAATTCGCCAGCCGAAGTTCTGGATCGAGCGCGGCGATGAGTGGTTCTACCGTGGCATGTTTGCAGAAGTCCCTCTACCGGTTGACTGGCCCGTCTATGTGAGCCACGCGGAAGCCGCAGCTTACGCGCGCTGGGCGGGCAAGCAATTGCCCACCGAGGAGCAGTTCCACCGCGCCGCTTATGGAACGCCGGAGGGCAAGGAGCGGCTGTACCCCTGGGGCGACGAGCCGCCCGCGGAAAGTTTTGGCACCTTTGACTTTGAGCGCTGGGACCCCTCTTCCGTCAGCGCGCATCCGGGGGGGCGCAGCGCCTTTGGCGTGGCCGGCCTGATCGGCAATGGATGGGAGTGGACTTCCAGCCTCTTCAAGCCTTTTCCCGGTTTTGAGCCTTTCCCTTTTTACAAGGGCTATTCGGCCAATTTTTTTGACGGCCTGCATTACGTGATGAAAGGCGGATCGGCCCGCACCGCGGCCTCCATGCTGCGCCGCTCGTTTCGCAACTGGTTCCAGCCGCACTACCAGTACGTTTATTCCGGGTTCCGCTTAGTGAGCAACTGAAGCTTCAAGCAGGAGGATCGCCTTGCCACAAGCCGCCACCGCCGTATCCGCGAACAAATTTGCCGAAGACGTGCGCGCCGGCCTCTTGAAGCCGGGGCAGAAGGAAATCTCTTCCAAATATTTTTACGATGATGTGGGCTCGGCGCTTTTTGAAGTCATCAGCCTGCTGCCGGAGTACGGTTTGACGCGCGCCGGCGAGCGAATCCTCCGCAAGTATGCGGAGGAGATCACCAACCGGGTGGCCTCACCAATGATGGTGGCGGAGTTGGGCAGCGGCAGCGGCAAGAAGACCCGCACTATCCTGGAAGCCGTCGCGCGGCGCCAACTTGTCAACTACCATCCCATTGAAATCTCGCCCGCGGCGCTCGCCATGTGCCGGCGCGAGTTGGAAGACCTTGACCGGGTCAGCGTGCGCGGCTTTGAGACCGGTTATCTTGACGGCCTGCGCCAAGTCGCCGCCCGACGCCGGGAGGGCGAGGCCTTACTGGTGCTTTTCCTGGGAAGCTCCATCGGGAATTTTGAGCGCCAGCCCGGAGAAGAATTTCTGCGGCGGGTGCGCAAAGTTTTGGCGCCCGGCGACGCGCTGCTGCTGGCCACGGACCTTGAAAAACCGGTCGAGCAGCTCCTCCGCGCTTACGACGACCCTCTGGGTGTTACGGCGGCCTTCAACCTGAACATCCTTGCCCGCATCAATCGTGAATTGGATGCTGATTTTGATCTTTCGCAGTTCCACCACGTTGCGCGGTACAACCGGCTGGAACGCCGGATTGAGATGCACCTTCGTTCCACCCTCGACCAGCGGGTGACCATCCGCAAGGCCGAATTGACGATCGCCCTGCGGGAGGGAGAAACCATCTGGACGGAAAGCTCGCACAAATACGCTCCTGAGGAGATTGTGGCGATGGCCCAGCGAACCGGCTTCCAATGCGATGGACAGTGGTTTGACCGCGAATGGGCCTTCGCGCAAAACCTCCTCATCCCGGTTTAGCTTCGTCTGGGCGGCCGCACGTTGCCTCAGCACAATAAGCTTCGCCCGTTTCTCACCCCTTGCATTTCCATCTACACCCAAATCAACACAAATGGATTGCCTGGAACGGATGGCCGCACTAATCTAATGAAATCGAAGTGCGGCTTGAAGGGCGGATGCGGCGGGATAAAACGCACGCTTTGCGGCGTGTGTTCAAGTGGGGCATTTAAGCTTTGGTTTCTCGTCCGAATCAGGCTCCGGGTAAAAGATGAGGATGAGCTTCCATCGCGCGCGGATTGTTGTGTGTTTTTTGACCGCCATCGCCTCTGCGGGTTTGCTGCGCGGCCAACAACCTGCCCGGCCAGCCGTGGGGAACAACGGGTACAAGGTCGAAGGGGTAGTGAAGGATCAGAGTGGAGGCGTGATCGCCGGCGCGCACGTCTCGCTGGTCGCGGCGAGCTATCACTCCACGCAAATGACGGGGCCGGACGGCCGCTTTGTCTTTACCGGCGTTCCCGTGCCTCAGGCTGAAATCAGCGTGCAGGCGAAGGGATTCACTCCCGTCCATCCCGCCTGGAAAGCGCTGTCGCAAGGCTCCATAGGGCTTGTCATTGTTCTCAGCCCGGCGCCGGTCGCCCAACAGATGACCGTGACGGCCACGCGGACCGCGACTCCCCTGAATGAGACCTCCGCCAGCGTGCGGATTCTGACGCGGAAGAAACTGGCCGACACCGCCGCCTTGACACTCGATGGCGCGCTTCGCCAAATTCCAGGATTTACTCTGTTCCGCCGCACGGGAAGCCGCGTGGCCAATCCCACTACGCAAGGCGTTTCTCTGCGAGGAACCGGCGCCAGTGGAGCAGGCCGCGCGCTGGTTCTGGAAGACGGCATTCCCCTGAACGATCCCTTCGGAGGCTGGGTGTACTGGGATCGCATCCCGCGCGAAGCCGTCAGCCGCGTGGAGGTGGTGCGGGGCGGGGCTTCCGACCTTTACGGTTCTGACGCCATGGGCGGAGTCATCAATTTCGTCACGCGCAAACCCACGACGACCAGCGCGCTCTCGCTTGAAACCTCTTACGGAAACGAGGACACGCCGGATGGATCTTTGTGGCTTGGCCTCCGGCACGGCCCGTGGAGCGCCACGCTCGATGGCGAGGCGTTTTCCACCGATGGATACATCCTGGTTGAACCGGCCGAGCGGGGACTGGTGGATACGCGTGCCGGATCTGAACATGAAGTTGGAGACGTAACGCTGGAAAGGAAGCTTAACGAGCGCGGCCACGTCTATGTCAAGACCACCTACCTGCGGGAAATCCGCGCCAACGGAACCCCGGCCACCCATAACCGGACCCACCTGCGGCAGCTTGCCGTGGGGGCGGACTGGCTCTCGCCCACCGCCGGAGCGTTCTCGTTCCGGGGCTATGGCGGCCCGCAAGTCTTCGATCAGACTTTTTCTTCCGTCGCTGCGGACCGGAACAGTGAGTCGCTGGTTGATTCCCAGCGCGTGCCGGCCCAGCAAACCGGTTTTGAAGTTCAGTGGACGCGCCCCGTGAAGTTTAGGCAGACGCTGGTGGCGGGTTTTGACGGCCAGCAGGTCCGCGGCTCCAGCAATGAGCTGAAATTCTTTCGCGGCCGGATGACGTCTACGGTGGGCTCAGGCGGGCGGCAGCGGAACGCCGGTTTTTATGCGGAGGACATCATTCGGGTCACTTCGCGCTGGCAAATCACGGCTTCCGGCCGCCTTGATGATTGGCGTAATTATGACGCGCTCTCCACGACGCAACCCCTTTCCACCGCCGGACCGGCTGCTGTCACCAATTTCCCTGAGCGATCGGAGAGCGCTTTCAGCCCCAGAGTTGGCATGCTCTTCCGGCTGACCAATCACGTTTCGCTCACCGGGTCCGCCTACCGGGCCTTCCGCGCTCCCACACTGAATGAACTTTACAGGGATTTTCGCGTGGGCAACATCGTGACCGAGGCCAACTCCGAACTCCGCGCCGAGCGCTTGACCGGCGCCGAGGCTGGAGCGGAATTCAATGCCTTCGATCAAAGGGTGACTGGACGCGGCACGTTCTTTTGGGCGGATGTAAGCGATCCCATCGCCAACGTCACGCTCTCCGTGACGCCTAGCCTGATCACCCGGCAGCGGCAAAACTTGGGGCGGACCCGCTCGCGTGGAGTTGACCTGGACGCTACTTTCCACCTGACCCACACGCTGGGCCTGACGGCCGGATATGAATTTGTGAACGCCACGGTCTTGAGCTTCTCGGCCAATCCGGCGCTGGTGGGACTTCAGATTCCCGAGGTTCCCCGCAATGTCTTTACTTTCCAGACGAGCTACTCGAATCCTTCCGCCGTGAACTGGTGGGGCCGCGCGACGATAAGCGTCCAGGGCCGGTTCGTAGGGAAGCAGTTTGATGATGACCAGAACCAGCTTCCACTGGGAAAGTTTTTCGTCGCGGATGCCTTGGTCTCCTACCCGCTCGGCCACGGTATGGAGGCTTTTGCCGCGGCTGAAAACGTTTTCAACCAAAGCTATGCAGTGGCCGTAACCCCCGTCGTGGATTTGGGCTCGCCCCGCCTTTACCAGCTCGGCTTCAGGCTCAACCTGGGTGGTTTGTAGCCTAACCGGCAATTGTCCCCCTGCCTTCCCACTCCAGTTATTGCTGATCTTGTCTGCAAAAAACTGAAAAATAATGGCTTATCTTACTGGCTTCCCGCCGGGGCAAAAGCGCCTGTTGAATTGGGAATCTTGACTCTGAGGTACAGAAAAGAATCTTGACTGGCCAGAATAGATTGAGTAGCATAAAGTGTGGTGAAAGGGGAGCGGCGAGGCTCTGTGGAGAGCGATAAGCAGCCGCCCCGCACCATGGGAAATTTATAGAGGAGCGGAGTTTATGTCCACGCCAGTGAACAATGTGGAAGAGCTTGCCACGCAAGAGTACAAGTACGGGTTTGTGACGGATATCGAGCAGGAGACGATTCCTCGCGGGTTGAACGAAGACGTTGTCCGGCTGATCTCTGCCAAGAAGCATGAGCCCGAATGGCTGCTCGAGTGGCGACTGAAGGCCTACCGCCATTGGCTGACGATGCGGGAGCCGAAGTGGGCCAACGTCAAGTTCGATCCCATTGACTACCAGAACGCCTACTATTACGCAGCTCCCAAAGCCAAGAATAAGCCGAAGAGCCTGGATGAGGTGGACCCGGAACTCATCAAGACCTATGAGAAGCTGGGAATCCCCTTGCGGGAGCAAGAGCTGCTTTCCGGCGTGGCGGTGGACGCGGTTTTTGACAGCGTTTCGGTGGCGACCACGTTCAAGGCGAAGCTGGCCGAGCTGGGCATTATCTTCTGTTCGTTCTCTGAAGCCGTTCAGGAGCACCCGGACCTTGTGAAGAAATGGCTGGGTTCCGTGGTGCCTTACACGGACAACTTCTATGCCACACTCAACTCCGCAGTTTTCAGTGACGGATCGTTCGCTTACATTCCCAAGGGCGTGCGCTGCCCGATGGAGCTTTCCACCTACTTCCGCATCAACGCCAAGGAGACCGGCCAGTTCGAGCGCACGCTGATTGTGGCTGAAGAAGGCGCCTACGTGAGTTACCTGGAAGGCTGTACGGCGCCCATGCGCGATGAAAACCAGTTGCATGCCGCGGTGGTGGAGCTGGTGGCGCTCGATAACGCCACGGTCAAGTATTCCACCGTGCAGAACTGGTATCCGGGCGACAAGGAAGGCAAGGGCGGCATTTACAATTTTGTGACCAAGCGCGGCAAGTGCCAGGGCGTGAACTCCAAGATCTCCTGGACGCAGGTGGAAACGGGCTCGGCGATCACCTGGAAGTATCCGGGCTGCATCCTGCAGGGCGACAATTCCGTCGGGGAATTTTACTCGGTGGCGGTGACCAACAACTATCAGCAGGCTGACACGGGCACCAAAATGATCCACCTGGGGAAGAACACGCGCAGCACCATCGTTTCCAAGGGGATCTCCGCCGGGCACGGCCAGAACAGCTACCGAGGCATGGTGAAGATTCTAAAGAACGCCACGGGCGCGCGGAACTATTCGCAGTGCGACTCCCTGCTGATGGGCGACAAGTGCGGAGCGCATACGTTCCCCTATCTGGAAGTGAAAAACTCCACCGCGCAGGTCGAGCATGAGGCCTCCACCTCCAAAATCGGCGAAGACCAGATCTTCTACTGCCGGCAGCGCGGGCTTTCCACTGAAGACGCCATCGGCATGATCGTCAACGGCTTCTGCAAAGAAGTTTTCCGCGAGCTGCCCATGGAGTTTGCCGTGGAAGCTCAGAAACTCCTGGGTGTCAGCCTCGAGGGCAGTGTCGGGTAGTTTGGCGTTCGGAACTGCGAGTCGCGAGCGGCAACGCCGGGAGGACGCCCCGCCTATACACTTTTTAAGTATTCAATACGGAGAATGGAATGTTTCTTGAAATCAAAAATCTACATGCCACCGTGGGCAACACGGAAATTCTGAAAGGGATCAATCTGGAAGTTGAGCTGGGCAAGGTGCACGCCATCATGGGTCCGAACGGCTCCGGCAAGTCGACGCTGGCGCAGGTGCTGTCGGGCCGCGACGTTTACACCGTCACGGAAGGCGAAGTGCTCTACGACGGCAAGAACCTGCTGGACCTCTCGCCGGAGGAGCGGGCCCGCGAAGGCGTATTCCTGGCCTTCCAGTACCCGGTGGAGATTCCCGGCGTGAGCAACACGTACTTCCTTCGTGCGGCGCTCAACGCGGTGCGCAAGCACCGGGGCCTCGAAGAACTCGACGCGATGGATTTTCTGGGATTGATCCGCGAAAAGATGAAGCTGCTGGAGATGGACGATACGCTGCTCAATCGCCCCGTGAACGAAGGTTTCTCCGGTGGCGAGAAGAAGCGCAATGAGATCTTCCAGATGGCGGTGCTGGAGCCGAAGCTGGCTATTATGGACGAGACGGATTCGGGGCTCGACATCGACGCCCTCCGAATCGTGTCGCAGGGCGTGAATGCGCTGCGCGGCGCTGACCGCTCAATCATTGTGGTGACGCACTACCAGCGCCTGCTCAATTACATCGTGCCCGATTATGTCCACGTGCTTTCGGGCGGACGTATTGTGAAGTCCGGCGGCAAGGAGCTGGCCCTGGAGCTGGAAGATAAGGGATACGGCTGGCTGGATGAGACCGTTCCGGCGGGCGAGAGGGCCTAGCGGAGCGCGGCGGTTTAAGATTGAGAAGAGGATACTGAAATTCATGAACGTGGCAGTGAAAAAGAGCGAAGACTTTTACCTGACTTATTTCCGGGAGCTTGAAAAGAACCCGCTGTCGAGCGCCCCGGAATGGCTTGCGGAATTGCGCTCCGAGGGCATGGAGGCTTTTGCGGAGCTGGGTTTTCCGACGACGCACTTGGAAGACTGGAAATATACCAACGTGTCTCCCATTTCCAAAGCCAGCTTCCGGCCCGCGCAGTTCGAGTTCAGCGGCAAGATTGCAAAGGAAATTGAAAGCCTGCCTTTCGCGGGGCTTTCCACGAATCGCCTGGTTTTTGTGAACGGACGTTACTGCCCGGAGCTTTCCCGGCTGGAAGGTCTGGCAGCAGGCGTGCAGTTCACAAGCCTTTCTGAAGCGTTCAAGTCCGGGCGGGGTTCCGTGGAAGTTCATCTGGCCCGATACGCGGACTATAAGACGCAGGGCTTTGTGGCGCTCAATACGGCCTTTATGGATGAAGGCGGGTTCATTGAAATTCCCAAGGGTGTGGTCCTGGAGAAGCCGCTGCATTTGCTCTATGTCTCAACCGCCGGGGAAGAGCCCTGGGTGGCCCACCCGCGGAACTTGGTGCTGGCGGGACGGGAGAGCCAAGCGACGGTCATCGAGACTTACGCGAGCCTGACGGAAAGCGTGTATTTCAACAACGCGGTCACGGAGATAGTCGCCGAAGAAGGTGCGCACGTGGATTACGTCAAGGTTCAGCAGGAGAGTGAAGCGGCCTTTCACGTTTCCACGGTGCTGGGATATGCGGCCCGCAACGCGGGAGTGCAAACGAACTCCTTGCAGTTCGGCGCGCGCCTGGGGCGCGAAGACCTTATCACGGTTTTGGACGGCGAGGGCGCGGAGGGGATTCTGCTGGGCCTCTACGTGACGGGCGGCCGCCAATTGATCGACAACCACACCACCATTGACCATGCCCGGCCGCATTGCTCCAGCCGCGAATTCTACAAGGGCATTCTGGACGGCCAATCCATCGGGGTCTTTAACGGAAAGATCCTGGTGCGCAAAGACGCCCAGAAGACAGACTCCAAGCAGAGCGACAAGAACCTGCTGCTTTCGGAATCCGCCACCATCAACACCAAGCCGCAGCTTGAAATCTTCGCCGACGACGTCAAGTGCACGCACGGCGCGACGGTCGGGCAGATCGATCCCGAGTCGATTTTTTACCTGCGCTCGCGCGGGATCGGCCATGAAGAGGCGCGAAGCCTGCTGACCGTGGCGTTTGCCAACGAGATTATCGAGCGGGTGAAGTTCCAGCCGCTGCGCGAGAAGCTGCAAGCGGCTCTCGCAGCCAAAATGGCCGCCGGAACCGAGCCCCAGGAGGCATGATGAGCACCGCGCGCGAAGTCCTGAACGGGCCGGGCGTTGAACGCTCGAAGCGTTTCCCCGTGGAAAAAATCCGCAGAGATTTTCCCCTGCTGTCCACCGCCGTGCACGGCAAGCCGCTCGTCTATCTGGACAACGCCGCCACCAGCCAGAAACCCCAAGCGGTGATTGAGGCGGAGGGGCTCTTTTACAGCCGGGACTGTTCAAACATCCATCGCGGCGTCCACGAACTCAGTGAGCGGGCCACCAAGTGCTACGAAGAAGCCCGCGAAAAGGTGCAGCAATTCCTGAACGCCCGCGAAAGCCGCGAAATCATCTTCGTGCGCGGCACCACGGAGGCCATCAATCTGGTAGCCGGCACGTTCGGCAGAAAGCACGTTGGGCCCGGCGACGAAATTCTGATTACCGCCATGGAGCACCACTCGAACATTGTGCCCTGGCAGATGCTCTGTGAAGAGAAAGGCGCGCGGCTGAAGGTGGCGCCGGTCAACGACCGCGGCGAGATCATTTTTGAAGAGTTCGAAAAGCTGCTGAGCCCGCGCACGCGTCTGCTGGCCATGGTGCACATTTCGAACGTGCTCGGCACCATCAACCCCGTCCGCCGGATGATCGAGGCGGCGCACCGCCGGGACATTCCCGTGCTGGTGGACGGCGCTCAGTCCGCGCCCCACGCCAAGGTCGACGTTCAGGCGCTCGGCTGCGAGTTTTACGCCTTCTCCGGCCACAAGCTCTACGGCCCCACCGGCGTGGGCGTGCTTTACGGCAAATCGGCTCTTCTCGATGCCATGCCGCCTTACCAAGGCGGCGGAGACATGATCCGCTCAGTGACTTTTGAGAAGACGCTTTACAACGTTCTGCCTTACAAATTTGAAGCGGGAACTCCCAACATCGCGGGCGCCATCGGCCTGGCGGCGGCCATCGACTACGTGAACGCGCTGGGACTTGAGAATATCGCGGCCTACGAAGAAGATCTCCTGGGTTATGCCACGCACGCGCTCGGGGCGATTCCGGGCCTCAGGATCATCGGAACGGCGCCGGAGAAGGCCAGCGTGATCTCCTTTGTAATCGAAGGCATTCATCCGCACGACGTGGGCACGGTGCTTGACCAGGAAGGCGTGGCGGTGCGCACCGGCCACCATTGCGCGCAGCCGCTGATGGAGCGCTTCAAGATTCCCGCCACTACCCGCGCCTCGCTGGCGTTTTACAATACCGAGAAAGAGGTTGACGCGCTGGCAGGCGGCATCCGGAAGGTCAAGGAGTTGCTGGGCTAATGTCCGATCTGCGGGGTTTGTATCAGGAGGTCATACTCGATCACAGCAAGAAGCCGCGGAATTTCCGGCCGCTGGAAGGGTCGGCGCATCACGCGGAAGGCTACAACCCGCTGTGCGGCGACCGGATTACGATCTACGTGAAGGTGGAGGATGGCCGGATCAGCGACATCAGTTTCCAAGGCTCGGGCTGCGCGATTTCCACCTCCTCGGCTTCACTGCTGACGGAGACCTTGAAGGGCAAGACGGTGGCGGAAGCGGAAGCTCTGTTCGAGCGTTTCCACGCGCTGGTGACGGGACAGGAAAACAGCGACAAGCCGGGCGCGGCGCCGCTGGGCAAGCTGGCGGTTTTCTCGGGCGTTGCGGAGTTTCCCGTGCGCGTCAAGTGCGCCACGCTCGCCTGGCACACCTTGCGGAACGCGCTCGATGGCAAAGAAGAAACCGTGAGTACGGAATAAGGGCAAGCGATGGATGAGAGCCACAAGAACGACGAACTGAAACGGCCTGCGGGGCAGAGCGGCCCGGCGGAATCCGCCCAGGCAGCCGCCACGGCCTCAGGCGACGTTGCTTTCGGAAGTCCGGCGGAGGAAGCGTTGCGGGAAGAGGTGATCAAAGCGGTCAAGACCGTCTACGATCCCGAGATCCCCGTGAACATCTACGAGCTTGGCCTGATCTATGAGATCAAGATTGACCCCTCGGCCGAAGTCTCCATCAAGATGACGCTGACCAGCCCGGCTTGCCCCTCGGCCATGTCGCTTCCCGGAGAAGTGGAAGACAAGATTCGTGTGATGTCCAAGGCGAAAGACGTCAAAGTGCAAGTGGTGTGGGACCCTCCGTGGGACCCCAGCAAGATGTCGGAGGCGGCCCGGCTGCAATTGGGAATGATGTAGAAACTCAGCCGAAGAAGGCCGGCCATGCGCAAGAAGTTGTGGCCGGGAGGATGTGTTATGAAGCTAACCTCTCAGGAAGAATACGGACTCCGGTGCCTGCTGCGGATTGCGCGGGAAGGCGAGGGCGGCAGCCTCACGATTCCCAAGATCAGCCAAAAAGAAGGCATCTCAAATTTTTACGTGGCCAAGCTGATGCGCATCCTGCGCCGCAGCGGTCTGGTGAAGAGCGTTCGCGGGCAGTCGGGTGGTTACGCCCTGGCGCGCCCTGCGGACCAGATTGTGGTGGGCGAAGCGCTGGCGGTGCTCGGAGGGCGGCTCTACGAACCGGCGTTTTGCGAGGAGCACTCCGGCAGCGAATCCCTGTGCACGAACTCAGTGGATTGCTCCGTGCGTTCTCTGTGGCGCGCCGTGCAGCAAGTGATTGACCAGGTGCTGAGCAAAACCACGCTGAAAGATCTCCTCTCGAATGAGCAGCAGATGTCCTCCTGGACCGGCCACTTGGTCAAGGTGACGCTGGCCTCCGGTTTACCGGTAAAGATCCCCATGGATTCTGCTGAGTAACCTCATGCCATCTGGGCGGCGGGTCGCGACGTTTTTTCCTACCTGTGAGATTCCTTTTTTTGAGGCTTATTGATCATGAGCGATCCAACGCGGACTCCGCTGGCTGATTTTCATCTCTCGCAAGGCGCAACTCTGGGCGAATACCACGGGGCAAGTGTTCCCGCGCGATTCACCAACCCCGCTGAAGAACACCTGGTAGTGCGTGCGGCGGCGGGACTCTTCGATTTTTCCTTCCGGGCCAAGTTTGCCATGAAGGGACGAGACCGCGTGCGCTTTCTGCACCGCATCGTCTCAAATGACGTAAAGAGCCTGGCGGCGGGCGAGGGAGTCTATGCCACGCTTCTGAACGCCCAGGGCCAGATTCTTGCCGACCTGCGGATTTACGCGGCGGAAGACCGGCTGCTGATCGATACGGACGCGGACCTGCGCGCTAAAGCCATGGAACTTCTTCGCCGATACATCATTGGGGACCAGGTGGAGCTGGAGCCTTTGGATCTTTATGCTCTGGCCTTTGAAGGGCCGCGCGCTCGCGGCCTGCTGGAGAAGACCTTGCACATCGACCTGCCGGTGCTCAAAGAATTCGGACATTTTGCCAGCAACTACGCGGGCTTTCCGGTGCGCGTGGTGCGGGCCGGCAACACGGGCGAAGAAGGCTACGAGGTTTGGGTGGGCGCCAACGGCATGATGGGCTTGTGGGGCGCGGCGTGCGGGCAGGCGCCCAGTTACGGCATGCTGCCCTGCGGTTTTGAAGCGCTTGAGTCCTTGCGGATCGAAGCCGGGATTCCCCGCTACGGGGCGGAGCTGGCGGAAGATACTCTGCCGCTGGAAGCGAACCTCCTGAACGCTTTGAGCTTCAACAAAGGATGCTACGTCGGCCAGGAAATTGTGGAGCGGGCACGCAGCCGCGGGCACGTCAATTGGAAACTGGCCGGTGTGATGGTGGAAGCCGCCGAGCCGCCGAAGCCTGGAGAGAAATTGCTCTTTGAGGAAAAGGAAGTGGGAGAGGTCACGAGCTCTTGCGTTTCGCCCAGCCTCAAGAAGCCACTGGCGCTTGCTTACGTGCGCAAGGAACATGTGGAAGCAGGGACCAGTCTGAAAACGGTTTCCGGCGACGCGGCGGAAGTGGCGGCGCTACCCTTTATCCAACGGTCGCGCGCCGCTGCTGAGGATTGAAACTTCATGCCCCAGTCGCACGATTCGAAAACTCCGCGCGGGTTCTCTGTGCTGGAGTTGATGATTGCCGTTTCCATCCTGCTGATCCTTGCCGCCATTGAAGTCCCCAACTTGCTGCGGGCCCGCGCCGCAGCCAACCAAGCGGCTGCTGTGGCTTCTCTGCGGGCCATTGAAGCCGCGGAAATCACCTACGCGGTCACCTATAATCGTGGCTACACGCCAACTCTCAGCCAGTTGGGCCCCGCGCATGGGGCGGCGTCTCCTGAAGCTGCGGATTTGGTTGATGCCTTCCTGGCAAACGGCGCCAAGAACGGCTACACCTACCTCTACGTTCCCGGGCCCGTGGTGGACGGTAAGATCGATTCCTTCACCCTGAAAGCTCTCCCCTCCACGCCGTGCGTGACGGGTTCCGTTTCCTATTCCATGGGTCCCTCGGATCAAACCTCTGTCACGGCGGAAAACTTCTCGAGCGTTGCCGCAAATGATTTTGTTGCCAAGATCCTGATTGGATCGGTGGGCAACGAGACGGTCTCCTGCGCGCAGTAAGCCCCTTCTAGAAACGCGGCGTCCGACGGTTCCTTGACACTCGGCGCGCAATGCGATATCACACCTGTTCCGGAATTGCCTTGCGCGCGTCCTCCAATGCGTTCAAGAATGTTCCCTGCGTTCATCAATTCAAAGGAGAGTGTTCTCAATGCGGCGAAGGAATTTTTTGCGTAGTTCGGTGGGAATGTTGGGCGGATTCAGCGGGGCCGCCGGGGCGGCGAAGGCTGCCGGAGGCTGCGGCGGCGGTTCCGATCATGAAGCCTGCCCGGAAACGAACTTTCACTATCTGAACTACGCGCTGGACCGCGGCGCCATGCAGCGCGGCTGGCTGCCCACGGTGAGCCCGGACTATCACCATGCTCCGCAGTCGGCCGTTGACGCTCTTAAGGATTTGAAGTTCGGCATTCGTATTCACTGGGGCGTCTACGCACTGATCGGCAGCCACGAGTCATGGGGCGCGGCGGGCGCCAACCGAGAATTCTGGAACATCTACAACATTCTCTACCAGCTCTTCAATCCCACCGATTACGACCCGGACTCCTGGATGGACCTGTTCGAGCGCTCGGGAATCAAATTCTTCACCTTTACGACCAAGCACCACGACGGCTTCTGCCTGTGGCCCACCCAGGTGCAGCAGGAGTCAATTTCCCTGACCGCGGAGTCCTTTGAATTCGGCTGCGAGCACATTCGCACGGTTACCAACACCTACAGCGTTATGGACGGGCCTTACAAGAAGGACATCGTCGGCATGCTGGTGGCGGCGGCGCGCAGGAAGAACATCAAGGTCGGGCTTTATTATTCGCACGTGGACTGGCACGATCGGGCCTTCGGTTGGGACCCCTTCAACATCTATTACGATCCGGAATTCGACAAGCATTCTGACCCGCGGCGCTGGCAGGCCTTTATTGACCACGAGCGCCAGCAGGTAACTGAATTGCTGACCAACTACGGCAAGATCGACTCGCTGGATTTCGACATAGGCTGGCCCAAGGCTGCCGCCGAGGACATTGCGGGAGTCGCCAAGCTGGCCCGAAAGCTGCAGCCCGACGTCATCATCCGGGGCCGGGGAATGGGTGCCTACGGCGACTATTACACTCCGGAGCGGACGATTCCCGGAGGGCCCTCGAAGGGTTTCTGGAAGGTCATCTATCCCTGCGGAACCTCTTTTTCCTACGTTCCCACCGACCAATACCATCCAGCTTCCTGGGTGCTGGAGAGTCTGATCACCATCTGCGCCAAGGGCGGAAACTTTGAAGTTTGCTTCGGCCCCATGGCCAACGGCCGCTGGGCGCCGGAATGCGTCGAGCGCCTGTTGTACGTGGGCGAATGGCTCAAGGTGAACGGCGAGGCCATTTACTACACGCGCCCGCTGAAGACCTACCACGAAGGCAAGGATCTCTGGTTCACCTCCAGCAAAGACGGTCGCACGGTATACGCCATCAATTTGCAGTGGCCTGGAAAGCAGCTCGCCATCCGCACCGTCCGTCCTGCCCCGGGGTCGGAGGTTCACATGCTCGGCGTCAAGCAGGCTTTGAAATGGCGGCAGCAAGGAGACACTTGCGTTATCGACATTCCATCGGAGATCGCGGAGCACAAACCCTGCCAGCAGGCATACGCTTTCAAGCTGCGTGTGAATCCCGCGTAGGCGCCGCGAAACCATTACCAATTGAAGGGGGCACATGGAATTACAAGGCAAAGTAGCTTTGGTTACAGGAGGCACGCACGGCATTGGACGCGCAACGGCTCTGCGACTGGCGCGCGGCGGCGCGGACGTCGCGCTAGTGGCGCGCACCATGGACGCGGCCGCCAAGGAGTCGCAGGAGCTTATCAAATCCTCCGGGCGCCGCTGTGAATTGATTCCCGCGGACATTGGGAATCCGAAAGAAGCGGCGCAGGCAGTTGAAAAATGCGCGCAGGCTTTTGGCCGCGCGGACATTCTGATCCACTCTGCGGGCGGCGGAGCGCCGGGCGGACTTCTGGACACGCCGGAGGATGTTTGGTACGGCGCTTTTGACGTTCACGTGCACGCCATCTTTCATCTTTGCCGCGCCGTGGTGCCCTTGATGCAGAAGAATCACGCCGGCTCGATCGTGCTGATCAGTTCCGCGGCGGGATTGCGTGGCTGCCGGGGAGCGCTGGCATACGGTGTGGCGAAAGGCGCCCTGATCCAGTTTGCGCGCGCGCTGGCCCGCGAGCTGGCGGATGACAACATCCGGGTCAACTGCGTCTCGCCGGGTGTCATTCGCACGCGCTTTCAGGATTACCTGAGCAAGGAGCAAGTGGAAAACAATCTGCGAAACCGCATCCCGCTTCACAAGGAAGGAACTCCTGAAGACGTTGCGGAAGCAATCGCCCTCCTCGCTACCAACGAGTACATCACCGGCGAGAACCTGGTGATCGACGGCGGCCTGACGATGCGGATCGTATGAAGGAACGGCTTTACAGACTGCGCTGGTTGATGATCTCGCTGGTCTTTCTGGCGACGGCCATCAACTACTTGGACCGCCAAACGCTTTCCGTGGTCGCTCCCATCCTGATCGACCAATTCCACATGAGCAATGAGGTGTACTCCCGCGTGATCTTCGCGTTCATGCTGGCGTACACCATCATGAACGCGGCTTCCGGGCCCTTGATCGACCGCCTGGGCACTCGAGTGGGTTACGCCCTGACGACGGCTTGGTGGTCGCTTGCGGCCATGATTCATGCGCTGGCGCGCGGCCCCTGGAGCCTGGCCATCGACCGTTTTCTGCTCGGCATGGGCGAGGCGGGCAACTGGCCGGCGGGCGTAAAGGTGGTGGCAGAATGGTTTCCGGTGCGGGAGAGAGCCCTGGCTTCGGGAATCTTCAACAGCGGATCGTCGGTGGGCGCCATCATCGCTCCGCCCCTCATCGTCTGGATTGTTTTGAAATCCGGCTGGCGGGAAGCTTTTCTGGTGGTGGGCGGCGTGGGATTGGCGTGGGTTCTCCTCTGGCTGCTCATCTACCGTACTCCCGCGGAGGCCCAAAAGGCCAAAAAAGAGGAGCGCACGCCCGCGGTCCCGCTCTTGGCGCTTTTCCGCACGCGTTTTGTCTGGAGCTTTACGCTGGCGAAAGTCTTTATCGATCCCGTCTGGTACTTTTACATCTTCTGGTTTCCGGAATACTTGAAGCACGCGCGGCACTTTGACATGGCGTCCATCGGCAAGTACGCGTGGGTGCCGTTTCTGGTGGCGGGACTCGGCAACATTCTGGGAGGCTGGCTGGTCGCCGTCCTGCTGCGCCGCGACATCCCGGTCACTCTGTCGCGCAAGAGCGCCACAACGGTTTTCGGCGTGATGATGCTGGCGGCGATTCCGGCGGTATTAGCGCAGTCGGCGGCGGTTTCGATTGCGTTTGTTTCCGTGGCCATCCTGGGTTACACGGGCGTCACCGCCAACATGCTGGCGTATCCCGCTGACGTTTTTCCCAAAACGCTTGTCGCTTCCATTTGGGGGCTGGCCAGCATGGGCTCCGGCTTTGGAGGCATGGTGTTTGCGCTGGCCACCGGCTGGGTGGTTGACCACTACTCCTACGTTCCGGTTTTCATCGGCTTCGGATTGATTCCGCTCATTGCCCTGGCGATTGTCTGGTTCGTGCTCGGGCCTCTTGTCCCGCTGCCTCAATTCGCAGAGAAGCCTCTCCAAGGCAACTAAGGCCAGGCTCCGAGAGGGAACCGGCAATAGGTCAGCGCCCGGCGCCCCCGCTTTCCATCTGCTTTAGGGCCTTCACTAACGCCGAGCTCTCAGCCGTCGGGCACCAGTAGCGTTCAATGTGCTTCACCACCAGGGCCGTCCCCTCGGCGTGCGAAACGTAGGGCCGGTCTTTGGGGTTGTACATGGAGTCCG
>JBJKQF010000320.1:0-48851 GCA_046705545.1 Terriglobia bacterium
CGTGTTCGTGACTTTGTAATTGGTAAAGGAAGAATCGAACATGCAAAATCCGTCGTGGTGCTTGGTGGTAAAAACGACATATCGCTGCCCGGCTGCCTTGGCCAGTTCAATCCAGGCGTCGGGATCAAACTTCACTGGGTCAAATCTTTTGTAGAGATTCACGTACTCTTCCTGGGTAATGTTCCACCTGGAGCTCGGTTTCATGATCGGCCAGGAAATCTCTACGCTCGCCAGAGAAGACGGGTCCCAATGAATAAACATTCCGAACTTAGCATCCAGCCACCAATCCATCCTTTGCTGCCATAAATGGCGCCGCGCGGGGTTTATGTCATTTACTTCAGACCAGGAAGATAGGATGGCCTGCCTGCTGGAAGTTCTCTGTGGACCTTCGGTGGTCTCTCCGAGTTTGGCGGAAAAAGCTGCGGCACTTCCCGCTCCAATAATTCGGAACACATCCCGGCGTCCTAAGCTTCCTCCCAACCCTTTCATACAATCCCTCCTTAGTGCATTGGCTACTTCCCATCTTTGGCCTAAATCATAGTATGAGTTTGCATCGCATGACGCCGTGAAACGCTGTTCTTTTATAGCCCGCGAACAACTGTGGGGCGATTGCCAACCTCGCCATTGGCAGGGACCAGGAAAGTCTCCCAGGAACCGAAAATGGCCCCGGTATTCTCAATCCACTTTGAGGATTTGCCTCCTGTTAAGAAACCGCAGGAATCAACTGTAGTGAATTTGTAGTGGGACTGTGTTCAAATCGGGTCAAGTCCAGTACAGTTGCCAGAATTGGGGAGTTTGTAACTCTTTGAGGAATATAGTAGAGTCGAAAATTTTCCAAACTAGTCAACAAAGGGAATAGGGTGCCTAAACCGTGGGTCGGGGGTTCGAATCCCTCCAGGCCTACCATATTTTCCCTGTTGATTTCAGATAGATAGAACAAACTCTGAATTCACTCAGAAAGCCAAAGGATGCCTAGCTGTAGTGAAATTGTAGCGGAACAAGGCACATTAGCGGCCTTTTAGGGGAACAAACCATTCGCAAAAAACTTCGGCGAGGACTGGCCAGCTCGAATTTTTGTACCAAGGGATGGGAGACGGTTCAGGCTGGCTTTTTATAGTGATTGCCCATGGGATCTTTGCGCTTCTCAGGGGACCAGCCCCAACGGTCGGTCGACTTCACATAGACGTGTTTGTTGCGAAGCTCGACAAACTCCTCCGCAGTCTTCATGATCTCGTTCGGCCGGAGTTGGCTGCGAACCAGGAAATCGGGTTCAGGAGGATTACAGGCAACCGGGACGCCCACCGAATCGGCACTGCGGATTTCGCCCGGAACACGAGTGATGTCGGCATTGGTCGGCAGCGTGGCGCTCTGATATCGCAAGTCCATGCTCCAGCGCACGACGTCCGTATTATTTTCTAGGCTGGCGTGGGGAGTGCGATTCGTGAGCAAGAGTACACCACCTTTGGGGACGGGCGCGGCCACTGGCTTCCTTCCGCCAAACTCCTTATCGGGAATGGACAGGTAATGGATCATGTCGTCGGGCTCGTGAAAGAAGATCCCACTTTTATGCATCCGGGGCATTACCCACAGAGCACCGCGCTCGACGGTTGCATCCACTAAGGGAAGCCATACGGTGAGAATCAGTCCCAGATCGCAATATGGCTCAAAGTAGCCCGAATCCTGATGCCAAGGCACGACGCTCCACGCGTGGTTTCGCACTTTAGGGCGCAGGCGATAGACGCTAGACGCGATCAACTCAGGCCCGCAGATTTGCTCGGCGACGTCCAAGAGCTTGGGATTCGTCATGAGGCCGAAGAAGCTTGGCAGTACCAGACGGATATCCCAGATCGACTTCGCGATCTCAGCGTTTTCGTCGTTGATGTAGGTGAGCCGGTGCTCGAAATCGTATTCTTCGTAAGTGCGAGAAAGCTTGCCAGCTGCCACCGCCGCGCGGCACCTCTCATCCAGCGCAGCGCTGATCTCGTCAATAACGGGCTGCAAATCCTCATCAGTGAAGAGGTTTTCGACGACAAGGTAGCCTTCGTCCTCAAAGTGTTGCATCTGACGCTGATCAAGCTGAAACTGCGCGGCGCTGCCCCTCATGGTAGGACTCCTTTCACCCCAATTGTTGACAATGACGATAGTGCCATTTCGCCAGCTTGTCAATTTCCACGGAACCCTGCAAAAACCTCTTTAGACAACAAGCAACATTAATCGAAAAAGCCCCAGGATAGCGCTAATTACGCGCCAATTCCCCGGAAAGAGCTCCTCCTGAACAGCTTCGCCTCAAGACTTGTGGGTTCGTTCTTTCATAGGGATACCGCGCACCAACTTCTTTACGTCTGCAAATGACCCAAAGAATCGCCGAATCGGCAGTTACGCATTGGCAACCGCTATGCCTGAAAAGTTTCCGTCAAGTGAGCACGCAAAGTAGATTGGGACCAGAGTGATCTAGTTCTTCACGAGCCGAAAGGCCGGAACCCCCAGCAGGACGACCAGGACTCCCAACGAGGCTTGGATCGGCTCGTGGAAAGCTAACAAGAACAACATAACAGCAACCAGGACCAGAAAAGCCAGCGGCGTGAAAGGAAATCCAGGCACGCGAAACCGGGCGTCCTTAGTTTTGAACGCCTCCAACCGAAAAATCCCGGCAACCGTCAGACCGAGAAAAACTACCGCCACAAAGACAAAGTAGGCCACAATCTGGTTGAAGGTCCCGATCCCCACCAGCAAAGAAGCCAGAATGGCTTGAATGGCTATAGCGCGCGCCGGGGTGTCGTAGCGAGGGTGAAGCTGTGCGACTTGGCGAAAAAACAATCCGTCACGCGCCATGGCGTAATAAACCCGAGGGGAAAGCATCAGCAGAGCCGCCATGCAAGCCAGCACGCACAACACAACCAGCGCTGCCATGGTGGCAGCTCCAGCAGTACCAAACAACTGCTTCCCTGCCTGAGCCATGAAAGTTTCATCGGAGGTAATTCGAGCGATGGGAACAAGGTACACGAAGACGCCGGTGATCAGGATATAGACCAGAGTCACAGCCACCACTCCAAGCATCAGGGCCCGGGGCAAATTGCGCTCGGGTTGCTGCACTTCTTCAGAGATCTTGGTGGCCTCCCACCACCCGCCGAAAGAATAAAATGCCGCCATCGAACCTGCCGCCAGGGCGATAAATAGCGGAGACGAACCAGGGCGTTGCGCGACGAAGGGAGTAAAGTGCGACCAGTCTCCCAAGCCAAGCGCCAAAGCCCAGACCACAACCAGAGCCAGCGAGCCGATCTTCAGCCAGGTAAGCCCTTGCAGAAATCCAGCTCCCAGCCGCGTGGCGCGGATATTAACCGCCGCCAGTAAGAGAATGACACCGATCCCGAGAGCCTTTTGCTCTGTCAAAGTAATATTCGTTACCGAGGCCGTATAAGCCGCCATGCCAACCGCAAGGGAGGCGGTCACCCCGGGGTCGATCACCAAAAGCTGCATCCAGCCGTACAAGAAGGCCAGCCGCGGACCGTAGGCCTCCCGCAGGTAGACGTAGGCTCCACCCGCTTCCGGGTAGCGCGCCGCGAGGCCTCCGAAGCTCAGGGCTCCGGCCACGGCCATTAGACCCATGACCAGCCAGACCATCAGCAGCCAGAAGGGCGAACCCAACTGCCGCGCCATCCCAGCAGGAGTAAGGAAAATGCCGACCCCAATGGCCTCCCCGGCGACTGCGGCCGCCGCAGAGGCAAGGCCCAGGCGCCGCTGCAAGTGAGTTTGCGGTGGGTTCAAAGGAGTGACAGGGTTCTGACGCGGGGCGGAAATTTCAGACTCAGCTTGCAGATGAAATCTCCTTTACCGGTTTACGAAGCCGGAGTTTCACTTCTTGTCCTCGTGAACATAGCCGTCAGCTGCCATGCGGCGACCGGACATTTGATAACCCAAGGCGGGCATATCCTGCACGCCGGTGGCGTCAATCCAGCGGTTATAGAAATTGAACAGGGCGCAAACCGTAATCGCGTCGTAGAGGGCTTCATCTGACCATCCGGCCTGGCGGGCTTCTTCGATGTCCGCGGGCCCGATCTGGTTGGAAGTGCGATTGACCTTGGTCACGAACTTGAACAACGCCTTCTCGGCCTTCGAGATGGGCGCCGATTCATAATCCTTGAGGACGGCTTGAACCCTATCAGCATCCCCCAGCAGTTCCGCCGCGACCGCGGCGTGCGAGCCGATTCAAAACGGACACTGGTTGCGGCTGGAGGTAAAAGCCGCAATCAGCTCCCTGATGCCAGGGCTCAAGGGCGAAGGTCCTCGCATCAACTCCTGGGTAAAGCGCGAAAGGTGTTCCGTCATGCCCGGCTTGAATGCGAAAAGATAGAGGATTTGCGGCACCGGAATGCCCTGCGCCTCCATCTCTGCAAAGCGCGGGCCCTCCAGGCCGGACTTGGCCTTGCGCTCAACATCGTCGAGGAAAATCGGATCCATTGTCAGTATCCTTCTTTCGGCACTAAATATCGGAAGTTTGCCATGAGTGTGACATCACGATCAAAAGAGAATTTTCAGACCAAATTGAATAAGCCTCGGCGCCAACGCCTGCTGAATCTGGCCGAAGGTAGGAGAGCTAATGTCGCTGTTCGGAAGCCGGAAATTGGAGCGGTTGAAAAGGTTAAAGAACTCGGCCCGGAATTGCAGACTCTTGGTTTCCGCAATGCGAATATTCTTGAAGGCTGAAAAGTCCCACTGCGCAAACCCCGGCCCCTGGACCACATTGCGTCCTTCGGTACCATAAACGCCGGCGGGAGTAGTGGAAAGGTCGAGGCGCTGGAAGGCTGCGGTGTTGAACCACTCCGCCACCGTCTGCGGTCCGTTGTTGGGATTACCCACCAGGTTGGGACGAAAGGCCGAAAACCCGGTGATCTCGGGAGCGTCATAGTTGTAGCTCTGGTCGACGACCGTAAAAGGCGTTCCGGTCATGTAAGTGGTAATTCCATTGACCTGCCAATTGCCCAGAACGTGCTGATACCAGTTCTCCGGGTGCTGCCAGAAGGGCAGTTCCCACTCGTAACTGAGAACGAAGCGGTGGCGGGAATCGAACATCGACCGTCCCCATTCCGCTGCGAGATCGAAGGGATTTTGCGCCAAGTCATTTTCCCCCGCCACGGGTTGCGAGGCAGAGCCTGTGATATTGAACGACGACACGTCATCAAGAGCTTTTGAGTACGTGTAGGAAGCCAGCAGAGACAGCCCGCGGCCGAATCGCTTCCGAAGGCTCGTTTCAAGGGCATTGTAGAGCGAATTCGCGCCTCCCGAAATCAGTCCTACGGAGCTGTAGGTGCAATTACCTTGCGTGTTCGGCATGCAATAAATCCGCTGCTGCTCGATGTTGTTTTGCTGGTCAGCCCAGGTTTGGCCTTGCAAAGGCAAGGAAGGATTGCCTTCAAGCAAACGCGGCAGCTTGACGCCTCTGGTGCCCACGTATCCGGCTTCCAGTAGCCAGTTCGTCCCGAAGGAATGTTGAACGTTCAGGTTCCAATCTTGCACGTACGGCAAACGCAATGTGGGAGAGAGCGTGAGCAGGGTCATCGGTTCGGCGAATTGCGACGTAAACGGGTTACCTCCGATAAAGGGGTTGGAAAGACTTCCCGGAAAAATCAACTGCGCCGTGCGAAGGTAGGGAGGAGCGCTGACAGGAGTCTGCAGAGGACCACCCTCACCGTTGTAGTAGGGGTCATAAAATATCCCGTACGCTGCGCTGAGCAACCAGCGCCCGCTGCCCGTCGGGTCCCACGCCAGTCCCAGGCGCGGTGCAAAAGCCGTTTTTTCAGCCGGAATCAAGCCCCCCGGCACGCCGGGATCGCCCGGGTAGAGGAGACCCTGGGGAGCCGTAGGAAAGACCGTAGACTGTTTTCCTGGCTCGAAGAGGTTCTGGCGGTTCCGAATCTCCGTGTAAGGACAATTCAGGTCGTAGCGAAGGCCGAAATTTATGGTAAGCCTTCGGGTCGCCTTGTACGTGTCCTGGGCGTAGAAGCTGTAGTCGCTGCCGCGCAAGCCGCGGGAGAGATCGCCGCCGCCGCCCGGCTGGTCGCCGCCCGCCTGGAGGAAGAGGTATGGCTGGCCCATCAGGAAATTTGCAAAAGCGTTGCTGAGCGGAGCAGGAATAAACACAAAGAAGCCGTTCGAGGCGATTCCGTTGACAACGTTGATTTGGTCCCGCCGGTAGTAGGCTCCGAATTTCAACTCATGGCGCTCATGGATCCAGGTCAGTGATTCAGAAACTGCGAAGGCGTTTTCATAGGAATTTCTCGGCCCGGTAATCGGGTCTCCGATGCTGGCGTACCCTCCGCCTCCAAACTGAATAAACGGCGGTCCTTCCGCAATCCCCAGCGTGGGTTGGTATTGGAAACCCAAAGAGGCGGGAGAAGTGTGATTCAAGTGTTCGTTGTAGAGGAACTTGTTGCGGAGAAAAGAGAACCGCGTAATGCCCACCAGCGACGGCGAAAAAGTGTGCGTCAATTGAGCAACGAAGTTTTGTGCACGGCGGTCTTCTCCGACAGGAAAGCCCGGCACGCCCGCCCCCGAAGGAGACAAGGGGTCAACGCGAGTACCGTTCAGGAACATGTAACGGAAATTCAAAGTGTCTCTGGAGGTCAGGTAGTGATCGATGCGCACGCCAAGCTGATCTTGGTTCTCACGGAGAATCTCAGTGCCGTTGTAAAGATCGAGGATACCGTTCGAGTCCGTGGCGTTAGGTTGGGGGTAAAGGTTGAGCACCTGCTGGGCCGTGGGATCGATGAAAGGAACTTGGCCACCCGGCACCAGAGTCGGGCCGCCCGGAGTAAAGAGATTGAACAGAGGCCCGTCCTCGGAAAAATTCCCCATCCTTTCAAGCTTGGAGGGAACCCGCACGCTGTTGAGCGTCTCGCCTTGACGGTTTCGGAACCCTTCGTAGTACCCGAAGAAGAACGTCTTGTCCTTGTGAATGGGCCCTCCCAAAGTGGCCCCGAATTGGTTCTGCCGGTATTCCGACTTCTTCAAGCCGGCGGCGTTCTCGAAGTAGTTGGCGGCGTCCAGTTTGTCGTTGCGGAAAAACTCCCAGAGGTCCCCATGAAATTGATTCGATCCCGAGCGGGTCACGATGTTCGTGGTGGATCCAGCAGCGCCGCCGAACTCGGCGTTGGCCGTACTGGTCAGAATCTTGAATTGGGCGATGGCGTCAATAGGAGGCTCCATCACAAAGCCCCCGTCCACGGCGTTGAAGTTCGAGGCCCCATCAATCAGGAAATTGTTCGATTCCGGCCGCTGGCCGTTGACGGAATAGGATTGTCCGGAGCGCAAAGACCCTCCCGCCTGAGCGAGACCCGGCGTGATCGGCACGACGCCCGGTTGCAACAGTCCAAGCTGGGAGAAATTCCGGCCGTTCAGGGGCAGGTCTAGGATCTCGCGCTCGTTCACCGTTTTCCCAAGCGCGGTGTCGGAAGTTTCAATCAGCGGAGCGTTCGAATGGACTTCCACCACTTGCGTGGGAGTTCCAACGGCCAGCCGGATGGGAACGTTCGCGGCTTCGTTCACGCTGAGGATTATCCCTTCCTGAACAAACTTGCGAAAACCATGGGCAGTCGCCTCCAGGCGATAGTGTCCGACCGGCAATTGCACCAGAACGTAGGCGCCTTGGCGGTCGGAGTAGGCTGTTCGGGTCAAACCCGTCTCCACCTGCGTGGCCGTGACTTTTGCGGATGGCACGTCGGAGCCACTGGGATCGAGCACCACGCCGCGGATGCTCGCCGTGACTTCCTGCGCGGAGAGCGAAGCGCTTGCGAACGTTAGCAACAAAAGCAAGATGGAACCGGGGAAAATTCTTAAAAGGGTCTTTCTCATTTCTTCGCGACCTCTCAAAAGCTTCTTGGTTGATCTCACCGGCTGTAAATGTTTCCTGGCATTGCAGGACTCCTGCCGGCTTCCAGAAAAGAAACTCGATTCCTCTTTACAGTTGGGCTTTCCCCACGAGCGTTTGGAGAACCTTACCCACCGTTGCGGGATGAAATCCGAAGGGGCCCGCTTTGCTTTTGTATGCCAGGCGGCCTTCACGATCGATGACGTAGAGGCGGTCTGGCCATGCAGTGTAGGCGCGCTCGGTCGAGTCCTGCATGTCATCCACCAGAGAGGGGATGTGAATGCCGAGCTTGACCATGCAGGTTTGAGCCGCTTCGTCCCGGTCAAGGAAAGTCTTGGCGCTCGCGATCAGAATGTTCTCTTTAAGGTTGCTCGGCATCTCCCACCCGTCCGTGGGATGCGCCTCCTCGATATAGATCACGTAGAATGCAGCCTGATCCTTGTACTGCTCGTAGAGCTTGTTAAGCGCGGGAACCTCCCGGCGAAAGGGCGGTCAAGTGTGGCTGCCAAAAATGAGCACCACCGGCTCGCGGCCGCGAAAAGATGAGAGGCTCACGACCTGGGAGCGGTCCAAGGTTTTCAGGGTGAACGCTGGAGCCGGGTCACCGACATTCAAATTGCCTCGCCGCGCTATTAGCCACATGGGCTTGAAGGGAAAGAGAAAATACGTGATCGCGGGCAGTTTGGACATGATCTTTCCGAAGACTGCCGGCGGCTGCAGCATGGCGACAAACAACCCGCCGAGCAAGACGAGGTAGACCGCAAACGCTGGAATTGCATACTTGAGAACGGTCGGCATCCAATCACGTGTCGTGCCCCACGCTCGCGCCCCTCGCTCGGACAATGAAGACACGTATCCCTTTCCGGAGAGTGAAGACACTCACCGCACTGCAATATCATTCGTATTGAGGTTTGACCTGAAACCCGACGAAAATTGCCCCAAAGACCTTGGTAGCCTATATGGACGAGGAGGGAGGATCAATAATCTGAGCCAGTTATTCGCGCTACTAAAATCGAGTAGTTTTTTACTAATCCACCTGCACTATTTCCTCCCTTGAAGATTGACCGGGGTTTGCTGCGCATGGTGAGACACATCCGCGCAGAAGGGTGACTTATGAAGGGGGCTCTTAGTGTCTAGCAATGGCAGCTTGATCTTCCGGCCAACTAGCCGAGGAGGGAAATTGGCTTTGAGGGGCTCGGTGGGAAGCGAATGGGTGTATAGTTTCGACTGCCGGGAGGTCAGAAAACTAACTCTGGATTCCTTCTTCTCCCCGAGGGCGAACGAGCGACACAGGCGAGATTCGGCACGGCTACCTTTGGCACACCGAAATTCTTCAACGCATTCACAAGGTGACTTCCGGCCGGCTGTTTCCGCCACGGCGCCCAACCGCCGGCGGGCGAGAGAGGCACACCAACCGCTGCCAAATCCTGTTTTGCAAGGAACCGCGAGAGGCGCGTGACCCGCCATACGCGGCGACAGAAAAGAATGAGCGAAGCCATAGGGCCACACAAATCACGCAATCAAGCTCTTGACGTTCTTCGCGGGATCGCCATTCTGCTGGTGATGGGATTTCACGACGATTACTTTAGGATTTTGGGCCGGGGAGGGTGGATCGGGGTCGACCTCTTCTTTGTGTTGAGCGGTTTTCTGATTTCAGGTTTGCTCTTCAGCGAGTATCAGCGTTTCGGGCGCATCGACGTTGTGCGGTTCCTGATCCGCAGGGGGTTTAAGATCTACCCCGCCTTTTACGTGTTCATGGGGATTACCGCGATTCATTGGGAACTCTTCCACGGGTATGTGCCTAGGAGAATCCTTTCGGACCTCTTTTTTGTTCAGGACTATTTCCCCCACATTTGGCCGCACGGGTGGACGCTGGCTGTGGAGGAGCAGTTCTATTTGCTGCTTCCCCTGCTATTGCTCGTAATGATTGCCCGCTCCGGCAACAAAAAGAATCCCTTTGGCGGCATCCCCTGGACGTTTGTGATTTTGAGCGTAGGGTGTTTGACGCTCAGGACGGTTGCCGTATTGCGGGGCGCTCCCCTCCACGAGATTCAGTTCCCTGCTCAGAATAGATTCGATTCCCTGTTTGCCGGGGTGGCCCTGGGTTACTACCGACACTTCCATCCCGGTTTGTTCCGCCGCGCGGCTCGGAAACCCCTGTGGGCGCCGGGCCTGGCGGTTTTGACTCCAGCTTTCGTGCTTGCGAATAGCGATTCCTTTATGAATACGATTGGAGTCACGATGTTGTACGTGGGTTTCGGTTGCCTTTTGGTGTGGGCGGTTGACCGGCAACCCTCCCGCAATCCCGGTGCGCGAGCGCTCGCTTGGACAGGTCGCTTTTCTTATTCCATTTATCTCTGGCACTTTGCCTTGAAGGATGCGCTGTTCAGCGGGCCGCCGGACCTTGCCTCCTTTCTTCTCTTCCTTGCTGTTTCCATCGCGTTCGGCGCCGCCATGTCCCGTCTGGTCGAAATTCCAGCCTTGCGGCTTCGGGACCGATTCTTTCCGGCTAGGACGCCTCTTCCTCCTGACGTTGCCGGCGCAGAAGCGTCGGGAGCCCCCCGGCAAAGTCTGGCAGCCGGATAGCCTCCCAAAACGGATTGGCATTTGAATCTCGGGCCTGGTTCAGCAACGGACTAATCCCCAGTCATTGCATTGCCCTGGTTGATGCCTCTGATCGCGATGAAATCGCCATGCCTACCAAATCCCAGATTTCCACCAATTTTCAACAACGAATCAGACATGATCTTGCCGTTGCTCCGTGCATGTGGGAACTCCACCCCGGTTCCCGTACAAAGCAAACACTCGTTTGACGTTGAGCTGTTAAAGCTTTTGAATCGCCTGCCTGTTGTGTTCCGCTGTTGGTTGAACGTAGCGCATGCTCATGGAGATTTGCGAGTGTCATATCACTTTTTTCTGAGTTGCCAAGTCATCATTCGCCATTGGCCGACTGGGGACCGAATGTGTGACGAAGATCGTAAATTCGAAACCAAGGTTTAATCTTCGCCTTACTCAAGGCTTTTTCATGAGCTTTCTTGAGAATGGTAAGGGGCCTGTCTGGGTTGTGCCGGCAGGGGGAGAGATAAGGGACTTTGGCAACTAGGGCTAGAAGATCTCGCCAAAATGGTTTTGCTTATTGCTGACGGAGATCCTGGAGAGCCTCAGCGTACGTCACCACACGGCCACCGTGCGCCTGCTGATAGGCTTCAGCATTTTCCTTGGTGGCGAAAGCAACCAGAACCGGCAGGCAGCGGTCGTAGACCCGCATCTCGACACCCTGCCCGGGCACGCGTTGGACGGCGGGGTCACGGCGGGTACAGTACTGCACGTCCCCGCCCAGGTCATAATAAGCTGAGCGCGCGGGGATCAGCCGCCCTTCGGTGAAGGCGGTTGCAAGTTCTTTGCGGGCTTCTCCCGGGTGCTTGATCATGTAGTGCATGGCGCAACCGGGACAGCAGGCGTAAATGGTCCCGCGGTTCGTCTCGATTCGAAATTCGACTTTCTTGGAAATGTGGCGCCCACAGATCTCACAGACGGTGGCGTGCTTCGGAGTCGTCAGGCGGTGAACCAGGAAGCCCACGCCGAGGGCCAACCCAATCATCAGAATCACTATCGAGAGCCGTTTGCCCCTCATGGCTTTCTCCTGCAGTTGCCTTCCATTGTAGCATTTTCCCGATTCGCTACTGAGCAATCAATGGAAGAGCAAAAATTACCAACCGGCAGGTGCCGGGATAGGGTTTGTAACCCGCCGATGGTCCAGCGCATTTAGACTATTTCCTTTGGCCGTCGTGCTGGGATGGCCGTAGCGTGCCGCGCTTTAACTGGCGCTCTTTTAGCGTGATGAATAGAACCGGCAGCAGGATCAAGACCGCGATGCTGGAGGTAATCATGCCGCCCACAATCGGGGTCGCGATGGGCTTCATGACGTCCGACCCGGCCCCGGTCTCCCACAAGATTGGAACCAAGCTGGCGAGCACCGCGCAGACAGTCATCAGCTTGGGGCGCAAGCGGAGCACCGCGCCGTCCATGGTGGCTTGGTAAATGTCATTTTCACCAATGGGGGCTCCACTGGCCAGGCGCTTATCCAGCGCCTCATGCAGATAGACCACCATCACCACTCCGGACTCAACGGCAATGCCGAAGAGCGCGATGTAACCCACCCAGACCGCGACACTGAAATTGTAGTGGAGGATCAACTGCAGGACTAAACCGCCCGTCAACGCAAAGATGGTTGGCAGGATCAGAATAGCGGCTTCCGAAGCCGAGTTAAAGGTCATATAGAGCAGCAAAAAGATCACGAAAAAAACGATCGGCATGATCAATTCAAGACGTTTCTTGGCGCGAACCTCAAAATCGTACTCGCCCGACCAATGGTAGGAAGTGCCCTGAGCCAAGTGCAGCTTTTGGTGGAGAATCGAATCAGCCTTTTGCACAAAGCCTCCATAATCGCTGGTATTCAAGTCCACAAAGACATAACCGGTCAACTGCGCGTCCTCATCCCGGATCATGGAGGGCCCGCGCGAGTAGGAGATGCTTGCCACTTCATTGATGGGCACCTGCGCACCGGTGGGCGTGGAAAGAAGAACTCGCCCGAGCGCCTCCAGGTTGCCACGGAAGTCGCGACTGTAACGAACATTAACCGGATAGCGTTCGCGGCCCTGAATATTCACCGCGATATCTTCACCGCCAATTCCGGATTCGACGGCTCTTTGAACGTTGGCTACCGTCAGTCCGTAGCGCGCCGCCTCCGGGCGATTGACCTTGATGTTAACATAGAAGCCCTGCGAAACGCGCTCGGCAAATACCGAGCGCACGCCGGACAAATTGGAAAGAAGGTTCTCAACCTGCTCGCCAGCGTGCTGGATGTCCTCCACCGTCGGCCCCTGGATCTTCAAGCCCACCGGCGTTTTGATCCCGGTGAGTTCCATGTCCAACCGGTTCTGGATGGGCATGGTCCAGGTGTTCGTGATTCCCGGAAACTGGAGTTTCTGATCCATCTCCTGGATCAGCTTGGAATAGGTCATGCCCGCCGGCCATTCCGAGCGAGGTTTCAGCATGATGGTGGTGTCGAACATGGAAAGCGGCGCGTTGTCCGTTGCGCTGCCAGAGCGGCCCACGGTTCCGAACACCGTGCGGACCTCGGGAAACGACTTGATAATCCTGTCCTGTTCCTGCATCAGGCTGGAAGCTTCGGTGATCGAGATGCCGGGATACGCCGTCGGCATGTAGAGAGAGTCCCCTTCGTAGAAAGGCGGCATGAACTGGCTTCCGATGTGCGTAGCCAGCGGCAAGGTGACCGCAAGAAAGACTAGACTTGCCAGCACAACGAGCAAGCGATGGCGAAGGCAAAAACGGAGAATCGGCAAGTAGAGAAATTGCGTGAACCGCGAAACCGGATTCGCAGATTCCGGCTTCAGGCGCCCGCGGATGAAAATCAACATGAGGATGGGAATCAGGGTGATCGAAAGGAGTGATGAAAAACCGATGGCCAGAGTCTTGGTCCAGGCGAGCGGACGGAACATCCGCCCTTCCTGCGCTTCCAGCAGGAAGACGGGAAGGAATGAAACCACGATGATGATGAGCGAAAAGAAGATGGGCGGGCCAACCTGCTTGGCGGCATCCAACAGGAGGCTTCGCCGCTCGCTACGGCTGATCGTAGGCGGCGAGCCGGCGGGAGTCTCCGTCTCAGCGGGGACTTCTCCCGGAGCACTGTTCCTGCCCGGCGGGTCCGGCTGGAATGCACTGGCGGCGAGCTCCTGTTGGCGCTCGGAAAGCACACGATAGCCGTTCTCCACCATGACAATGGCGGCATCCACCAGGACGCCGATGGCAAGCGCCAGCCCGCCGAGTGACATGATGTTGGCGGTCACATGGAAGTAGTACATGGGAATGAATGCCGCAATGACGGCAATGGGAAGGGTAAGGATGGGGATCAGCGCGGAACGGAAGTGAAAGAGGAAAATTATGATGACCAGACTGACGATGATCGCTTCTTCCAGCAAGTCGTGCTGCAGCGTGTTGATTGAGCGGTGGATCAGTCCTGAGCGGTCGTAAGCGGGCACGATCTCGACGCCCGGTGGAAGCGACGACTTCATCTCCGCAATTTTCTTCTTGACGCCTTCGATGACGTTCAGCGCGTTCTGCCCGTAACGCATGACGACAATGCCGCCGACGGTTTCACCCTTGCCGTCCCAGTCGGCGGCGCCGCGGCGAATGTCCGGGCCGAAGGCCACCGTGCCAAGGTCACTGACCATCACGGGCACGCCGTTGTGGGTTCCCACGGGAATATTCGCAAGGTCCTGAAGCGACTTGAAGTAGCCGAGGCCGCGGATCATATACTCCGCGCCGCCCATTTCGAGCAGGCGGCCGCCCACTTCATTGGTACTTTCCCTGACGTGCCGGATCACAGTTGAGAGCGGGATGTTATAAGCCTGGAGCTTATCCGGATCGAGCCGGACCTGGTACTGCCGCACGAACCCGCCAATCGTCGCAACCTCGGCGACGCCGGGAACGGTTTCCAGTTGATAACGGATATACCAGTCCTGAAGACTGCGCAGGTCGGCAAGATTCTGCTTGTGACTGTGGTCAAGCAGAGCGTACTCGTAAACCCAACCGGCGCCGGTGGCGTCCGGTCCCAGCACGGGATTGACGCCCGGAGGGAGCTGGCCCTGCAGTTGCTGCAGGTATTCAAGGACGCGCGAGCGTGCCCAGTAAAGGTCCGTGCCGTCCTTAAAGACGACGTACACATAAGAATCACCGAACATGGTCTGGGCGCGGACGTTCTTCACGTCCGGCGCCGCCAGCATGGTAGTGACGATGGGATAAGTAACCTGGTCTTCGATAATGTCCGGAGGTTCGCCCGCCCAGCGTGTGTGGATAATGACCTGGACATCAGAAATGTCAGGCAGGGCGTCCAGCGAAATGTTCTTCATTGACCAGATCCCGGCCAGAACCAGCAGGAAGACACCTGTAAAAACAAGGAAGCGGTTGCGCGCACACCAGTCAATCAAACGGGCTATCAATTTACATTCCTCCTTCCGCATTCACGCTCAACTGCTTCGTTGCTACGGTCTTGCCGTTCTTCATTGCGAAGATGGTCACCTGCCAAGTACCACCACTCTGGAGCTGGCCACGGCCTTCATAGAATCCACCTCCCTGGTCGGCGAGCGTAAAGACGCTTTGCATGGCAGCCATTCCCATGGCAGGCATCGCCGGCATGAAGAACCGAACCTTCACCTGTGCGCCGGTGACGGGCGACCCATCAGCTCCGGTCAGCTTCACTCGAACAACGTTCGTGCCTTTGTTGGGCGGCGAAGGCGAGGTGGTGAATTCAATGTGGGCTTGGGCGGCGGCTTGTCCGCTCGCGGCGGGCGCGGGGGGCGGAGCGGCAAACGACCCCAGGGCGGCCTGCAGCTGGCTTTCGGAATCGATCAGAAAGTTCGCCGAGGTAACAATCTGCTCGCCGGGCTTCAGGCCTTTGAGCACGCTGTAATCGTCCCCCGCGCGCGGTCCCAGCGTCACATCGCGGGGTGCCAGATAGCCGCCGCCGTGATCGATAAAGACGATGTTGCGAGTGCCCGTATGGAAGACTCCGGTGACCGGAATTGCGAGATGCCGGCCGAGAGAGATTTTCAAATCAACATTGACGAACATGCCGGGTGTGAGTTTGAGTCCTGGATTCCTGAACACGAGCCGCACCTTAATGGTTCGCGTATCCATGTTGACATTGGGATAAATGAAATCTACCCGGCCCCAAAACGTGCGGCCGGGATAGGCATCCGTCGTTATCGTCGCAGGGTCCCCGCGATGAATCTGGCTGATGTCACTTTGAAAGACCTCGGCGTAGACCCAGACCGTCGAGAGATCTGCAATGGTATAAAGCCTTGTAGCCGGCTGAACGTAAAGGTTGGGCAGTGCATTGTATTCCGTGATGTACCCGGAAACGGGAGAATCAACTTCCAGATCGCGGCGGACCTGCCCGGTCGATTCGAGTCGGGCGATTTCGCGTTGGGGGACGTTCCATTGCTTCAGCCGATCCTGGGCGGAGGAAAGCAAGGAATTGGCCCCGGAGGCCACGCCGGGCACGGTGCTCGCTTCGAGCAGGTGGTGGTTCTTCCTGGCCAGCAAATACTCCTGCTCCGTGGTGACGAGTTCCGGACTGTAGATGGTGAACAACGGCTGGCCTTTGTGCACGTACTGGTAGGTAGAGTTGGCGTAGACTTTCTGAATCCACCCTGAATAGCGCGTTTGGACATAAGCCTTCAGCCGCTCGTCCACCGCGACGTTACCGACGGCGCGAATGTCGTTGAAGAGCGGTTTAACCTCCACCGGGGCGCTGGTGACTCCAATGCTTTGCAACCTCTGAGGAGAAAGCTGGAGCGGCGCGAGTGGGGTGTGGGCCGGCGGAGCACCGGGCTGCGCGCCGGACTCGCTTCCCGCGGCGGAAGCGTTCGCCTCCGTCGAGGCGGAGGCCGTCGCTGCGGTTGGAGCGCCGTGGTGCAGGACGTAACGCCAGCCAACGAACAGCAAGCCTGCAGCCAGCAGTGCGGCGGCGGTTAGCGTGATTCTGAATGCGTTGCGATAGTCTCTCATCGGATAACTCCTTGGTTCCCTGCTCAGGGAAGCGTTACTCCCGTCAGGCGCTCAAGGCGCGCCAGCGCCGTCTCGTGATGGGCGAGGGTCCGCCAGTATTCCGTGTCCAGGTTTAAAACATCGAGAAAAGAAGAGATTAGGGTTTGGAAATCCTGCTGGCCGGATTGATAGGCGGCCAGCCCCGCCTGAAAGGTTGCTGTGGCCTGCGGAATCAGGCCCTGGCGGTAAATCTTGAGCACTTTCGAGTCTGCGTCGGCGGCCAGGTACTGGTCCTTCACGTCGAAGTAAGCTTGCTGCACCTGGGCTTCATACTCGCGGCGCGACTGGTTAAGTTGGGCGGCGGCCTCGGCCAATTCCGGCTCCTGCCGTCGACTGTGGTAGATGGGAATCTTGATCCCGAAACTTACGCTGTAGCGGTCGGGGAAAGGGGCTCCGGTCTTTTGCCACATGTACTGGAAATTGAAGTCGGGATAGAAATCCTTTCGAGCCAGCTCGACGCGCAGGCTGTGGCCGCGCACCTTTTCCTGCTGGGCGGAGACGTCGGGATTGCCCGTGCGGACCGCCGCTAGCAGATCGTCCACACCGTAGGGAAGAGCGGTCTCCGTCAGGGTTTCCGCTGTAATGTTGGGCGAATCCTGCGGCCGGTTCAGGAGTTCCTTTAACCGGGCCTCAACGCTGCCGCGCTGCTGGCGGTATTCGGTGATGTCCCGAAGGAGTTTGGTGATTTCGAGCTGCGCCTTGAGAACGTCCTGCTGGTTTCCCTGGCCCACGCGGTAGCGGGCCTCAGCGATTCTTTCGATCTGGTCTAGCAGTTGCTGGTCGCGGTGGAGAATTCCCAGCGTCTTCTCGATGTACGCGAGCTGATAGTAGGCCACCCTGACCTGCTCGGCGACGGCGCGCCGGACAGAATCCATCTGATCGTGCAGGGAGTCGGCCTTGCGGCTGGCGACTTCCCCGCGAAGGCGAAGTTTTCCGGGATAGGGAATGTTCTGGGAAACTCCCACGCCCAGGAAGGCCATTTGAATCGTGTTGAAATCGTTGAAGGGGACCGGGCTTCCCGCGCTCACGTGTTGCACCTTGATTTGCGGGTCAGGAAGCGTCGAGACCTGGGAACGGACCTGGGAGACTGCCTGCCAGGCTCGCAGGGCTGCGATCACCCGGGGATTGGCCTGCTGCGCTTCCTGGACCAGCTTGGCAAGGGGCGTGGCACCAACAGAGGATGCCTCCGCATTGCCATTGACCTCTGGCGAAGCGAGTGTGGCGGCGGGCTGCTGAGCAATGAGGAGCGGAGTGACCAAGAGCAGCGCAAGGGCTGCCAGTCCGGGGGTGTTTGTCCAACCAATTCTCCGAAGCCTTCCGTCGGGATTCTGTCGAAGGTTCATTAGCGACCTCCTTCCTTGAGGCGGAGACCGCTCAGGTCACGCGCATAGACGTCATTCCAGAGGCGGTCGAAGAGTTGCTGGCTCATGGGCTGCTTGAGTTCAAAGCTGAAGACCTCCCGGTACGCGTCCACCCGAAAGTGGTAGGGATCGGGATTGGCGATGGTTCGGATATCCTGCCAACGCCAACTGCGCGCGCCGCGGCCGTTCGGGGTCACGTAGTCGATACCACCGTCGCGAAAGCGCAGCACACCGTTGGTTCCACCGGTGCGCGTCCGTCGGCGGGCGCCGAGAGTGGCAAACGCTGCAGTTTGCGGGTTGGGATCACCGTTCTGGGCGGGCTTGCCCACACGGCCGGCAAGCATCGCTGCAACCGAGGGAGGCATGTTGAACTTAAGGTCGAAGTGGAAACTGCGCTCGCCGTGGAAGTGCCAACGGCGATTTGCGTAGCCGGTGAGCTTGAACGCATGGGGAGAGAGTTTGAAAGTTTGAATCTCCTCAAAGGACCACTGAAGCCGGCTGCCTTTTGCCGCTTGGAATTCCACACCGCTGCTGCTGAAGTGCAGAGTTCCGGAAGTCTTCTTCAGGCCGTGATGCCAGCGGGCGGGAACTTGCCAATTTAAGGTGTTGGCCGATGCTGGTTGCTGATGAATGCCCGTGACAACGGCTGCGGGAAGGCACTGGGGCGTCCCCGCAAGCCCCAGCGCCAGCATGACGGGCGTCGGGAAGAAAAGTTTACGAATGCACCAAGGTAGCATGTCTGCCTCCTAAGACGTTTTTCAACTCTTGCTTGTGGGAATCGGTGCCCCGCCGGGGAGGTTCAGCCGTTCGAGGGCGGAAATCACCCCGAGCACGGCCAGTCTAACACCTCAGCGACTGCACCGAGGACTATTGCGAGGAAAGTTCTAGATCAGAAAGCTGGTGTTGTGGAGGTAAATCCTAGGTGGAGAGAGTGCGGCGGCGGGAAGATCGGAACGGAAGCTCCGGGTTCCCCGGGAATGGAGCAAGGGAACGTCAACTACGGTCGCCGGCGCGATGAGCAGACTCGGTGGCGCAACCGTGAAGGGAGTGGCTGCCGCAAGTGAAGGGATGGCAGGCGAATCGAGACGGCAGCAGTTGCAGCCCTTGGCAGGCGTGGCACCACAATCGCGACAGCACATGTTCGCAGGATTGACGCCGGCGTTGAGAACGCAGACTCCCGTGAGCATCTGGGTGGAAAGAATCGCTATGGCAATCCATCGCCGCATGGTGACTTGACTCAGTCGGATTCTAGCAGAATATGCCATGACCTAACAACTCGTCTGCAACTCATGATTTAACACCACCACTTCCCCACCGCTGTGATGTTCGTCACATTAGGGCCAAGCATAGAGTGATAGGGGAAGCGGATAGTCCTGCTCCCAAATCAGGGGGCATGTCCTTCCTGCTCGATCAGCCGCAATTTGTGATGGGCATCACTGTAGCCAGACTCGTCAAGAGATAGCGTGGAGTTGCAGGCAGCTTCCGGGCGGGGCCCTGAAAGACCTCCGCGGGGCCAAAGATCTAAAACAAACACAAAACCTATTGACTCGTATATTCGTATATTCTATACTTCGAATATATGAAGACGACTAAATCCAATGGAAGCCATAAAAAGGCACTCGACATCTTCGACATGCACGCGTCGATCTGCGGAACCCTTGCCAATCCCACGCGCCTGAAAATCCTCGCATCACTCGGCAAACAGGAAAGGAAAGTGGGAGAGCTGGCCGAAATCATTGGAGTTTCGCCATCAAACATCAGCCAGCATCTGGCCATTCTCAGTTCACATGGCTTGGTGCTGGCGCGCAAACAGGCACAAACCGTCTTCTACAGACTCGCAGACCGGCGGATTATCCGGGCGTGCTCACTGATCCGCTCCGTGCTCCTCGATGAGATGAAGAGCCACGGGAAGGTTGCGAGAGAGACCGATCCGCGATACGTGGTAACCATTGACTGACGACGCTGTCAGGGTTCGCGGCGGTCACTGAACGAAGGAGTGGAGCGAACATGGAAATCGACCTGAAGACACTGAATCCCGCCAAGACCGTTGATGCCCGCGGCACCGCCTGCCCCGGCCCGCTGCTGGAAGCCAAGAAAGCCGTCGGCACCGTCAGCGTCAGCCAGATTGTGGAAGTCCTCTCTAATGATCCCGGCTCGCGCAACGACATCCCCGTATGGGCTAACAAGGTTGGGCACGAGTATCTGGGCGTCGTTGAGTCGGACGGGTTTGACCGGCATTTCATCCTCCGCAAAAAATAACTCCGCGGAAGAAGAGGCTTGTGATGGAGTCTGATTTTGAGCCAAAGATCTTGGTGTTGGCGACGCTCGCCTGCGCCTACCCGGGGGCCGACGCGGTCGGCAAAGCCCATTTGGAATACCCCTCCAATGTGAGCGTTTTGAGGGTACCATCCCCGGTGCTGTTTCCTGAGGATTTCTACGCACGTGCCTACGCGCGGGGCATCGACGGCATCCTGATCGCCTCCTGCGGCTCCGATTGCCCTTACACAGGCGCGTACAACAAGCTCTCGCGGCGCATTGACCGGCTGGTAAAGAAGATGAAGGAGGGCGGCCTGGAGATCGAACGGATGCGGCTGACGGCCATCTGCACGGTGTGCATCAAGGCCTTTCTCAAAGAGGTGACGCAAATGGACCGCAAGCTGCGGGAGCTTGGACCTGTCAATCGGTCTGCCGCCACCGAAATCTGGCAGGCTTCCGTGCGGGGGTTGCAGGCAGGTGAGCCAGTCCAGGCGGCGAGGAGCGCATTATGAGCTCGGGCAACGGCGCAGCCACGCGCGAGACGGAAAACAGTTTTGACGTTGTCGTGGTCGGAGGCGGCATCGCGGGATTGCAGGCGGCGCTCGACCTGGCGGACCAGGACTACAAGGTGCTGGTCGTTGAAAAGCAGCCGAGCATCGGCGGCCGCATGATCGCGCTCAGCAAGGTCTTCCCCACTCTCGATTGCGCCAGTTGCATCACCACGCCAAAGATGTCGGCCGCGGCTCACCATCCGAATATCACCCTGAGGACCTACACCACCGTGGACGCCATTGAGCCCGCGGGTGATCACCAACGGTTGAAGCTGACGCAGATGGCGCGTTACGTCGATACCGGCGCCTGCATCGGCTGCCGGCAGTGCGAGTACGTGTGCCCGGTGGAGTATCCCGACCCGTTCGAACAGGGCATGGGAGCCCTGCGGGCGATCTCGGTGCCCTTCGCCAACGCCATTCCGCAGTACGCCGTGCTCAATCCCGAATATTGCATCGGCTGTGGCGCCTGCGTCAGGGCGTGCGCCAGCGACGCGATTCGCCTCGATCAACAGCCGGAAACGCTGACGGTGGAAGCGGGCGCAGTGGTGCTGGCAACCGGCTTCCACTTGAACTCGACTTCGCTGAAACCGCAATACAATGCTTCCCTCTCCAAGAACATAATTTCACCGCTTCAACTTGAACGCCTCGTGGCTCCACACGGGCCGTACGCGCGCGTGTTGCGGCCCTCGGACGGCAAGATTCCGGACAGCGTGGCCTTTGTGCTGTGCGCCGGGTCGAGGGATCAGAGCATCGGTGTTTCTTACTGCTCACGCGTCTGCTGCATGTATTCCATCAAGCAGGCGATGCTGCTTTCCGGGGCGCTGCCCACCGCCGACATCACACTTTACTACATGGACATTCGCGCGTTCGGAAAGGGCTTCGAGCAGTTTTACCAGAACGCGAAGGCTATGGGGATCAACTTCGTCAAAGGCAAGGTGGGAAAGATTACCCCCCAGCCGAATGGTGACCTGGTGGCGCGAGTAGAAGCCATCGAAGAAGGTGGTCAGGTGATGGAAAACCGGCACGACCTCGTGGTGCTGGCGCAAGGAATCGTGCCCGAACTGGTCTCGCCGGAGAATCTCGGTGCTGCCAGGGAAGAGGACGGCTTCGTCCGGCGGCCTGATCCCCTGCGGCCTGCGTGGACGGGCCGTGAAGGGATTTTTGTGGCTGGCACGGCGGCCGGCCCAATGGACATTGTTGATTCGATCATGGAAGCAGGCTCGGCGGCAATGGAGGCTTCGCATTACCTCGCGCGCAAGCGCCCAGCCGCCGGCGCCAGCGCTCCAGCCCTCGAACTTCAAGTCATAGGAGTCCCAGGTGAGTGATCAAGAGCAAAGCTCCAAGCCGGAGTTGGGGTCAGAAAAATCCCGCATCGGCGTATACATTTGCCGGTGCGGCGGGAACATCAGCGACGTCGTCAATACGGAAGCGCTTGCCGAACAGGTAAAAGGAATCGGGGGCGTGGCCACCTGCAAGGTGGAAACGTTCATGTGTTCGGACCCCGGACAGGCGACGATCGTCGAGGACATTCAAAAAGAAGGCCTGAACCGCATTGTCGTTGCGTCGTGCTCGCCGTTTCTGCACGAGTTGACGTTCCGGACCGCGGTACAGCGTGGCGGCCTGAATCCGTTTCTCTACGAGCACGTCAACATCCGCGAACAAGGCAGTTGGGCTCACAAGCATGATCCGGCCGGTGCAACCTCCAAGGCCTTACGGATGATCAACGCAACGGTCGGCAAGCTGCACCACGCCGAAGCCCTTGAGCGAATCCGCATGGGCAATCATCGCCAGGCGCTTGTGGTTGGCGGCGGCATCGCTGGCCTGAAGGCCGCGGCCGAACTGGCGGGTAAGGGCGTGCCGGTGATCCTGGTGGAGCAGGCTGCAAGCCTGGGCGGCCGGGTCGCCTCACTGGCCCGGACCTTCCCTCATGAAGACGAGGGCGCCGAGTTGGTGAGGAAGCTTATCGCTCAAGTCTCCGATCATCCGCTGGTTCGTATTTTTACGAGTGCGCGCGTGCAGAAGGTTTCAGGGTTTATTGGCAACTTTGACGTGAAGATCGCAATTGAATCAAAAGAGCGCGCTTCAGCGACGGCAGACGGCAATGGCACAGCCCACCCGGCGGATGCCCCAGAGGTTCGCGCCTCGGTTGGCACCATTATTATGGCCACCGGGGCGGACCCATACACACCGTCCAAAGGCGAATACGGTTTTGCCGAGCAGCCGGCGGTGGTGACCCTGGCCGACTTCCTGCGCCATCTTGCCGACTTGCCGAATGGCGATTTCACCTGGAACGGCAAACGAGTAAGGAACGTCGGTCTTCTCCACTGTGTCGGCAGCCGCCAGGTGGAGGGAGTGAACCCTCCGCAAGCCGACGGCAAGATCAACGATTACTGCTCTCGTTACTGCTGTACCGCCATCCTTCAACAGGCGCTTACGCTCAAGAAGCGTTTCCCTGATGTGAATGTCTTCGATTTCTACCAGGACATTCGGACCTACGGCCGGCACGAAGATTACTACACCAAGAGTTCAGAGGCCGGCGTGGTGTTTCTGCGTTATCACGGCGACGAGCCGCCGGTGGTTGAGCCGGGAGAAAACGGCTCGGCACTGAAAGTACGCGTGAAAGACTGGCTGACTTTCGGCGAACAGGTCGAGGTGCCGCTCGATCTGCTGGTGCTCGGCGTGGGTCTGGTACCACATGGCATCCCGGAATTGATTGATCTATTGAAACTGCCTGTCGGCGCCGACCGCTTCTTGCAGGAGGTCCATCCCAAATTGCGCCCCGTAGAGACGGCAGTCAACGGCGTGTTGCTGGCCGGAACCTCTCAAGCGCCCATGAACATTGAGGAAACACTCTCCGCCGCCTCCGCGGCGGCAGTGAAGGCAGCCATTCCGCTGTCGCGCGACGCCGTGGAACTGGATCCCTTTGTGGCCCAGGTAGCCCCGGAAAAGTGCACTGGCTGCGAGCGCTGTTTGACCGAGTGCGCTTACACCGGTGCGCTGCTCAAGGAGACCGTGGAAGTTCAAGGCAAGGCTCTGGTCAAGGTCCGGGTGAATCCGGGCTTGTGCTTCGGATGCGGCGCGTGTGTGGCGGTCTGCCCGACGCGCGCGATCGACCTGAAGGGTTGGACGCTGGACCAGTTCGACGCCATGGTCGACGGTCTGGTCGAAGCTGTACCGGTGGAGGGCTGACCTCATTAGGGGGGAGAAACGATGCCCACAAAACTTACAGAAGCACATCGCCAAGCATTGAAGCTGTTCCGCGAACGGCACAGTGACCCTTCCGGCGCCCTGAAAGAGTACGTGGCCGATTTTCGCCACGACCGCAAACAGATTACCGAAGCCCTGCGGAAGGCGGCAGGTACGGTGCCGGAACTCGCGCGGCAAACCGGCCTGCCGGCTGATCAGGTGCTTTGGCACGTCACCGCCATGAGAAAGTATGGCACGGTGCAGGAGGCCGGCCCGGACGGTGATTACGTGAAATACGAGTTTATCGAGCAAAACGGGAAATAGGTGTAACGATGGGTGCAACACTTAAGCCTCAAACCGTGGATCCTGATTTCCATAGTGAGCTGGCGCGTTTCGGAGCTAGTGGCGTGGCCAATTGCTTCAATTGCGGCAATTGCACTGCGGTGTGCTCGCTTTCAGAAGGCGACACACCTTTTCCGAGGAAACTGATCCGCTACGCGCAGTTGGGCTTGAAAAGCAAGCTGGTGCAATCGCCTGAGGCGTGGCTCTGCTATTCCTGCGGCGAGTGCAGCGCAACCTGCCCCCGCGGCGCGAAGCCCGGGGAAACGATGGCGGCGCTGCGGCGCTACGCGATCGCCTCATTCGATCCTACTGGGCTCGCCCGCCGGATGTACGAGAGCCCTGCCATGACACTGGCCATGACCCTTTTGTTGGCCGGAGTACTGGCTTTTCTTCTGGTTTCCCTCGGGCAGGCACAACCGATGCACGGTTGGATTTTCGGGCTCGTGCCCTATACCGTGGTTCACAAGGTTGGCATGGGTGTTTTTGCTTTGCTCGCGATTGTTGCGCTTGCCGGCACCGCCGGCTTGGTTCGGAATTATCATCGCAGCCAGGGCTCCGACTCGCCTCTCCAGGGGTTGCCCTGGCGGGAGCGTCTGCGAGTGTTGAAGCAACTTGTCGGGGAAATCCTGACCATGAAACGGCATGCCCAGTGCGCTGAGGACGATCCGCCCGCCCCGTGGTACCTAACACCACGCGCTGTCCACTACAGTGTCATGGCGGGGTTCCTGGGCCTGTTTGCCGCTTCGGGCCTCGATTTTATCTTCGTCTACTTTCTGCGCTGGGGCTGGTTTCCGCCGTCGCGCGTTGTCGGAACCATTTCCGGCCTGCTCATGCTCTACGGCGTGAGCGTATCCATCCACCAGCGTTACCAGGGCAAGGCAAGGTATCTGACCAGCTCGACGCTGTCGGATTGGTGGTTGCTGGTGTTCCTGCTGGTGCTGGCCGTCACCGGCTTCTGGCTGGAAACGGCCGTCTCATTCGGCTGGGCAGGCGGAGTAAACGATACAGTGCTACTGATCCACACCACCATGGCCATGGAACTCGTCCTGCTCGTCATGGTCACCAAGCTGGCGCACGTTTTTTACCGCCCTCTGGCCTTGGGACTCTATTTCGCTCGCCAGCAACGAGACATCTACAAAAGCAATCGAGGGAATCATGACTGATGAAACTAAAAGCGAAAACATCGTCTACGTGTTGAGCAAGGGGACAGACCATCCCGAAATGGTCCTAATCGCTTTCACGCACGCCGTGGGCGCACTGGCGATGGACGTCGGCGCCAAGCTGGTGCTCATCGGCCCGGCCGTCAACCTGGCGCAGAAGGGCGCGGCCAAGCACGTGAAGCACGAGGGCCTGACGCCGCTTGCCGAGCTGCTTGCCAACTTTCTCGAAATGGGTGGCCAGCTCTATTTCTGCACGCCGTGCGTCAAGGGCCGCGACTATGACGAGAAAGCTGACCTGATCGAAGAGGCCAAACCCATCGCGGCGGCCTCCTACACGCAAATGCTGCTCGACGCCAGTGCCGTTGTCAGCTATTGACGCTGCCGCGCGCCGGCCTACAGCCAGCGATTCCAAGGAGTTCGGATGACCGCAACCGATACCATGCAACGACAATTCCAGGATCTCGTGGCGCGCGTCGAGGCGCTGGAGAAATCTTCGAGCGCCAATCGCCTGGCTCTGGGCGTAATGACCGGCAACCTCGATACGACGATTGCCGCCTTCATAATCGCGCTTGGCGCCACCGCCTACGACATGGAAGTGGACATGTTCTTCACCTTCTGGGCCACGGCGGCGCTGCGCGATCCGCAAAAAGTACTGCGGAAGGGCTTCCTCGACCGCATGTTTGGCCGCATGCTTCCGCGCGGCTCCCGCGCCCTGCCTCTCTCCAAAATGCAGATGGCGGGCATCGGGCCCAAGATGATTCGCAGTGTAATGAAGCAGCGCGGAGTGAAGTCCCTTGAAGAACTGATGAAAGACGCCGCCGCGTTGGGCGTTCGCATCCACGTCTGCGAAATGTCAATGAGTGTGATGGGGCTCAAGCGGGAAGAGATGATCACTTACCCGGGCATCGACTTCGTTGGCGTCGGGACATTCATCAATATGATTCAGGACGCCAAGCAAGTTATCTTCCTCTAAGGCCGCGCCCGGCGGCACGGTAGGCGTCGGAGCCGGCGCCAATTCTGGTACAATTACATAGGCATAAACACAAGGAAGGTGCACGGGCCGGCGCTTCCGTCACAGGGACGAATTGCAGACCCGGAGGACTTCCGGTGCAAGCAATGATGCCACACAAACAAGCCTGCTGCCTTCCTGGGGGCTCTCCCAAGAGTGGAAATGTGGGGAGGAGCATCTGATGCCGGCGTGTACAAACTGTCCCGTTCTTACGAGCGCGCCTTTCCGTGAGTTCACGAAAGGCGAGTCTTCCCGCTTCAACTGCATCTTTTCCCCAGCACAATACCGGAAAAATCAGATCCTGTTTTTCGAAGGAGCGGCGGCTCAGCACGTTTTCTCTCTTCACTCAGGGCTGGTCAAAATGGTTAAGCCACTTGAAAACGGGAGGGAGCGCATCACTCGAGTACTGTTTCCAGGAGCGCTCTTTGGTCTCGAGGCACTCGTGGAAACGTCCTACCCACTGACCGCCGTCGTGCTGCAGGACTCGCGAATCTGCTCGATTTATCGCGACGAGTTCTTTGCTTTCTTGCAGGCCAACCCTGACATCTCGATCGAGATGGTCCGCTTCCTGGTTGGCGAAATTACCAATGTGCGCACCCAAATGACCGATTTGAGCTTCAAAGACGCTCGGACGAGGGTGGTAACGTTCATCCTGTCGCTGATCCCTCCTAATGAAAACGGTCGGAATGCCCAGGGCCCTTGCTCGCTGACCCTACCTCTTTCCAGCCAGGAAATCGGCGATGTTCTCGAATTGTCTCCCGAGACCGTGAGCCGCACCTGGAAGGTGCTTCGGCAAGAAGGATTGATTGAAAAGCGGGGCCGTCGCCTGATAATTCAGGACATGCGGAGATTTGAGGGCGCGGCATGCCGCTGAAGATTGCCAGTCCCCGCTATTCGAGAATTTGCAGCCGGATATTGCTCCTAAGTAGCAGCCTTCAATAAACCTATTACCTCACAAAATAAGAAAAGTTAGAAACTCTGGATTGACCTAGATCAATCCGTTTTTTGATATTTGTCATCGACAGAGTCCTCCATTCATCCGAGGATTGTGCCTTCGTCGGGTTGCTGGGCGCAGGCAAAAAAGAAACGCACCAGGTCTTGGGTCTTTCATAACGGGCCGGGCATATCGGTCAAGGTTGAGGTATAGAGCGTTACCAAAATTGGCTGCGTCGGGTCATCGGATTCATATTCTATGAAGTTATCCACAAGCCTTGCCTTAGCAAGTATGTCTTTCGGTTTGTTGGTCTTTGCCGGGTTTGAAACGTCTCTGGCAAAGCCGGAACCCACTTCTTCAGGGCTGTTGCCTACCATCATTTTCGTTCAGGCGCCTAGAGTTGAGTTGGGCGAACTGGCAGGACGCTTTCCGAAAGGAAGCCATCTCGTCCGTTTTTTGCCGGGAACACCGTCCCAGTCCGCAACCGACCTGACCCCAAACTTCTTTGCAGTCGCCGACCCCCAGATATCCTTCGACGCTACCAAGGTGCTCTTCTCAGGCCAGAAGTCCCGTGGTAGCAGGTGGCAGATATGGGAAATGAAAGCGGACGGTTCGGGCAAGCGCCAACTGACGAACTGCCCGGGAGATTGCTTTCGGCCGGCCTATCTTCCGCGAAATCAGGTTGCTTTCACGATGGTTTCCCGGAAGGGGTCTCGGCAAAGATCTGCCATCTATGTCTCTAAGAGGGACGGCTCGGACGCCCACCCCATCACCTTTGGCCCCGGCGACTTCCAAGTTGAAACCGTTCTGCAAAGCGGGCGAATTCTGGTCTCGGCAAAGTCATCACTGGTTGCGGGCGACAAGGATGACAACTCTCGCGTGTTTTACACCTTACGGCCCGATGGCAGCGGCCTCAGCCCGTTGCCCCAGGGCAACCGGACCAACGTTATTCGCACTGATGCAGAAGAGTTGCTCGACGGTACCCTGCTGTTTGTGGAAAGGTCCGACACGGCAGGGCGGGAGACGGGTGGACAGCTTGCGTGGATTCGGCCTGGGACCCTCGGCGTTTCAGTGGCTACCCCACAGAATTCCAACTATTGGTCAGCCCATACCCTTGACGGAAATCGATTGGTCGTCTCGGAAGTGGGCTCCGGCTCATCCGGCATGAACGGCAATTTCGGCCTTTACGTATTTAATTCCGCGACCAAGTCCCTTGGGAAAGTAATTTATGACAATCCGAAGTTTTCAAGCGTCCAGGCAGTGCCGTTGGAGCCGCGTCCCGTTCCCAAGTATTACTGGAGCATCCTTCATCCGACTCGGGACTATGGCCGGATCGTTTGCCTCAACTCCTACATCTCCGCCGATTCGCCCCACGGCCGGCTGACAACGCACATCGCTGACGTTCGGGTCATCGCGCTTCAACCTGACCATCATCAAGAGCGAATTCTCGGGGTGGCTCCGGTTGAAAGTGACGGCTCTTTCTACATTAAGGTTCCTTCCGACCTTCCCATCAGGTTTGAACTGTTGAACGCAAAGGGGGGGGTGATCCACGCGCAGAAGAGTTGGATTTGGGCACGGACGGGGGAAGACGTGCCCTGCCTAGGATGCCATGAAAGCAAAGCTTTGGTGCCTGAAGATCGCTGGCCGCTGGCCTTGAGGCGTTCCGACACGCCAATCCCCGTGGGAATACCATCACACTCACCATCAACTCGACACTGAGGAACACATGAGGATTTCTCGAAGACAATTCTTGACCTCGACCGCTGCGGGAGGATCTCTTTGGATGGCTCAGAGACTTCAGGGAAGGGGTCTTCCGCTGCAAGCCGGCCTCCCAGCTTCGCTTCCTCAATTTGTGGAGGCAACAAAAAAATCCGGGATCGATTTTCGGCACTCGTTTGGCGAGAAGGAGTTGAGTTCAATCCTGGAAGGCACCGGCTCCGGTTGCGCCTGGCTCGACTACAACAACGACGGCCTGCTCGACCTTTACGTCGTCAACGGCCGCCATGTCGACGGTCTTACCAACCATTCCGCTCCAGACGGCATAGACTCCACCAACCACCTCTATCGCAATAACGGCGATGGGACTTTCACCGACGTCACCACTCAGGCAGGCGTGGGCGGCAAGGGGCTTGGGATCGGCGTGACCGTCGGTGACTACGACAACGACGGGAACGTGGACATTTACGTAACCAATTACAAGTCCGCCATCCTTTACCACAACAACGGGGATGGAACGTTCGCGGATGTTACAGCGGAAGCTAGAGTTGACAACCCATTCTTTGGTACCGGCGCGGCATTCCTCGACTACGACCGCGACGGACGGCTTGATCTTTTTGTGGGCAACTACCTGAGATTTGTCCCCAGTTACCGGCAGTTCTACCCTGGCGATCATTACCCTGGCCCCTTGGATTACGATCCCGAATTCAACCGGCTGTTTCATAACAACGGAGACGGGACCTTTACGGATGTATCCAAGGAATCAGGGATCGCCCGGCAAGCAGGCCGAGCTATGGGAATCACTGTCGGCGACTACGACAACGACGGCTGGCCGGACATCTATGTCGCCAACGACACGATGCCCAGTTTCCTTTATCACAACAACCACAACGGCACCTTTACAAACGTCGCCGTGGAGGTCAACGTCGCATACGGGCAGAACGGCGAGGCAACAACTTCCATGGGGCCCATTTTTGGCGACTATGATAATGACGGCTGGCAGGACCTGTTCGTTTCCGATGCTCGCTTCCATCGTCTTTTCCACAACCCCGACAAACCCGGCGGCTTCTTTCTGGACATGACGGATGAGTCCGGCATCGGCATGGTGTCAGGTCAGTACGTTGCCTGGGGAGACGGCTTCTTCGATTTCGATAACGATGGATGGAAGGACATCTTTCTTGTCAATGGGGGATTGTCTTGGCTGATTCCCATGCAAAGCACCTTGTTACGGAATAACCACAATAGGACTTTTACGGATGTTTCCACCGAAGTTGGGAGCTTTTTCCAAGAAAGGCATGTCAGCCGCAGCGCATGTTTTGGCGATTATGACAATGACGGCTATATCGATGCATTCGTCTCAACTTTAGGGGCCGAGGGAATTCTTCTGCATAATACGCCACCCGAGGGCAAGCGCAACCACTGGCTGACGGTGAAGCTGGTGGGAACGCTCAGCAACCGTGACGGCTTCGGCGCAAGCTTGGAGGCCGTTGCCGGTGACTTACGCCAAGTCGTTCAGGCGGTCTCAGAAAGCGGATACCTGTCACAAAGTGATCCCCGGCCCCACTTCGGCCTTGCGCAGCATACCGAGGTGGATAAATTGACCATTCGGTGGCCCAGCGGCACGGTCCAGACACTCGACCATGTTAGGGCTGACCAGATTCTGACCGTCAAAGAACCAAATGCACCTGTGCACGCCGCAGCAGTCAATCGAGGGAAATGAACATGCGTTCAGGGGAAAAAGGAGCCCGAGTAAGCCGGATACTGAAATCCCTGTGGGGGATCGCGATTCTTGTCTTGCTGCTTTTGGCCGGATTCGTGCCGCATGAAGCTACCAGCTTGGCATCGCCCTGGAGCGCACGCTGGAACCCCGATGTTCACTACCTGAACCCCACGGCCCTTGCGCTGTCAGCCGACGGCAACCGGCTTTATGTTGTTTGCGAAGGCGACAATGTCGTGCTGGCGGTGAATACTCGCACGCGCCACGTCATCAGCAGGGTTAAGGTGGGCCGCAAGCCAGCGGGGATCGCACTTTCCCCAGACGGAAAGACGCTTTACGTTTCGAACGAATGGGACGACACGGTCAGCGAAATTGACACGGCCACATTTCGAACCCTCCGGACGCTCAAGACCGGCTGGGGCCCCGTTGGTATTACCACCGACCGAGCGGGTAAGTTCCTCTACACGGCAAATACCCTCGGCGATGACATTTCGGTAATCGACCTCGCGACGGGGAAAGAAACTAAACGCCTGGATGCCGGGCACTTTCCGGAATACGTCGCCCTTTCCCGAAATGGCAAATGGATTTACGTTGCAAACCTCCTGTCTCATCTGGAGCCGCCCGAAGAACCGCCTGTCTCCCAACTAACCGTAATCGATACTGCAAGGCAAATCGTTTCCAGGCGGATTTCAGTGCCCGGAGCCATTCAGCTTCGTCACATTGCTCAAGTGCCGACGAAGGAAGGCGGATACCTGCTGGTTCCCTTTCAGCAACCCCACAACCTGGTTCCACTGGTCCAGATCCAGCAGGGGTGGTATATGGCCGACGGGCTGGCAGTCATTGGACAGCCGCAAGCGCACGTGCAGAAAGACCGGGTTCGGCAGGTTCTCCTCGATGACATTGACCGCTTCTACGCCGATGGGTTTGGCGCGGCCTCTACCCCAGACGGACGCTTGGCCCTGGTCACAGCGTCAGGCTCCAACCTCGTCTCCATCATCAACGTTGCAAAACTCAATCAGTTATTGCAAAAAGTGCCCGCTGGTGACCCTGATGCGCTCGCTTATCGCCTGGATTCGGCCCGCCAATTTGTGGTCCGGCGGCTCCAGACAGGCCGCAATCCCACAGCGGTGGCAGTATCACCCGACAGCCATTTTGCCTACATTGCGAACCGCATGGACGATACGTTAAGCGTTATCGATCTACATCAGATAAAGGTCGCCGCAACGATTAACTTGGGCGGGCCAAAAGAGATCACAGCCGTGCGCCGTGGCGCGCAACTGTTTTTTGATGCGCGTTTTTGTTATCAGGGGCAACTGGCCTGCGCCAGTTGCCACCCGCACGAAGGCTTTGAAGATGGGTTGGCATGGAGTTTGGAAACTCCTGAGCTCGGCCGCGATACTGTAGAAAACCGGACACTCTATGATATTGGAGAGACTTCCCCTTTCAAGTGGAACGGGTTAAATCCCAATCTTGCGACGCAAGACGGACCCCGCACCGCCATGTACATCTTCCGGTCACAAGGCTTCAGTCCCTCAGAAGTCGAGGATCTGGTGTCTTATATCCGGTCGCTCCGCCTGCCCCCTAACCGGCACCTCGGTCCAAATGGGCGTCTCACTCCCGAGCAGGAGCGAGGGCGGGAGATTTTCTTCCGGACGAAGACCAACTACGGGACCATCATCCCCGTTCGTGACCGCTGCTATTACTGCCATGCTCCCTCGACCCATTACACGTCGCGCGTAGCGATGAATGTTGGAACCTCCACGAAGTACGACACGGTCAAGGACTTCGACATCCCCCAACTCGAGGGGGTTTACATGCGGCCGCCCTACCTGCATAACGGCACGGCCCTGACGCTGGAAGAGATCTGGACAAAGTTGAATCCTGACGACAAACACGGAATCACTTCCGACATGAACAAGGTGCAGTTGAACGACCTGATTGAATTCTTGAAGACCTTATGAAAGAGAATGGGGACCTTGCTTGAGGCGCCGAGCGAGCCGTCCCTAGGAGGAAAGATGAGAAATTTACGACGCGTGTGCTCCTTAGCAGGTGCTGCGTTGCTCGTTCTGGCTGCTTCCAGCCTGATGGCGCAGACACCTCCCCTCTACACAAAATGGATCAACTACACAGCTGCCAACGGCTTCCCATCCGGAGAGGTTTACAGCGTGGCGGTGGCGGGCAATCAGGTCTGGGCGGGAACCGCACATGGATTGGTGTTAATCGAGGATGGACGCGTCCAAAAGGTGTTCACCCCTGCGGATGGCCTGGCAGGCGACGCAGTGATTGCCGTTGCCGTGGACAAGCAAACCGGCGACGTTTGGGCGGGAACCTTTGGAGGGCTGAGCAGATACTCCGCGGGACAGTTTAAGAATTACACCAACCTGACCAGCGGGTTGGCCAACGATCTGGTTTACAGTGTGGCGATCCAAGGAAAATACGTTTGGGCCGCCACTACCGCAGGTGTCAGCCGCCTCGACACAGACACAGGCGAATGGACGATTTTTAGCGAGCAAAACTCCCCGTTTAATGAGCCTTGGTCCTATGCCCTGGCCGTCGGTCCTAAAAAGCTTTACATGGGCCTGTGGGGAGGGGGTGTTCTTATCTACGACCTCGCCCAGCACTATTGGAGGCCCTACATGGACCCGGACGAATCCATGGAAATCGTTTTGTACCGGAACCAGGGCCTGATCCACAACATGGTCAGCAGCATTGCCTATGACACTGAAACAAAGATGTTCTGGGCAGGCACCTATTTTGGCCTGAGTGGTTACGACGGGCGAAACTGGCATAACTACCTGGAAAAAGACAGCGGGTTGGCCTCCAATTTTGTTAACGGAGTCCAGGCGCGGGGCGACATCGTCTGGGTATCTACGCAGAAAGGCCTCTGCGAGTTTGACTACAAAACCAATACGTGGGTTACCTATCGTCCAGCGGATTGGCGCGCTCTCGATACGGGAAAGCCGGATAAGGCGCATCGCGGAGAAATCCTGATTACCCGTCCGGACGGGAAAAAGAGCAAGATCGAAACACCGACATCCCTGCCGCATAACTACGTTCTTAACATGACATTTCAAGGCAAGGACATCTGGGTTGCTACGGCCGAGGGTCTGAGCCACGGCATTCGCCAGTCCGACAAGGAGGAACAACTCAATGAGTCAGCCACAAACCGACACTGACGTCGTCACGGTGAAAGAAACTCACAAATCCGTCTCCAGGAAGGCAATCTGTGCGCCGCAGGCTCTGAATGAAGCTTACTGTTACGAGCGACCGTCATCCTTCTCGCGCGGTTTGCGCCTGGACATCAAAGGAGTAACCATCCTTCTCATTTCCGGAACCGCCAGTATTGATGAGTACGGACGGAGCATCCATGAGGGCGATTTCCGCGCCCAGACCTGGCGAACCTATGAGAACATCACCGCCCTGCTGAAGTCCGAAGGCGCAACCTGGAAGGATGTGGTTCGAACCACTTGCTATCTTCGGGACATCGAACGCGACTACGCTGCCTTCAATGAAATTCGCACGGAGTTTTTCAAGCAGCAAGGCTTGGATCCTCTGCCGGCCTCCACGGGCATTCAGGCCATCTTGTGCCGGCCGGAATTGCTGATTGAAATGGAAGCGATGGTCATCTTCGAGTCCGACAGAGGGCATGGCTCCGGCGCGCGCAATGCCGGGTAGCTCCCCGGAAACGGGCGCTTGGTAGCGAAGTTGGCCGCTTCGCCGATAACGCTGGAAGAAGACCCTCGGCAAGGGACTCTGTGCTTCCAGCCTCACAAAACTGGAGTTTGCCATGAAGATCGCCGGAAAAGTTACTACCGATGATCTGCCCCGTATTTGTCCTTTACTGAGCCGGAAGACCAATCCCCGTTACGGGAGCGAACATCGCCGCGTGGGTGAGGTTGGAAGTGTGCGGTTTGGGACGGGATCGCCCGTGGTGATTGCCGGACCGTGCTCAGTGGAAAGTTGGGATCAAACCTCCGAGCTGGCGCGCATCGCTAAGGCTTCCGGCGCTGACCTGCTTCGCGGCGGGGCCTACAAACCTCGAACCTCTCCTCACGATTTCCAGGGACTAGGACTGGAAGGGCTGAAGATCCTGCGAGCCGCAGGCGACGAGACCGGATTGCCGGTGGTCACGGAAGTGATTGACGTTCGGCTGGTGGAAACCGTCGCCCAGTATGCGGACATGCTCCAGATTGGCTCGCGGAGCATGCAAAACTTCCCTCTTCTGGTCGAGGTCGGACGAACCCAGAAGCCAGTATTGCTGAAGCGTGGCATGGCGGCCAGCCTGTGTGAATGGCTGGGGGCGGCGGAGTACATCGCAAAAGAAGGGAATCTTGAAATTGTTCTTTGCGAGCGCGGCATCCGCGGTTATTCCTCGGGCGAGTATTCACGATTTTCCCTGGACCTGAACGTGATTCCCGCGGTGCGGGAAGAGACTTTTTTGCCTGTCATTGTCGACCCGAGCCATGCGACGGGAGTTGCTTCCATGGTGGAACAAGCCAGCCGGGGCGCTATTGAGTTTGGGTGTGATGGACTGATGATCGAAGTTGCCAGCAACCGCATTGATGCCCCGCGGCCCAGGTGCGACGCCGATCAGGCCGTTGACCCCGCGACCCTGCGCAGAATCATCCGGTTCTGCAACAGCCGGCGTGAGCGAGTTGAGGAAAAAGTTAATGTTCTTGGATGGGCGGTCTAAGGCCGGAACCTATCCGAAGAATTCTCCAACAAAAGCACTATAAGCAGTGAAGAGACCAGGAGGGATATGACCATGAAGATTCCACATTTTGCCGTGCTCATACTGCTTATTCTTGCCGGCCCTGCCTGGCCACAGTCTGCTCCCTCCATGAGGAGCGAAGAGAAGACCCCGGCAAAAATGCATTACGCAAACATGCCGGAGCAGGCTTTCCCGTTTGGGCGCTTTCGCAAGCCTTACTACGAGTGGTACGTTGACCCGAACACCCTGGAATACGATGGCGCGGCGCGCAGCGAACCCGATCCAGCCCTGGATACCCTGAAGGCGATTGACATCGGCTTCCTGGGTCCGCTTGGCAAGGACAATCCTGATTCGCAATACGGAATTCCCATGCTCCACGGCGCGCAGATGGCGATCGAGGAAGCCAACTCCCACGGCGGCTACCACGGCAAACCTTTCGCCCTCAAGGTCCACAATGACCTGCCCCTTTGGGGCGCCTCGTCAATGGACATCGTCAATATGTATTACAAGGAGCACGTGTGGGGCATGCTGGGCTCGATTGACGGGGCCTCTACTCACATCGCGCTTCGAGCCGCTTTGAAGTTGCAGCTCCCAATCATGGATACCGCCACAACGGATCCCACCGTGACGGAAACCCGAATCCAGTGGATCCTGCACAATTTTCCTGACGACCGGCAACAAGGATACGCCCTGGCGGATTACATCTTTAATCAGCGCAAGCTCAGGAACGTGGGCGTGCTGCGCGTAAACGGCCGCTACGGACGTAGGGGCTACGAGGAGTTTTTTAACGATGCCCGGCGCACGGGCTTCCAACCTGTGGTGGTAGTCAAGTATCCGCCTGACGCGACGAACTTCTCTGAGCAATTGCACATGCTGAAACGCCTGGGAATCGACGGCCTCGTCATTTGGGGCGATGCCACTCAGGCCGGGCTAATTCTTAAACAGATGCGCGCCATGGGGATGAATCAACCAGTTTTTGCCAGCAGCAGGGTAGCTTATCCAAAGGTTTTGAAAATCGCCGGCGCGGCGGCAAACGGCCTGGTGGCAATCTCCGCCATGGACCCTTCGCGGCAGGATCCAAAGTGGCTGGCGTTCCGCCAGGAGTACATAAAACGTTACGATGCTGTTCCCGGCCCCTATGCCTCCTACGCCTATGACGGAATGAACATGCTAATTGCGGCGATTCGCAAAGCAGGGCTCAATCGGGCTCGCATCATGGACGCGTTGCGTGACTACGAGATGAAGCGTTACCAAGGTGTGAGCGGCACGGCGTTTTTTGATTACACCTTGAACAACATCGCCCCTGTCACTTTTTGCGAGGTCAAGGACGGCCACTTTGTCTACTGGCCTGAACACCGCACAGATTGGAAGGAGGGGACGCTGGCGCTCCAGCGATGAGAAGGGAGCTGTGACATCCCGATAGGTTTGCCTTTCGGCCCTCGTGAACTCGATATGCGACAGACGCTTCATAGGCTGATGCAACTTCTGCGGTGCGCAAGCCTCATTGCGGTCGTCATGGGGGCCACGGTGGTTTTTGCGCAACAGGATGGGTCTCCGCTCCCCTATGATTCCATCGGATCGAAGGGCGTCAGCTACGACGGACCGGGAAGAAATGCTTCCTTCGACCTGGAGGGACCGATCATCCACATCGGACTGCTGGCGCCAGTTCACGGCCCGCAGAAGGCCGACGGAGAGGCAATTGTCCGGGCTGCGCAAATGGCTCTTCGAGATGCGTCCAAACGCCCATTGCCGGGAGGTCTGCATTTTGCTCTCGACGTCGCCGACGAGAGTGTTCCTCCTTGGGGGCTCCTTGGTGATGAAATCATTCATCTCGTCCTGCAGCAAAGGGTCATTGCCATTGTGACCTGCGCCGATGGGGTGGCGGCGCACTTGAGCGAGCAGATCGGCAACAAGGTGGGTGTTTCCACACTCACTCTCTCCACGGACCCCACGACGACTCAAATTAATATGCCGTGGATCTTTCGCCTCGCGCCGAGCGACGCTCAGCAAGCCGAGGTGATCTCCCGGGACATTTATCGCGTGCGAGGTTTCCAACGCGTCCTCCTCGTTACCGGACCTGACCATGACGGGCGTGTGGGCGGTCGGGAATTCACCAAAGCAGTTCACCGACTCGAAGGGTCAACCCCGCTCCCGCTCCTCGTCGAACGGATGCAGACCGACACCCGTCCCTTGCTGGCTCGCATTCGAGCGAAGTCACCTCAAGCCATTGTCTTGTGGACGCAGCCGGAAGATACAAAGAAGTTGCTGGAGGCTTTTCGGGCCGACGGAGTCCGTGCCCAAGTCTATCTTTCCCAAGAGTCCGCCCAGGAGAGCGCCGGGCTGAGATTTCACGGGCTGGATGCCGCGGGAGAAAAAGACCGTGCAGGGGATGGCATCTACACGGTTGTTGCCAGGCAGACCGAAACGGCTTCCTTCACTGACTTCGCAAACCGTTATCATGCCGCGGCCGGAGCTTTTCCGAGTCCTGCTGCTGCAGAAGCTTACGACGCCGTCCGGCTTATTGTGCAGGCTGTGCGCCAAGCCGGCCCGAACCGCGCTCGCGTGCGCGACCAGGTCGCGGCCACCCGAGATCATGCGGGGGCTTCTGGAATCATCACTTTTGACGAACAGGGAAACAACCTTACGAACAATCGTATCGTCCGCCTTCAATAGGCATGGGAACACCGATCATGCAGGTTGGCGGAGCCCGCAGTTATGACGAGGAGAGATTAATGCCATATTCAATGTCCGTTGCTAATCCTTATGACGTCATCATTGTCGGTTCAGGAGCCGGCGGCGGAATGGCCGCCTATAACCTGACGAAGGCTGGAGCGAAGTGCCTGATGCTCGAAGCGGGTGGTTGGTATGATGCCGCCAAAGATTCCAAGTGGCTCGAATGGGAATACGATGCGCCCCTCCATGGTGGAGGCGACTTCACAAGCTCAATGGACTACTTCCTTGCGGCTGTTGGAGGCTGGCAAATTTCCGGAGAACCTTACGTTAATGCCCGCGGGAGCGAATGGATGTGGTTTCGCTCCCGGATGCTGGGAGGCCGTACGAACTCGTGGGGAAGAATCTCTCTGCGGAACGGCCCATACGACTTTAAACCCCACAGTCGTGATGGCAAGGGCTTCGACTGGCCCATCACGTACGATGACCTGGCCCCTTACTACGACAAGACAGAAGAACTGATCGGCGTGTTCGGGTCGGCTGAAGGCATTGAAAATCTTCCGGATGGCAAATTTCTTCCTCCGCCCGCGCCGCGCTGCTATGAACTGCTCGTAAAGAAGGGTTGCGACAAACTCCACATTCCTTGCATTTCGTCTCGCTTGGCCGTTTTAACTCGGCCGCACCGTGGCCGGCCTGTGTGCCACTATGTTTCTCAATGCGGGCGCTGCTGCAGGCTCGGTTCCAATTTTTCCTCGCCGGCTGTACTGCTGGTGCCGGCTCAAGTGACCGGCAATCTGGAGATTCGAACAAACGCCATGGTCCGGGAGGTTTTGACGGACAAAGAAGGCCGTGCCACCGGCGTTTCATACATTGACAAGAAGACCCGGAAAGAAACTCAGGTGCATGCGAAAGTAGTTGTCCTCGCGGCAAGCACCTGCGAAACCGCGCGCTTGCTTTTGAACTCACGCAGTGCTCGGTTTCCCAACGGCTTGGCAAATTCAAGCGGCTTGGTAGGCAAGTACCTGATGGACACCGTCATGTCAAACGTCTGCGGTTTCTTTCCCAGGATGATGGACCAGCCTCCGCATAACTGCGACGGCGTCGGGGGAATGCATCTCTACATGCCGTGGTGGAATCATCAGAAACAGCAAAAGAATGAACTTTCCTTCTCTCGCGGCTATCACATTGAGTTTGACGGAGGCCGCCGCGGAATGCCCATGCCGGGTGTGTTGAGCGGAACCGAGAATCTGGTTGGCGGCGGATACGGGGAAAAACTGAAACAGAACTGCCGCAATTTATACGGTTCGTTTGTTTCCATGCACGGCCGAGGGGAAATGATCCCCAATAAAGACAGTTACTGCGAGATCGACAAAAACGTTTTGGATCAGTGGGGGATTCCTGTTCTGAAGTTTCACTTCAAGTGGGGCCAGGATGAAATTCGCATGGCCCAGCATATGCAAGAGACTTTTCAGAATATCGTGAAGGCCGCGGGCGGCGAGGTGATTAAATCGGCGGGGCCTGAGGAACAGTGGGGAATTTCAGAAGGCGGACAAGGCATTCACGAAGTGGGCGGAGCTCGAATGGGCGACGACCCGAAGACATCGGTTCTGAACTCCAACTGCCAGGCATGGGACTGCAAGAATCTCTTCGTCGCCGATGGCGCGCCCTTTGCCAGCCTCGCGGAGAAGAATCCCACTCTGACGATCATGGCGCTCGCCTGGCGCACGAGCGAGTACATTGCCGACCAAGTTAAGAAGCGGAACGTGTAGGCAGCCTTTCGCGCCTGAAGACGATAACGCATCATGCAACCGCCGGAATCCCGTTTACGATCGACCGGCTGGAGGACAGAATGGATAAGAAGTTGAACGACAGGACGAAGCGTTTCGAACGGCGTGGCGTCCTGAAGCTCATGACAACCCTGCCGGCGGCGCTTCTAGTTTCCGCTACACCGCTTGCATCCCAAGCAGCGAGCGCATCGCCGCAACAGCTTGCCGCCGAAGCGGCGTCTCCAAACAAGCATCCCAAAGCCTTGAATCCCCATGAATGGAAGACCCTTCAAATTCTGTCTGATTTGATCATCCCCGCAGACCAGCGCTCGGGCAGCGCCACTGAGGCAGGAGTTCCTGAATTCATCGATGATTGGCTCGACTTAGAGCGGGGCGACCTTCTTACTGAGATCCAGGGCGGATTGACGTGGCTCGATATGGAGTGTAACCGGTCTTTTCAGTACAATTTCTCCGAGTGTTCTCCTGCCTGGCAGAAACAGATTCTTGACCGAATTGCCTACCCTCAAAAGGCCGCGCCCGAGGATGCTGCTGGTGTCGCTTTTTTCAGCAAGATTCGCGACCTTGTGGTGAGCGGATTCTTCACCAGCCGGATGGGGATAAGAGACCTGCCTTACGTCGGCAACGAGCCTCGGGATAAATGGAATGGCTGCCCCAGTATGGTGCTGGCTAAGCTGGGAGTAGAAACGGGCGGGAAAGTATCGTGAGCATCCGCCTCACATTTTTTTCGATCGAAGAGTCAAACCTCAGTCTTACAGGCCTCGATAGCACGGGTCTCAACGAGACACCTTCAAACCTCAGACCTTTTTGCGTAGCTGCCAGACTTCCGAGTCGCCGGATGTCCAGCCCCTCCTTTGGTAGTCAGGGCACGTTGTAGGTTCGCGCTGACGCAGTCAAGGCCCGTTTCCGGAACCAAGCCTCAAGGCGTGTAAAGCTCTTCGATTTGTCCTGTCGCGTGTGCCAGGTCGGCTCGCGCCTGGTTGTACCGGTAAAGAGCTGAGATCTGGTTGTCGTTGGCGCGTGAAAGTGCATCCTGTGCCGTTGTAACTTCGATATTGTTAGCCACGCCGGCTTGAAAGCGCTCCTGCGCCTGCTCGACCTCATCCTTGGAAAGCTTCACGCCCAGGTTCGCCACCTGAACTTCATTGCGGGCCGAGTTGAGTTGTTCCACGGCAGTCTTCACCTGGAGCGCGATGCGGCTCTTCAGGTCCTCCATTTGTCGTTCAAGCTTTTCGACCCGGATGCGCGCCTTGGTCCTCTCCGCGTGAATCCGCCCACCGGTGAAGAGCGGCACCTGTACCGTCACCTGATACTGATAAGCTGGAATCGACCGCCCCGCGGAAAGACCCTGGTAGGCCCAATTGCCCTCCGCCACCACCTTGGGCAGCCGCTCGTCCCCTGCCGCGCGCATCTCGAGGCGCGCCGCCGACTCCTGCGCCAGCAGAGCTTTCACTTCCGGACGCCTGGCGTACGCACCTTCCAAGCTCTCTGCCACATTGATCTGCGGTGTCGCAAAAAAGCTCATTTCATCGCCCAGTTCCACTTCCTGGTGTGGGTCCAGGTTGATCAGTTGGGCCAAGCCGTAAAGCGAAGTCTTGCGCTGCGCCTCTGCGACGATCAAACGCTGCTTTTCGTTTTGCAGTTCGACGTTGGAGCGGAGGGTATCAAGCGCCGTGCTGATGCCCTGCTTCTGTAATTCCACCGCCTGGTCGTAAAGCGCCTGGGCAAGCTTCACGCGTGACTGGGCCGCCCGCACGTCCGCCGCCCCCCGCAAACATCCCAGGTACTGTGACACCACCAGTAGCGTGGTTTGTTCGCGCACCGACAACTGCTGCGCTTCCGCCCCAATCACCATGCGCTTGGAGGCCTGAAAGCGCCGCCAGAGCGTCAAGTCAAAAACCGGAACGGAAAACTCCGGCCCAGCCTGGAACGTTTGGAAGGGTCCCACGTGCTGAGGGAAGCCCGGAATGCGTCGCCCGATAAAGGCCTCCAGGTTGCGGCGCGTCGCCGCGTCCGAAACGCCCAGTCCCGCCTGGGGCAGCAGCGCCGAGCGAGCCACGGAGCGGTCTTCGCGGCTGGAGGCCGCGTCCAGGTGGGCAATCTGCACCTCGGGATTCTGCCGCAGAGCCAGACGCACCGCCTCCGTCAGGGTCAGCCGCACAGGCGGCTTCTCCTGAGCGAAGAGCGAACCCGCGCCTGCCAGGAGAATAGCCATCGAGAAGATGTACAATTTTCGGCTCATATCACTTCCCTCGTTTTCGATTTGAAAGCTCATTCCCTGCCCGCACCGCAAATCATGCCAGGGTCTTTCTGAACCGCTTCGACGCCAGCGCCAACGTCACCGCCCCCATCACGGCAAGAGCGGTGACCTGGGGCCACAGGATGTTCAACCCGACGCCTTTCAGAAAAATGCCGCGGAGAATCACCATCACGTAGCGCATAGGATTCAGATAGGTCAGCCACTGCACGACGACCGGCATATTGGCAATGGGAAACATAAAACCCGAAAGCAAGACGGCCGGCATGAAAAAGAAGAAAGTGCTCATCATTGCCTGCTGCTGAGTCTCGCTTACGGTTGAAACCAGGAGCCCAATGCCGAGCGTGCTCACCAGATAGACAGACATGGAGAAAACCAGCAGCCCAAAGCTACCGCGCACGGGAATCTCGAACCAGTAAACTCCTACCAGCGCCACCAACGCGAGATCCACGAAACTGATCAGGGCGAAAGGCACGGTCTTGCCCAGGATGAATTCCACGGGGCGAATGGGCGTCACCATGATCTGCTCCATGGTGCCGATCTCCTTTTCGCGGACGATGGCCAGGCTGGTCAGCAGCAAGGTCAGCAGCGTGATCATCAGGGCGATAACACCGGGCACAAAGAAGGTGCGGCTCTCGCGATTTTCGTTGAACCAAGCGCGCGTTTGGAGGACCACCTGTCCGGGCCGACGAACCTGGCCAAACAAGCGATCGATCCGTTGCTGTAAGATCGCCTGCGAAAACTCGTGCACAATCGTGTTGCTGTAACCCAAGACAATGCCGGCGGTGTTCGAGTCCGTCCCATCCACGATCATCTGGAACGGGGCGGAGCGCCCGGCGAGAAGATCTCCCTCGAAGCCTTTGTCGAAATGCAGAACGACCAGGACCTTGCCCCGGTCGAGCAGTTCGCGCTCCCGCACGTCGCTCGAAATGTTTTCGACAACGTCAAAGTAGCCGGACTTCACGAACCGGCTCACCAACTCGCGGCTGCTGACCGTGTTGTCAAGGTCATAGACGGCGGTGGCCACGTGGCGCACGTCAGTGTTTGCCGCGTAACTGAAGATCATCAGCTGCAGAACCGGCACGACGAATATAAGAGCCTTCATGCGCGGGTCGCGGAAGACCTCGATGAATTCCTTGACGAGCATGTGCTTGATGCGTTCCCACATGGCTACACCAGCTTCTTCTTAAAGATTCCAACCGCCAGTAGAATCGTGCTGGCAGCGTAGGCGACCAACAGCACTCCATCCCCTGCCAGGACGGAAAGTCCCGCGCCTTTCAGGTAAATCGCTTTGAGCAAAACGATAAAATAGCGGGCGGGGACTAGGTAGGTGACCCACTGGATGACGGTGGGCATGTTGCTGATTGGGAATACAAATCCTGAAAGCAAGAACGAAGGTACGAAGGTCAGCACCATCGCCAGCTGGTTGGCCATGAGCTGATTCTTGGCGACGACACTAATCAGGATGCCCAGCGCCATCGTTCCCGCCAGAAAGGTCGCCGCCGAAGCAAAGAGCAGCAGGATGCTGCCGCGCAAAGGCACGTGGAAAAGAAATTCGCCCATCAGAACCGCGAGCACCATGTCCACCATGCCGATTGAGAAGTACGGGAGCAATTTGCCCAGGATGAGTTCGCGGCCCGTTACCGGAGTTGAGATCAGTTGCTCCATGGTACCGCGCTCCCATTCGCGCGCTACCGTCAGCGAGGTCAGGAGCGCCGCAATAACCATCATGATCACCGCGATCTGTCCCGGAATGATGTAATCGCGGGACTCCAATTCCGGGTTGAACCAGACCCTCGGGCGGAAGTCCACCGGCGCGTTGAGCGCTCGGCCACCCAGGCGGCGGATCTCCTGAAGGCTCAGCGCCTGCGAGTAAGCTCGGGTTACGGCGTCCGCGTAACCCACAACGAGAGTGGCGGTGTTGGAATCGCTGCCGTCCACAATCAACTGCACGGAAGCCGGCCGCCCTGAATGAACCCCCTCAGCAAAGTCTCTCGGCACTACTAGAGCAGCCAGCGCGTGGCCGGAATCAATCTCGTGCTCCAGCTCGGGATAGTCCCAGCCGTAACCCTCGATCGAAAAGTAGCGGGAACCTCCAAAGTGGCTGATAAAGTCGCGGCTGACGGAAGTCTGGCTCTGGTCCCAGACCACCATAGGGACGTTGTCCACATCAAGCGTTAGGGCGTATCCGTAGAGGAGCAACAGGAACATTGGCATGGCGATGGCCATTCCCAGACTGCGCGGGTCGCGTAGCACGTGAAGGAATTCTTTTCGGGCAATAGCCCAGGCGCGGCGGTGATTCATCGCTTTACCCCCTGCGCAAGGCGGTCCGCCTGATCACGCGCTTCAATCAGCGATACAAAAACGTCTTCCATCGAAGGAGCGATCTTCTCGATCCTTTCAAGTCCGAAGCCGCTCCGCGCAAGAGAGGCTTCTACCAAGCGCGCAACCTCTCCGCCTTCGGCGACCACGTGGAGGTTCTTGCCGAAGAGCGCAACTTCTTTCACGCCGGCCAGTTTTCGAATCTCCTCCATAGCGTCCTGAGGCCGCTCGCAGGCCACTTCAAGAACGTCCTCGTGCATGAGTTTCGTCTTCAGCTTTCCGGGCGCGCCTTCGGCGATCAACTCACCGCGATAGATCAGCACAATGCGATCGCAGTATTCCGCTTCGTCCATGTAATGCGTGGTCACAAAAACCGTGACGCCGCGCCCCGCAAGCTCGTAGATCAGGTCCCAGAACTGGCGCCGGCTGTTGGGATCGACGCCGGAGGTCGGCTCGTCGAGAAAAATGATGGAGGGCTCATGCATGGTTGCGCAGCCGAGCGCCAGTCGCTGCTTCCATCCTCCTGAAAGGGTTCCCGTGAGCGCGTGGCGGTGGTCCTCAAGACCTGCCATTTTGATCACCCATTCTTTGCGCTCTGCCCTCTTTTGCGGCGGGATGCGGTAAATGCCACCGTAGAAATCGATATTCTCTTCGACCGTCAGGTCTTCATAGAGCGAGAATTTCTGGCTCATGTAGCCGATGTGGCTCTTGATCTCTTCCGACTGGGTGCGAATATCAAATCCGGCGACCGTGCCCGAACCGCCGCTCGGAGCCAGGATGCCGCACAGCATTCGGATAGTGGTCGACTTCCCCGCACCGTTCGGGCCGAGGAAGCCAAAGATCTCGCCCTTCGCAACTTCCAGACTGATGCCATTCACGGCCACGAATGAGTCGAAACGCCGCTCGAGGTTCCTGATCGCCACGGCTTTGTCCGCTTCAGCGAGGTTCACTGGGCATCCTCCCTTCCCTTCCGGCCAGCACGGAGACAAACACATCTTCAAGGGACGGCTCGACGGGACGCATCCCTTCGACACCCACTCCAGTTCCGGACAGAATCTGCTCAACCCGCCGCTCGGTTGCTTCCGGGTCCTCCGTGACCACGTGCACGCGGTCCCCGAACAGCCCCACCGACCCTGCCCCCAGTTGCTCGCGAAGGATCGCCGTGACCCGTCGTGGCTCCGGCGCGCGGACCTCCAGGATGCCGCCGTGCATCAGCTTCTTCACTTCGTGCGGGGCGCCCACGGCAATGAGTTTTCCCTGATGCATCAGACCAATACGATTGGCCCGCTCGGCTTCATCCAGGTAAGCCGTGGAAACAAAGATCGTGACGCGCTCGTGGAGAAGCTGATAAAGGATGCGCCAGAAGTCGCGCCGCGATAGAGGATCGACGCCGTTCGTTGGCTCGTCAAGAAACAGCACCTTGGGCGTGTGAATCAGAGCGCAGGCCAAGCCCAGCTTCTGCTTCATTCCGCCGGATAGGTTTCCTGCCTGCCGTTTCTTGAAAGGCGTCAAGTTGCTGAAGTCGAGCAGCCGGTCGATCTTCTCCTGGCGCCCACGGCGCGCTACGCCGTAAACATCGGCGTAGAAATCAATGTTTTCCGCAACGGTCAAGTCCGGGTAGAGCCCAAACCGCTGGCTCATGTATCCGATGTCGTTGCTCACTGCCTCGGCCTGGCGCACCGTGTGGTGGCCCGCCACCCAGGCGTCTCCCGAGGTTGGGTCCATAATGGCCGCCAGCAGGCGCATGGTGGTGGTCTTGCCGGCGCCGTCCGGACCCACCAAGCCGAAAATCTCGCCCTCCGCCACGCTGAGGGATATTCCATCGACCGCCGTCAGGGTCCCGAAAGCCTTGGTCAGGGATTCGGTCCGAATGGCTTCCATCAATTGCCTCCCGTCCGGATCACAGCGTCCGCCGGCATGCCCGGCTTCAGTTCCATGTTGGGGTTTTTGATGTCCACCTTGATGCGATAAACGAGTTTCACCCGCACCTTCTCCGTCTGCACGCTCTTGGGAGTGAACTCAGCTTGCGAGGAGATGAATGAGACGCGGCCTTCGTATGCCTTGCCGGGATAGGTGTCCGTGGTCACTCGAACTTGCTGGCCGAGCTTCACCCGCCCCAAGTCTGTCTCATTGACGTATCCGCGCAGCCAGACGTTTTCAAGATCGGCCACCGTCACAATGGGTGTTCCTGCGGAGGCATACTCTCCCGGCTCAATGCTCTTTGAAAGCACCATGCCCGACATCGGAGAAACAAGCGTGGCGTAGCCAAGCCGGGTCTCCGCGAGCGCCAGCGACTGCCGCGCCTGGTCCAGACGCGCCCGCGCCTGCTCAATGTCTTCCCGCCGAGGCCCGATCTTGACCAACGTGTAACGCTGCTCGGCCTGAGCGTAAGAGTCGCGAGCCTGGGCGATCTCCTCCCGGCGCGGGCCCTCCTTCAGAAGGTCAAGCTGCTCCTTTGCCTGGCGCTCGCGCGCGCCGGCCATCTCAGATGCCGTTCGGGCCGCCTCGTATTGCTGTGTCGAGACCAGTTGCTTCTTGTAGAGCCCGCTGTAACGGTCAAGGTCGTCAGCCAAGCGCTTGGCGTCCACTCGCGCGCTCTGATACGCGGCCTCAGCTGCCGCGATCTCCTGAGGACGCGAGCCCGCTTCCAGCTCCTCCAGGCGGGACTTGGCCCGGTTCGCTGCGGCCTGCGCTTCTGCAATCTCCTGGGGGCGCGACCCCGCCTCAAGCTCGGCGAGCTCGGCCCGAGCGGCTTCCACCTCCGCCCGGTTGCGGCTCACCTCCTGCGAGAGTTCCTTGCTATCCAGTAATGCCACGGTCTGTCCCGCCGTCACCGTCTGCCCTTCGTCCACCAGGCGCGCTTCCACACGGCCGGGAATCTTGAAACTCAATTCCGCGTCGGTCACTTCGATATTGCCCGAAACGCGTATGGGTTCGTCACCGTTCCGCGACCGCGACTCCAGCCAGGCCAAAGTCACAATGGCAGCCACTCCAACAACAGCCAGCAGCGCCAGCCGCTTCTTGGAACTCTGGATCCCGGCAGCCTTTTGCTTGATTCTCTCAATCACCATCGCTGCTCCTCCAAGGTGAACGCTTATTCACAAAGCCCGCAAAAAAATTTACCGTGCCCGAATCCCGTCTCGGAATAGGTTCCAGGATTTTTCCGCCTGCCGCGTCACGTCAAACTGCCCGTCGCTCACATGCCACAAGATGACGGATGCGGGGATCATTCCCCAGAACATGACCGCCAGCGATCTTGCGTCGATGTCCGGCCGAATCTCACCGCGCTCTTGACCCTCACGAATAATTTCTCCAATGCCGTTCAACACGGTCTGCAGGAGCCCGTATGCCTGCTGTTTAACTTCAGGACGGTCGGTAGACATTCCTTCTGAGAAGATGATGCGCGGCATCGCCTGCAATTCCCGAATCATTTTAATGATCTCCCCCAGGAGCCGTTCCAGGCGGCTCAAGGCATTGGGAGTGAGGCTGCGGACTTCTTCCATGTTCTCTTTCGCCCGTCTTGCGATCAGTTGAATAGCTGCCTGGAGAATTTCCTGCTTGCTGCTGAAATGCCGGTAGAGGGCGGAGGGTACCAAACCTACTCGCCGTGCGAGCGATGCCATGCTCAGGCGGCGAACGCCGTGAGCGGCAATCAAGCTCAAGGCAGCTTCCACAATCTGTTCCTTTCGAATTTCGGTATCCAGTTTTTCTAGTGCCATTTCATCCTCATTGTGAATATATATTCACATAATACGGCAACCCATGGCTGGAGTCAAGTGAAAAATAGCCAACCAGATTAACTCATTATCATATTCATTTTCAATGTGATAGAGGATATCCGGGATATTGGCAACAGATATCAAAGCGCTCGAATTGTTCGAAGTTGATGTTCACAAAAGCGCCATTTCATACCTTTACTTAGGGAGTTTAGGGGCGAGCAGTACAACACAGCATGAGGGTCCGATTGCATCTTGAGGTTGCGTATCGGAAATCTGCCGCGATAAGCCTGGAGACGTGCCTTATCTCTGTTCCGTCTTATAATAACTGCAAGAAAGAGTGACCATTATCTTCTGACGGGGTTCGGTGAGCCCCGAAAGCCAGAGGCCGCCAAGCCGCAACTTCACCGGCAGGCGTCGCTCTAATTTGTGTTGGTCTGTCGGATGCGCTGGGATTGTGCCAGACGGCAACGGGTAGGTTTTGGTAATTCGGAAAAGAAAGCGAATTGAAGTTCGCGGCGTTGTGCAGGGTGTGGGATTCCGCCCTTTTGTTTATCAGCTGGCTCTCCGTTCTCAGCTGTCGGGTTTTGTCTGCAACACACCAGACGGCGTTTTGATCGAAGTGGAGGGTTCGGACTCAGCGCTGGCCGATTTCTCCACCGGT